>JAYUVX010000047.1:0-57430 GCA_043753855.1 Myxococcales bacterium | reverse complement strand
AACGGCTTCATCGTCCAGTGACCCATAGCTGAGCGCTGGCGCCACGGCGTGGCGTACGGTTTTCCCCGGCGCCGCGCTTGCTCACCTTCCACTCGCTGACGCGGGCTTGTCCCCCGTCATCTCGACGTGCACGCTGGTCCTGAAACAGGAGGAGCGTATGCGTCGATCGATGTCGGTAGCGTTGGTGCTGGTCCTCGCGGGTGCGTGTCACAAGGGCGAGGACAAAGATCCGGGCACGCCTGCGCCGGAACCAGCTGCCAGGACCAAGGCAGGTCCCGCGAAGCCTGCGAACAGCGATCCTCCGGCGGGCAAGCCAGCAGGCAATCCCCACGCACCCAATGCATCGGCGGCCGCGGTCGGGGTCGAGGCCGGCGGGATCCAGCACGATGCGACGGAGGGTCCGGCGGCCGCGATCGCGGCGGTCACCGGCACCGTCGAGGTTCGACGTGTGGGCGAGGCCGCGTACGCCTCCGCGGCGAAGGGCACCAAGCTGTACCCAGGCGATGCGGTGCGCACCGGCGAGAAGTCGACGGCGACCATCGCACTCGCGGACCAGACGGTGATCGAGGTCGCGGAGGTCAGCACGATCGGCGTCGCGAGCCGTGACGGAACGGCGGATCCGGCGTCCTCGGCCGCTGTACTCGCGGGTCTCGCTCGCTTCACGGTGACTCCGCGGACGCCCGGCGAGGGCTCGTTCCGCGTCTACACGCCTGCGGGCGTCGTGGTCACGCGCGGCACGGTCTATGGGGTTGGCGTCGCCGCTTCCGGTCAGGTCCGGGTCGGCATCGAGAGCGGAACGGTCGACGTGATCGGCCTCGCCGAGCTCGCAGCGACACCGGTCCGCGTGGCGATGGGACACGCGGTCCTCCTCGAGGCCGGAGGTACCGTCGCATCGCCGGCGGTGTGGCCCGCGGATGACTGGGGTGCGTGGCGCGATGACGCCGATGCCAAGCTCGAGATCGCCGCGGCGTTCGATGGCCACGCCAAGGCGATGGCGGAGCTCGAGACCAGCCTGGTCGACGCGTACGCCGATCTGTCCACCGCGGCCACGTCGGTGGCGAGCTTCGAGGCCTCGGCAGCCGCGAGTGCCGACAAGAGCGATACCGCGAGCTACCAGGCGAGCCTGCCCGAAGCCTCCGCCACGATCGATGCCTCGTTCGCGCTCGGCGGTCGACTCGAGGCCCTGACCTGGGCGAACGCTGCGCACGCCGAGCTCGCCACCGATCTGTACGTTCGGCATCCCGACGTGATCGAGGCGAAGTGGTCTGCCGTCGCACCGCGCGTCGATGCGGCGGTGCTGTGGCCGAAGCGCTTCGAGGTCACCGCGACCGGATATCTCGAGCCGCTTCGCATGCAGTACTACGTGCATCACCCGGTGGGCCGGCTGCACGCACCGCTCGTGGGTATCAGCGTCCCGGCGTTCTACGCCAAGGTCGAGCCGCCGCAGCTCGATCCGCTCTCCATGCGTGCGCGGATCAAGTCGGACGTGTGGATCGCGCCGGAGATCGAGTACCGCGCGTCGACCCGACCGGTGTGGATCACCGCACCGTCGCTCGACTGGAATGCGAAGCTCGCGGTGGCCGCTGCACCCCCGCGCGCGAACATGGCGTGGTACGTGCGCCCGCCGACCTTGCGTGGGACCGCGTTCCTCGGCGCGGATGTCCGCGGCAACTACCAGACTCACCTGGAGATCAAGCCGCCCGAGCCCCGCGCCTCGCTGCGCGCGCTCTGGACCATCCCGGTCGGGATGAAGATCCGGGTCGGCGCACCGGACCTCTCGGCTGCCGCGAACGCACGTGCACGCTTTCACGTTGACGGTGGCGCGGACGTGCGCGGCAAGATCGATGCGCGCGTCCCCGACGTGAAGACCAAGGTCGTGGTCAGGGTGCCCGACGTGCGAGCGGGCGTTGGGGCGAAGGTTCGTGCGGGCGAAGCCGCGGTGGGCAACGCAGGCGCCGGCGTTCGCGCGGGCGCGGGCGCGGACGTGAAGGTCAGGATCGACGCGCCGACCGTCCGGATCGTCGTCCCCAAGCCACCGCCGATCAAGATCGAGGGCGGCATCCAGGTCAAGGGCGGCTTCAAGATCGGGAACTGATCGAGCGCTCGCACGATGCGCCGCCAAGACGCCGAGGCATCCTGCAGAAGGTCTGGTCGCCGGCTCAGTCGTCCGAGATCTCGATCGTGATCTCCTCGACGGTGAGCGGATCCTCGGACGAGGTCGTGGTCGGCGCGGCGGCCGGTGTGGTCGCAGCGGCCGCGGCCGGCGTGGTGGCGGTGGGTGCGACGACGACCTTGATGTCGTCATCATCGTTGTGGCCCGATGCCGCGGCGATCGCGATGGCGCCGCTGTGGGGCGCCAGGCTCTCACCTCCATCGCTCGCGTGCTCGGCCATCTTCGGCCATGACGGGCCGCTCGTGCGATGCGCTGCGCACCCGCCGACCAGCGCGATCACGAGCAGGACAGCGCGCGGCACCGCACTAGCGTAGCATCACTGGACCCGGTAGCCGAGCGCGTCGATCGCGGGCTTCGCGAGGTGTCGGGCATCGACGCCCCGCGCGGTGGCGACCTTGACCATGCCGGTCGTGACATCGATCTCGGCGCCGAGCACACCGTCGAGCTTGGCGAGCGCGCCTTCGATCCGGCGAGCGCAGCCGCCGCAGTGCATGCCGGTGACGTGCATCTCGGTCCACGTCGAGCCGGCCGGAACGGTGGGCCACTGCACGGCCGCGCCGCCACCGCCGCACGAGCCTCCGCAGGAACCGCCGCACGAACCGCCACCACCGCACGAGCCACCACCACCGCAGCACGATCCTGCGGGCGCGGCAGGCGCTGCCATCGCCGGCTGCTGCGCCTGTGACGACGGTCCACGCGGCGCGAGGTTCGCCTGGGCCGCGCTGACCTCGGCCGAGCGCTGTGCCTGATCGGCGCGCTGGCAAGCGACCACGGTGAACAGCAAGGACAGGACGACGACCCGCATCTCTCCTCATCTACCACGCACCCGGGTGGCCGTGGTACGCGGGCCTTCATGACGCTCGAAGTTGGCAAGAAGGCACCGGCATTCACGCTCGAATCCTCCGAGGGCGGCAAGGTCAAGCTCGGCGACCATGCCGGCAAGATCGTCGTCATCTACTTCTATCCGCGCGACAACACGCCGGGCTGTACCCTCGAGGCGCAGGAGTTCTCGGCGGCGGTCCCCGCGCTCACGAAGCTGGGTGCGGTGGTCTATGGAATCAGCAAGGACACGATCGCGTCGCACTGCAAGTTCCGCGACAAGTACGGTCTCGCGTTCCCGCTGCTCACCGACGCCGACGGCAAGGTCATGGAGGCGTACGGTGCGTGGGGCGACAAGGTGATGTACGGCAAGCAGCTCAAGGGCGTCATTCGCTCGACCGTCGTGATCGGCAAGGACGGCAAGGTCGTCAAGCACTGGCCGAAGGTCAGCGTGAAGGGCCACGTCGCTGCCGTCGTCGAGACCGTGAAGTCGATCACGTAGCGCAAAACGCCTGGACGTCTGTCGGCCCTCACGCAGCCGCGCGTGATACGTCGACGGCATGACGCTCCACCGCATGTTCGCCGGTCTCGCTGTCTCCCTCTCCCTCCTGCTGGTCCCAGCGGCGCAGGCGCAGACTCCGGCCAAGCCGGCACCCGCGAAGACCGACAAGGTCGTCGCGCCGAAGCCCGACAAGGTCGTCGCGCCGAAGGCCGACCCGGTCGATCTCAACACCGCCACCGAGGATCAGCTGATCACGTTGCCGGGCGTTGGCGACGCGTACGCGAAGAAGATCATCGCGGGCCGTCCGTACGCGAAGAAGGATCAGCTGCTCACCAAGAAGATCGTGCCGAAGGCGAACTACGCGAAGTTCAAGGAGCTCGTGATCGCGAAGCAGGCCGACACCAAGCCCGCCGACAAGGCGCCCGCGAAGCCCGCCGACACGGCGCCCGCGAAGCCCGCGACCAAGTAGTCACTCGCCGCGCGGCGCGATCCGGAACCCGACGCTGCGCACGGTCTCGATCAGATCGGGCCGCGGGAGCTTGCGACGCAGTCGCAGGATGACGTTATCGACGGCGCGCTCGGAGACCTCGAGGTCGCCCTCGCCCCACGACAGATCCAGCAGGTCCGCGCGGGACAGCGGCCGACCGCGGGCCTTGATCAGCTCGCGCAGCACGGCGAGCTCGATCGACGTCAGCGAGATCGTCTTGCCGTGGATCCACAGCTCGCGGCCATAGAGGTCGAGCGTCAGCTCGCCGAACCGCAGGCGACCATTGGTGACGCCTTTCCAGTGGACGCGGCGATGCACCGCGCGCACCCGGGCCACCAGCTCACGCGCACTGAACGGTGCCGAGACCACATCATCGAACCCGGCGGCGAGCAGGATCTCGTTGTCGGCCGGGCTCCCATCTTCGACCACCGCGATCAGCCCCGCATGCAGATCGGTGGACGCCCAGGTCACGAACCGCTCCGCGAGGATCTTCGCGAACGACGGATCGAGGCTGATCACGTAGACCGGATCCACGGGTGGCTCGTCGAGCACGCTCATGGTGACGACCTCGACCCGCATCGAGTCGCGGCGCAGCTCGTTGACCAGCTGCTGGGTCGACGAGGTCGTGACGATGGACACCACGGTCACGTGGAGCGGCTGGATCGGCAGCGATAGATCGTCGGCGGTCAAGGCGTACACTCTTCACCGTAGAAGAGCGGCGTGACCGTACGCGTTCAGCTTCGCAACGCTCGTGTGACGGAGTTGGTATCGCTCCGGTCACCTCGGTGCGACGAGACCGTCACATGCAACGTCGCCATCGCGCTGTTGCGATCAAGTTTCGTGGGGGCAAGCGTCGCGTTGCCTTGGCGATCCACGGTGGAATCATGAGAGCTCTGTCGACGGCACGCCACGTGGCTGGTGGCCTGTACACCGCGCTCGCGGAGCTCGGCTCGGTGCGGATGGCGCCGCCGCGAGATCTTCGTGCATCGTCCCATCGCCTCGCCGGCGCGCTGGGAACCGTGGCGCGGGCACACGACCTCCAGGTGACCGTTCGTGGACCGATCCCACGCTCGACCGCGCTGATCGTCGCGAACCACGTCAGCTACCTCGACCCGCTCGCGATCCTGCCGATCTCCCCCGCCCTGCCAGTGGCCAAGGCCGAGGTCCTGAGCTGGCCGGTGGTCGGCGCGATCGGTGCGGCGCTCGGTGCCGTGTTCGTGCCCCGCGCGGATCCGATGGCTCGGGTGCGCGCGTTGTTCCGGATCCACGACCTCTTGAGCTGCGGCGTCTCGATCCTGAACTTCCCCGAGGGCACGACCACCGATGGCTCCGCCGTGGCTCCGTTCTGGCGCGGCAGCTTCGGGATCGCGCGCCGGCTCGGCGTTCCCGTGGTCCCGGTCGCGATTCGCTATCGCGACGCACGGATGGCCTGGTTCGACGGCGCGACGTTCTTCCCGCACTACCTTCGCACCGCGGGCAAGTCCCGAGTCGAGGTCGCGGTGGTGTTTGGCTCGCCGATGCACGCGCGCACCGGCGAGAGCGCAGAAGCAATGGCCGCGCGCGCTCGCGGCGTGATCTCTCACATGCTCGACCTCACGAGGTGGACCGATGCAGGACTCCGCGATCAACTACCTTCGGCATGGCCAGACCCCGTTCTTTCGGCTGCCCGCCTCGCCTGACATCGCGAACGCCGATGTGGCCGTCCTCGGTATCCCGTACGACGGGGGCACCACGTATCAGCCCGGTGCCAGGCTCGCGCCATTTCACGTGCGCCGCGTCTCCGCGTTGATCCAGGGCCATCACCCATCGCACGAGATCGACGTGTTCTCGCGGCTGCGCTGCGTGGATGGTGGGAACATCGTGTTCCCTCCGTTCAACCGCGAGGCCATGCGCCACGAGATCGAGGCGCACATCCGACAGCTGTGCGCGGCGCTGGTCGTCCCGGTGATCGTCGGAGGCGACCACTCGATCACGCTCCCCGTGCTGCGCGCGCTCGCCAAGCGCCATGGGCCCGTCGCGGTGATCCAGTTCGATGCGCATCTCGATGTCTCGACAGCCGACATCTGGGGCGAGGACTTCCATCACGGCACACCGTTTCGCCACGCGATCGCCGAGGGCCTGATCGCCGATGGCCAGCTGTACCAGCTCGGATTGCGAGGCTCGCGCGGAGCCGCGACCGACGATGCGCTCGTCCGCGCCCGCGGTCACACGGCGATCAGCGCCGACGAGATCGGAGATCGCACGCCGCGGCGGGTGTGTGCGGAGCTCCGCGAGCGGATCGGATCGCGACCGACCTACGTGTCGTTCGATGTCGATGCAGTCGACCCCGCGTTCGCACCCGGAACCGGTACGCCGGTCCCCGGTGGGATCAGCTCGCGCGAGGCGATCGCGCTGCTGCGCGGTCTCGTCGGGATCAACCTGTGCGGCGGCGATGTCGTCGAGGTCTGCCCACCGCTCGATCACGCGGATCTGACCTCGCACCTCGCCGCTCAGCTGGTATGGGAGATGCTCGCGCTGATGGCGCTCGGCCGCTAACTGGGCTGCCATGCCGCGTGCGACGCGGTCGCATGCAGCAGGAACTCGAGCAGCGGGAGGTGCCGCCGCAGTGTGCGGCGGTGACGATGCGGGACCACCGGATTGAACCGACCGAGCGTCGAGAGTCCCTGCAGCGGGCTCTTGCGCACCCACATCCACGACCCCATCTCGAGCGTGAGTGCGAGCAGCACCCCGCCCCCCGCGGCGCGTCGGAGATCGTAGAGATGATCCCAGAGGTCACCGCGGATCGTGTAGGCCTGCGCGGTCTGCTCGAACGTGTAGACGTGATTCGGGAGCGTGTCGTCGAGGAGCCGTCCGAGCGCTGCCATCGCCGGCAAGTCGGAAATCGGCTCGCGTGTGCGTGCGTACGGATACCAGAGCCGATCGGTGAACCCGTATCCCGAGTGCAGATCGAGCGCGATCGCGAGCGGCGAGGCGAACGTCTCGGCCTCGACCAGCGAGAGCAACGCCGCGGCTTCCGGCTGCATCGGCGCACCGGCCGGCCCCATGTACCAGGGCAGCCGCGACGACAACCGCTGTCCCCCGAGCAGCGGCGTCCCGCCGAGCGGGTGCGCCGGTGCATTGCGCATCAGATCCACGCCGTTTCCATTCGCGCGCTGCCCGCGCATCATACCGACCGGGTTGAGCAGTGGAAGCACCACGACCCGACACCGCGCGAGCGCGTCGTGGAGCACCTGATCCCAGGCGAGCCGGGTCACCAGCGAGGACAGAAACGCGATCGCGACATCGGTGCCGATCCGCTCGAGCCCGTGCACGCCTCCGGTGACCACGAGCACCGGCGCAGATGACCGCTGGGTGCCGAACTGGAACGCTACGATCGGCAGGCCTTCGACGCGCGCCAGCTCGCGAACCGACGCCGGACACGAGGCCGCGAGGCGCTCGATGGCGAGCAGTTGCTCCGAGCTGCGCAGGTCCCGGGTCACGCGGTGAGCAAGCGATCCGGACAGATCGCCTGGACGAAGTATCCGGCCCTCTCCTGCCCGATCAGCAGCGGAACTCCACCCGAGCGACCGAGCAGGAATACCGACGCCCCTTCCGCCACTGCGGACGCCGCGGAGCGATCGAGACACGGAACTCCGAGCGCGGCGAGTGCCAGCCGCCAGCCGCGCGGGATGGTCGTCGGATCGATCAGCGCTGGTACCGCGGCGAGCGCTGCGAGCAGGCCAGCAAAGCACGGAGCGGTCACCGAGAACACGCCGGGCGCGCGCGGCAACCCGCCACGCACGCTCACGCGAACGGAGCTGGTCGCCATCGCGTTCGCGGCGATCCAGCGCGATGCGGTCGCCCGGGCCCGCGAATCACCCGCGAGCGCGATCGCATACCGTGCGTCGAGCGCGACCCCGGCGAGCTTCGCGATCACGCGGCCTCCGCGACGCGCGCGGCAACGAACCCGAGGCGTTCGTACTTGGCGCGCATGCGATCGAACGTGGCGCGATCGATCTTGGAGACCAGCCGCTCGTCGCCAGGCCCGTAGTAGTCGCGGCGACGGCCGACCTCGGTAGCGCCGAGCATGCGATGCAGCGCACGGGCCGGCGCATTGTCCTCCTTGACCGTGAACCAGCACACCTCGGCCTCGTCGATAACGTGGCGAACGAACGCGCCGATCAGCTGCAAGGTGACCCGCGTACGCTGGTACTCGGGGATCACGGCGAGCGTCGTGCAGAACACCTCGCGGCCGCGGGTGAACGCGAGCAGGTACCCGACCGGCCGATCACCGTCGAGCGCCAGGAAGCAGGAGCTCGCGAAGATCTCGGTGCACAGCCGCAGGTAGTGCGGACACAGCAGGTCTTCGCCCATCGCACCGAACACGTCGCTCTCGAGGGTCGCCAGTGCCGCGAAGTCATCCGTGGTCAACGAACGGATCGTGTAGTGGTTCATCGGGACCTCCTTGGCACGATCGTGACGGCGTCACGTATCGGATTGATGAAGCTGCGCGGGCGCACGAGCCACATGTTCGCGACGCGTTCGCTAGAACCGTGTCGCGCTCGCGGATCTGGCGTGCCGCGGATCGGTGCATCCGTGACAGCCGGGCCGCGGGCGCTCCAGGCAGGTGGCCGGTTCCGCACGATTCGTTCGGCACGACGCCGTGGCCGCACCGCGGATCGGCGAGACTTCCGAGATGGCCGGGAACCCGCGCTACCGGATCGAGGACGGCGTGCACTGCGTCGACGTGCGGCTCAATACGATCGAGCAGCTGTTCGACAACCGCGATCCGGCACCGTTCCGGGAGCGCGACCTCGATCCGGACCTCGTGGAGTATCTGATCGCAGCGGGCGAGGATCTGGCTTCGCTCGGAGCGCTGCGGATCGTGGTGTGGATCGCGCAGCCGTGCAGCGCCGACGAGATCGTGACCGGCTATCGCGCGCACTTCGCCTACGAGATCGAGCGACTCGATCGCAGGCATCGTCGTCAGCGGCGCACCGGTCAGATCGCGCTGGTGCTCGGGGTCACCCTGCTGGTCGTGCTGCTCGGGGCGGCGGAGCTGCTCGACGAGCGCACCAGCCGCCTCCAGCGCGTCGCGCGCGAGGGCCTCGTGATCCTGAGCTGGGTGGTCATGTGGCGACCGGTCGAGGCGCTGATCTACGACTGGGTCCCGCTGCGCCGCGAGCGCAAGCTCATGCAGCGCCTCGGTGAGGCCGCGGTGGATGTACGTTCGGGTAAGGGACCGTAGCAGCGGCCACAGCGTGCGCGCCGCTCGCCGTCTGCGTTCGCGCTCTACTTCGTGGGAACGGTGTGGTTTGTCCCGAACGCAGGGGAGACCCCCACCGGGGTGAGCGCGGGCGTCACGCCGACCGGCGTGTACGTCTGCAGAAAACCGACGCTGCCACCACCGCCACCGGCCGAGCAGGATCCTGGCAGGGGCGCCGGCAGTCCTGCTCCGGGCGCCACGCCTGCGCGCCCACCTGCGCCACCTCGGGCGGCGAATCCGCAGCCGCCGCTCTCTCCACCGGTCGCGGCCACCGTGGCAGAGCGCGTGCCATCACCACCGGCAAGGCCATCCGAGTCGACCGCAGTCCCGCCGCCGCCGCCGCCACCGTTCGCGAACACCTGTCCATTCACGGTGATCGCCGCCCCTTGCAACACGACATT
This sequence comes from Myxococcales bacterium, assembly GCA_043753855.1. Taxonomy (GTDB): domain Bacteria; phylum Myxococcota_A; class Polyangia; order Haliangiales; family Haliangiaceae; genus JABFXX01. Next base: position 47,803 of record JAYUVX010000047.1, on the reverse strand, counting down.
TCCGCCGGCACCACCACCTCCCCCGGAGAAGTGAACCGCGCCGCTGTCGTCACTGATCGGATCGATGCCACCTGGCCCACCGCCGCCGCCCGCATCGATGATTCCCGTCGACGAGATCACCACGGCACCCCGGCACGAGATCAGCGTCATGCCGCCACCACCACCACCCGAACCGACCACCGTGCCGTCATTGGATCGGGCTCCACCTGCGAGATAGATCAGGGTCGCCGGGTCCGTCCCGACGGGACCTCCGTTCGCAGCACCCGCACCGTTTCCACCCGCGGTCTGGAATCCCGCACCGCCACCGCCGACGTCCTGGCTCGGCAATCCGCCCGACCGCGGCGTGCCACCGCCCGGTCCGTTTGCGGAGCCATTCGCGCCGACGTCGAGCACACCATCGATCGTCAGCGCACCATCCGAAACCAGTGCGAGGGCACGTGGTCCGGTCGAGCTCAGGGTGACGCCGGCCGCGACCCTGATCGTCGTGTTGCGAACCACGCAGATCTCCGGGCCGCCTGTCTGTGACAACACGCCGCCAGTGCATTTGCTCGTGGTAGCAGTGTCGATCGCCTGGTTGGCCGTGATGTCCAGAGCGCCGAGTGCCGCCGGCGCATCGCACACAGCTGCGAGAGCTTGATAGTTCGGCTGGATGTGCGGGCAATGCGCCGTTGGCGTCGCGAGGCACGCGAGGCTACACGTCTCGCTCGCGCCGGGGAGGCCATCGGCTCCACAACGGTCGACGTTGTTCCCGTTGCACCTCGGCGCATCGGGAACGCACACGTTGCACCGCTTCGCGCTCGCATTGCATCCCGACGCACCACAGTCCATGTCGACCGAGCCATCACCTGTGCCATTGCACGTGCGAGCGACGGAGCCAGCGCAGTCGACAAATGCGTTCGCGGTGCATGAGGTGATCGGCTTGGCATCGGCCATTGGACCGTCTCCAACACCGGCATCCGAGATGACCGAGACGTTGCCACCGCCACCGGAGCCAGTGCCAAGAGCCAGACAACAAACGATCGAACGTGCATGTGCCGATAACATCGCACGCAGTCATGTCACCGGACAACCGCCCGCAGCTGTGTGAACTGCCGCACCGTCGGTCACGACCGCACGGTAACGCGTTGCCGGAGTGACAGCATCACGTCGCGCTTGCGACGAGAACGTCACCGAAGAGCCGAAGTGACATCACGTGCGTAGATCGCAGCGGTGTTTGTTTCCGTCAAGTCACGGATCCGAGCATGGACTCGACATGGTCCCTCCGTATGGTGCGCTCCACATCGACCAGCCTCGGGAGGTGACAAATGTCTCGCTTCATGCGCATCGGATCTCGCTTGTTGTTCACCGCGATCCTCGCCGCGGGCGCGATCGCAAACGCACAGGCGCCGGCGCCTGACGCGCCTCCCGCGAATCCTTCGCCGGACGGTGCACCGACGCCGGGAGGGCCCACACCGGGAGGGCCGCCCGCCGTGACGCCACCGCCGGCCGAGACGCCACCGCCCGCGGATGCGGGCCCGAACGGGACCGTGAAGGGCCGTCTGATCGACACCGCGTCGAAGGAGGGCATGCCGGCCGCGACGATCAGTGTCAAGGGCGCCGGCGGCGACCAGACGTTCGTCACCGAGCTCGACGGAACCTTCACGCTGCAGCTCGCGCCTGGAACGTACACGATCGAGTTCTCGACGCCCGAATACGTCGAGCAGAAGCGGACCGTGGTGGTCGCTGCCGACAAGACCGTCTCGGTCGACGTGTCCCTGGCGATGGTCGCGGCGAAGGCGCAAGAAGAGACGATCGAGGTTTACGACACGATCGATACGCACAAGGCCTCGGCGCTCCTCGCCGAGCGACGTGCCTCGGCGACGGTCAGCGACGCGATCAGTGCGGAGCAGATCTCGCGATCGCCCGACAGCAACGGCGCGGACGCCGCGAAGCGGATGCCGGCGGCGACGATCCAGGACAACCGGTACATCGTGATCCGCGGCCTCGGCGGCCGCTACTCGCTCACGTTGCTCAACGGCGTGCCACTGCCGAGCCCCGACCCCGACGTTCCGGCGGCGCCGCTCGATCTGTTTCCGTCGTCGCTGATCACGAACCTCACCGTCAACAAGACGTTCTCGCCCGACATGCCCGGCAACTTCGCCGGCGGCGCGCTCGGGATCGAGACCCGCAGCTACCCGACGAAGTTCACGTTCAAGGCAAAGGTCGGGGCGGCGAACAACTCGCTCAGCTCGTTCCGCACCCAGAATGCACAAGCTGGCGGAAGCCTCGACGTCCTCGGCTTCGACGACGGTGATCGAAAGCTTCCGACGTCGATCCCGAGCACCAAGCTCGCAGGCGAGCTGAGCCTCCCGCAGGATCAGCGCAACGCGCAGGTCGCGGCGTTCAAGAACAACTGGCAGGTCGAACGCAAGAGGGTCGGCCCCAATCTATCGCTCGGCGCCAACCTTGGAGATACGCTGAAGCTCTCCGGTCAGCGGGTCGGTTACTTCGGCAGCGTGAGCTACGGCCACGGGTATAACCGCCGCAACTCCCACATCGAGCGCGTGGGCGGCCAGGATGCCTCCGGTGAGCGGCAGCCGTCGGTGATGCAGCTCGACGACGCGCAGGGAACCGAGACGGCGAGCCTCAGCGGCATCGCGTCGGCGGGTTGGACTCCGCGCTCGGGTCACAAGCTGGACCTGTTCAACCTGTACTCCCACTCCACCGACATCTCGGCGAGCCAGGTCACCGGGACCGAGAACAACAGCTCGGTCATCGACCGTACGCGGCTCCAGTTCCTCCAGCGCGAGCTGCTGTTCACGCAGCTGATCGGCGAGCACCGCCTCGCTCCAAAGGCGATCCTCGAGTGGCAGGGCAACGTGGCGCGGGTCCAGCAACACGAGCCCGACACTCGCGACTTGCTTCGCGCGCAGACGCCCGATGGTCGGTTCGCGATCAGCAACGGCGTCGGCACGGCCGAGCGCCAGTTCGGCGAGCTCTCGGACACCACGGTCGGCGGCGGCGCGGCGATCCGGCTGCCGTTCGAGCTGGTCAAGCTCAAGGTCGGCGGCTCGGTCCAGCACAGCCAGCGCGAGTATCAACAGCGCCGGTTCCACTTCGACGTGTCGGGAGCCATGGTCTACGAGGATCCAAACGTCGCGTTCTCGCCCGAGAACGCCGGCATCGCGATGTCGATGTACGAGGCGACCTTGCCGACGGACGGGTATCAGGCGACGCGCACGGTCGGCGCAGCGTACGCGATGGCGGACGTCAACCCGATCAAGCAGCTGCGCTTGATCGGCGGCGCGCGGTTCGAGGCGTCCAACCTCGACGTCGGCCTCGAATCGAACATCGATCTGATGGCACCGAAGACGAAGCACACGGTGCACGACGACAAGGACATCTTGCCGTCGCTGAACGCGGTCTATGCGGTGACCGGCTCGTCGAACGTGCGGGCGGCCTACGGCATGACGGTGGCGCGCTCGAACTTCCGCGAGATCGCACCGGCGCTCTACTACGACTACATCCGCCGCCGCGCGATCGGTGGAAACCCGGGTCTCGAGGAGACCAAGATTCATAACGGCGACCTCCGCTTCGAGACGTTCCTCGGCGACAGCGAGGTGATCGCGGCCAGCCTGTTCGCCAAGCACTTCGTGAAGCCGATCGAGCGCACGGTCGAAGAGGCCGGCGACGGCCAGAACGTCAGCTTCTCGAACACCCCGAGCGCGAACAGCTATGGCGTCGAGCTCGAAGCGCGGCTCTCGCTGGGGCGCCTCTCGAGCGCGCTCTCCGAGTTCTCCATCGGCGGCAACCTCAGCGTGATCGGCTCGCAGATCAAGGTCGACACCATGACCCGCTCGCTGCAGGGCCAGTCCCCGTACGTCGCGAACCTCGGCCTTGGCTACGAGTCGAACCCTGGCAAGACGCGCGTCGACGTGCTCTACAACGCGTTCGGTCGTCGCATCGAAGAGGTGGGCACCGGCGGCGCAGGCAACGTCTACGAGGAGCCGTTTCACCGGCTCGACCTCGCGCTCAGCCAGCCGATGCCGCACGACATCCGCCTCAAGCTGTCGGCCTCGAACCTGCTCGACCAGCGGGTCGTGCGAACGCAGAACGACGTCGAGATCTTCGCCTACAAAGTCGGCGTTACCGTGGTCGGTAGCGTCGAGATGACTATCGAATGAACAAGGAGTTTCACGTGAAGAATTGCATCGCCCTACTCTCTAGCCTGCTGTTCGCCGGCGCCGCGGCATGCGGCGATGACGCCGGCAACAACAACCCCCCGATCGACGCACCGGCCATCCCCATCGACACGCCGCAGGGTGGAATGGTGATCCGGCTCGACGCGGACATCACCGCCGACACCACGCTCCTGGCCAAGAACACCTACGTGATCCCGCGCTTGAAGCAGCTGTTCGTGAAGAACGGCGCCACCCTCACCATCGAGCCGGGGACGGTCATCCAGGGCGAGCAGGGCTCGGTGCTGGTGATCACGCGCGGCTCGAAGATCAACGCGATCGGCACCGCCGCGAAGCCGATCCTCCTGACCACCGCGCAGCCTGCCGGGCAGCGCACCGCCGGGTTCTGGGGTGGCCTCCTCGTGCTCGGCGCCGCGCCGATCAACGTGAACGCGCTGCCCCCTCCGGGCAACCCCGAGGCGACCTACGAGGCCTTCACCACCTCGATGCCCGAAGGCAAGTTCGGCGGCACCAACCCCGCCGATAACAGCGGCACGATCAAGTACGTCCAGATCCAGTTCGCTGGCTTCAACTTCGTCGAATCGCGCGAGTTCAACAACTTCACGCTGTGCGGCGTCGGCTCCGGCACCACCGTCGACTTCGTTCAGCTCCATGGCGGTTCGGACGACGGTATCGAGATCTTCGGCGGCACGGTGAACGTCAAGCACATCGTGTCGTCCCAGAACCAGGACGACGGCTTCGACACCGACAACGGTTGGGTCGGCAAGGCGCAGTTCCTGATCGTGCAGAACAACTCCCACCCGCCGACGCTGGGTGAGGCCACGAACGGCTACGAGTCCGACAACCACGGCACGGCGACCTCGTACAACGCCACGCCGCGCACGGAGCCGACGGTCTACAACGCCACCCTGATCGGCGATCACGCGTACACGGGCCAAAAGAGCTTCGCGGCCGTGTTGCGCCGCGGCACCTCGGGTCACTACTTCAACCAGCTGTTCTACGGGTTCCCGCAGGGCCCGGAGTTCCGCGACGCCGAGACGCAGGCCCAGCTGACGGCGGGGAAGCTCGAGATCAAGAACTCGATGTTCTTTGGCAACGACACCACCGCCACCAACCTCCCGCCGCCGCAGGCGACCGGCGTCGACATCGACGAGAGCATGTACATCAACGCCGCACACAACGATCAGATGGGCGTGGATCCGGGGCTGACGGCCGGAGCGATCAACCGCACCGCGCCCGACTTCAAGCTGGCGGCGAATGCGGCGGCGCTCACCGGAGGCGCCGTGCCCCCGAACGACGGCTTCTTCGACACGTCCGCGACGTTCATCGGTGCGGTCGGCGCCACCGACTGGACCGTCGGCTGGACTGCGTACCCGCAGAACTGAGCGAGGACCTTACCGGTTCTCGTAGCTCGCCACTTCGTCTGGTTCGCCGTGCAGCGCTGCTTGCACGCCCGGTGGTGGCATCGTGGTCGCATCGTGGTGGCCACTGATCGTCGAGATCGAATCGATGATCACGCCACCCGAGAGGCGCGTCGTGCGCGGTGCACGGCGGACGGCCCGCTCGCCCTGAGCAAAGGCGGGCCCGGTCCTGGCGCCGAGACGTCACGTGGCCGAGGAGGCGATGACGCGCATGCCGAGTAAAAGCTCACCATGCTCGACGCACGCCTTCCCGATCGCGGTCGGGTGCCGTTCGCACCACAGCCGTCACCCACGGTGAAGCCAACACACTCGCAACCGAGTACCGGGGACAACGACATGGAAGCCGCGCTCCAGGAGGGGACGACCTCGAGCCGCTACACGATCCTGGGCCGACTCACGGGCGGCGGGATGGCCGACATCTTCCTCGCGCGGTCCGAATCGATCGCCGGGGTCGTCCGGCACGTCGTGCTGAAGCGGGTGCTCGCCGAGCACGCGCGAAAGCCAGCCTTCGCGAAGATGTTCCTCGACGAGGCGCGCCTCGCCTCGCAGCTCCAGCACCCGAACATCGCGCAGGTCCTCGACGTCGGCATCCTCGCGGGCTCGTACTTCTTCACGATGGAGTACGTGCATGGAAAAGACCTGCGCGCCGTGCTCCAGCGGCTCTCCACCCAGAGCCGCACGCTTCCGGTCGCGCTGGTGCTTCACATCGCGGTCGGTACGCTCGCCGCGCTTCACCACGCGCACGAGCGGATGACCCCGTACGGGGTGCCGCTTGGCGTCGTACATCGCGATGTCTCGCCGTCGAACGTGATGGTCAGCTACGAGGGTACCGTGAAGCTCCTCGACTTCGGCGTGGCGAAGGCCGTGCAGAACCAGGAGACGCTCGCCGGCACGATCAAGGGAAAGATCGGCTATCTGTCCCCCGAGCAATGCCGGACGGGCCCGATCGACCGGCGCAGCGACCTGTACTCGTTCGGCATCGTGTTGCACGAGATGCTCACGACGCGCCGCCTGTATCGTCGTGACTCGGACTTCAACACGATGAACGCGATCGTGAACGAGCCGACACCTCCGCCGTCGCAGTTTCGAGACGACATCTCCCCCGCGCTGGACGCCGTCCTTGCCAGGGCGATGCAGAAGGATCCACAGGATCGTTACGCCACCGCTGCGGAGATGCTCGAGGCACTGGAGGAGATCGCCGCCGCGGAGCACCTCATCCTGTCGTCGACCGCGATGGGACGCATGATGCGTGACCTGTTCGGGGAGCGGGACGAGCCCTGGAAGGATCTCTCCGATCAAGAGGCCACCCGGATGACGATCACGGGCGAGGCACCTCGTTCGCTCCGTACCGCGAATCTGTCGGAGCTCGCGCTGGCCGAGGAGCTCGAGCGAGCTCCGGCCATCAGGGCACGCAGAGGCTCCGAGGGCGTCTCCGAGCTGCCGCCGCTTGTAGCGATCCCGTCGCTGCCAGCAGCGCCCGCGCGCAACGTCCCTTTCCTCATCTCGATCGGCCTCGGTAGCGTGGCGGTCATGCTGTTGATCGTACTGTTCATCGACCGGAACCGCAGGGGCTCGGTGGCAACCGAACGCCCCGCCCCGCCACCGGCGGCCCGTGTCGCGATTGCGGCGGCTCCGCCACCGACGGCGCCGATACCCACGGTGTCTCCACTGGAAGACCGAACCGTCCAGCGCACGATCAGCGATGCGTTCGAGGCGTCGGACTGGGTCGGGACCGTCCAGCTCTGCGTCGCGGAATCCGCCCCGTCCGTCGAGCAGCGCCGACAATGCGCGCTGGCTGCGTGCAACGCGAAGCAGCGTGGTGTCGCGCTCGACTATTACAGTGCGCTACCCGCGACCCACCGGATTCCGATCGAGCGTGTTTGCCGAGACGTCGGCATCATCGTGCGCACACCGATGCCCGCGGCACGGCCGCTGGCGCCCGCGCCGCGCAAGGATCCCTGCGAGATCGATCCGCTCGAGTGTCAGCGCTGACGTCGCGTGCTTCGAACGTCACGTACGCGAAGAACCAATGTCTCGTCCGCCGCGTACAACACGAGGATGGATGACGAGCGCATTCAATATTGCGGTCGCTACTTGTATCCCGCCACGGAAGATCTCGAGCGCGCGCTGGTGCGAGCGAAGTCGTTGCTGGTGAGCGATGATGGCGCGACCGATTCGCCACGGCTTCGGGTGTTCGTGGAGACCACCACCCTCACGGTCAACCTGTGCGTCCCGTCGAGACCGGAGCACCGCTTCATCGCCGCGAACCTGTTCCTGGTGCTGGCGCATGGCGCCACTCAAGGCAGCTTCCGCAAGCTCGACGACAAGCGGTGGATCTCGGTCGAGCACCTGACGCCGTTCCGCGTTGCCAACCGCGGGGCCACGACGAAGGTCACGGCGACGATCGAACGCGCCTGCCTGGCCCAGCGCCCCGTGGTCCAAGGTCCTGGCAAGGCACGACCGACCTCGCCGGTGCGCGAGAAGGATCCGTGCGAGATCGCTCCGCTGCGATGCCGGAACTGACTACCGGGTTCGGATCTGGCCGACACCGGGCGCCGGGCTGATCGCCGCACCCGCGAGCGCTGGCAGTGCGGAGGAGCGTAGAAAGATCCGGCCCGCACCGCCGCCACCCGCCCCCGCGTTCACGTTCGACGTGCTGACGCCGGATTCCGGTTCCACGCCGATCGCGCCACCGTTGCCACCGGCTCCCGCCGCACCTGCCCCCGCTCCACCCGCTGCAGGTACGGTTCCGATCCCGCCGTTCGCTCCCGGTTGCCCGCCGATCAGGGCGTTCGAGCTGCCACCACCACCACCGCCATTGGCGGCGAGTGTGCCGGAGATCGTGAGCTGCGGTGCTTCGAGCAGGACCGACCCACCCGCGCCGCCACCACCACCGGCGCCACCATTGGCGGTCGCAGGGTCCCGCGTGCCGCCTTCCCCGCCGGCTCCGCTCATCACGATCGAGCCGATGATCGTGATCGCTCCGAACGCAGTGATCTGCAACGCTCCGCCGCCGCCACCCCCCGACGCCCCCTGCGGTGCCGTCCCACGACCGCCACCACCACCACCACCGCCACCCAGTAACGGTTCGAGCTCGGCAACGACGCAGCGCGGTCCACCGGTGCCACCGGCGATCGACTTGGTCATCACGATCTCCGTTCCTCCGTTTCCCCCCGACTGACCCCCACCACCACCGCCGCCGCCGCCATCGCCACCCGTCGTCAGGTCGGTGGCGCCCGGATTGCCCGGCGCACAGCCGGTCGCGACAGCGGGCGCCATCGAGCCCTCACCGCCGCCGGGACCTGCGCAGCTCCGTGCATTCGGATCCGCGCATCCCCCGCTGCCATCGATCTTGCCCTCGATCCGCACGGTGGAGTTGACGAGGAACACCGCCGACCGCGCGCCGCGCAAGCGGATCACCCCTGCAGGGCTGACCGCGAGGGAGCGCATCTCGAACACCCCGTGCGAGGCGGCACCGAACGTAGCTTGCGAATACTCGATGCCGGCGACGATCCCCACAACCGGGGCGCGCAGGAATGCGCCGCTGATCTCACCGGTGTCGACATCGAACGTGACCACGTCGTTGATCGTGATCGGCGGGCCCGAGTCCGTGGTGTGGTGCGCCGTGACCTCGTTGCTCGGCACGAGCGTGCTGCCTCCGCCACCATCGGCGCCGGCGTCGAGCTCGAGGTCATCCAGGCCCGCGAGCTGGCGGCAGCCTGCAAGCAGGAGGATCGCGAGCAGCGGCCGCCGCATCAGAACGCACCACGAATCGCCGCGCCGTTGGTCGTGGGCGCGAGCATCACGCGCTCGAGCTTGCCAAGGCGTAGCCACAGCACCACTCCCACTCCGACAGCCACCGCACCCGCGACCGTGAGCCCGGTGGCCGCGTCGGCTTCACGCTGCGCGCTAGCCACGCCATCCTGATCGCGTCGGTCGGTGGCCATGCTCCACCGCGAATGCGCATGCAGCGTGAGTACCCCCGCCGTGACGAGGAGCGCACCACCGGCACCCGCGACGAGGTACGGGACCGGACCACGTGGGTGCCTGCGCTCGACGAAACGGCCGACCGTCACCTCGGGTTTCGGGGGGACCGTTGGCAATACCTTGGGGGGCTCGACGGGCTGGAGGCTCGGGACATCGACCGTGATCTCGGCCCCGGCATTCGCGATCTTCTCGACGTGGAAGGGACGAAAACCCGATCGCGTGACATCGATCGTCAGCTTGCCGGGCCGTGCGAGATAACGCTTCGCCGGATCGATGGTCTCGCCGTTGACCACGACCGTCGCAGCGTCGACGTCGGTCAGGACCAGGTGGAGTCGCACGAGCTTCGCGTCGAGGGCGCGCAGCTGATCGCGGGCGTAGGTCGCGCGCGGTCCCTTGCCGGATCTGTCTGCCTCGGCCTGCGCATCCGCGAACATCGAGTACGCGTCACTCCACTGGCCCTGCTGCACCCGACAGGATGCGAGGTTCAGTCGCGTGCCGAGCTGCGGATCGAGTGCGAGGCTCGCCTCGAACGTATCGCACGCTGCGTCGATGTGACTGGCAGTGATCTCCTTGCGACCTTGCTCGAACAGGCTGGCAGCCTGCGCGGCGTCGTCGGGGGGGACCTCCGCCCAGACCCGAGAGCTCGTCGCCACCCCGACGGCAAGGACGAACGACCAGCAGCGCACCATGCGTTACGATCGCTGTCGAACATGGCAGGCACGTTTGAACCGGGTGACCACCCGCTACAGCAGGCGGGTCATCTGCGCATTTCGCCGCCGACGCCGGGAATCGTCGTCATCCACCTACGCGGACCGAACGAACACCTCGACCAGATACTGGTGGTCTTCGCCCGAGCATCCGCTCAGGCAGCCTTGAACCGAACGATCACCTGCCGCGGCGCCTCGGGAGCCGGGAGCTCCCACGTGATCGATGCGCCCGAGATCGGCGACACCATGCGAACGTGCTCGAGGTACTCGGTGCCGATCTGCTCGATCATCTCGTTCGACAGCGACAGCCGCGCCATCGGAAACAGCGCGTACTCTTCGCAATCGGTATGGTCAGCGACCAGCTGGCCGAGCTGAGCAACCGCCGCGCACCACTCGAGCTCGTCGAGCTGGCCGATCCGCAGCATGTTGATCATCCGCTCGATGCCGGCGTGCTCGCGCAGAGCATCGGCGACCTCGTCGACCAGCCGGGCATCGTGGGCGAACCGGGGATAGACCACCGAGTGCTCCGCACGCATGCCAGAAATCAGCTTCAGCGAGACGATCTGGAACAGCGTCTTCGCCAGCTCGATCTGGCCGGTGTTGATCGCGTTCTGCACGTCGCCGAACAGCTCCTCGACCTCGCGGTGAGACTTGCGCAGGGCGTCGAAGATCGTGGTGCTCATGCTGGGCAGCGTCAGGAGCAAGCTGCGGACCAGTTTTTAGAGGCGAGCGAAGGGGGTGCGCGTGGGCGCACGGCGCCTGGATCAGGGAGTTCCGACAGGCGGATACAGGGGCCGCCGAGCGTTGGTGGCACACGTGCGCGGCGAGGACGGCTCACGCAGGGGCTCAGTGAAAGTCGCGGCTCTCGACATCGATCACCGGCCGCGACAGCACGGGCACCCAGATCCGCTCGGCGATCAGGTGGACGATCCCTTCGGACACTTGTAGCCGGCCCGTCACGCCGAGCAGCGAGGTCGTCTTGATCACGTGCGCGTACTGCGCGAACACCTGCTGCCAGCACACGAGGTTCACGAAGCCGGTCTCGTCCTCGAGTGTCATGAACACCACGCCCGCCGCGGTGCCCGGCTGCTGCCGGCAGATCACGATACCCACATAGTCGATCCGGCTGCCATCGCGCCCACGCGCCACGGTCTTTGCATCCGGCCAGCCCTTGCTCGAGAGCTCGCCGCGCATCGGCGCCAGTGGATGTCCGCGCGTCGAGTGATCGCTCGTGGTGTAGTCCCAGAAGATCTCGTCGAGCTTGCCGAGCCTACCGAATTCGACCTGACCGTTGATGTCGCCGCCGAGCTCCATCGAATCGTCCTGCCGCTGCACCCATCCCGCGACCTGCCACAGTGCATCGCGCCGCGCCGGCACCAGCTCGCCGAGCGCCCCGGCCTCCGCCAGCGCCGCGTGCATCCGCGCCGGCAGCTGCGAGCGCCGCACGAAGTCCTCGAGTGATCCGAAGGCCCGCTCCTCGCGCGCCGCCACGATCCGTTGACCATCGGCGAGCTGCATGCCCTTGATCCAGCGTAGCCCCATCCGCACTGCGAACCCGTACTCGTCCTCGGATGGCTCGAGCGTGCAGTCCCAGGTGCTCCGCATGACATCGATCGCGCGCAGCTCGAGCCCGTGCCGCTGCGCATCGCCAACGATCGTCGCCGGCGAGTAGAACCCCATCGGCTGCGCGTTGAGCAGCGAGCAGGTGAACTCGGCGAGGTAGTGCTTGCGCATCCAGCACGTCGCATAGGCGATCAGCGCGAAGCTCGCGGCGTGGCTGTTGTGGACGACGAAGTCGTTGGCGAGGAAGTTGTGGTTGCCGTCGATCTCGAGATCGTAGGTCGCCTGTACGCCTGCCGGCTCGATCGAGACGATCTCGTGCCACGTCGCGCGCTCGTCCGTTGCGCGCGCGATCGCCACGAGGCCGCCCGGCCGCAACGCGCCGAGCGTTCGCCAGCCCGCCGGTGTCAGGAACGGATGCTCGGCGGTGGCCTCGATCATCTGCTGCGAGGTGCGCAGCCTGAACACCGTCTTGCGGCCGCTGGGCTTCACCGCGAGCACGTGACGCTTCTCGATCCGTAGCTCGCTGCTGCATGTCAGCGTGGTGCGAAGACGCGCTCGTTCGGTGGCGAGGTCCTCGATCGCCACCCAGCTCCCGGTGTCTGCATCGATCACGCGCGTGGAGCCGACAACGCACTCCGGGAACCCATACTCGCCGAAGCCGCGGATCTGCTCGAACACGCGCTCGCCGAACTCGCGCGAGATGCCCTTGTCCTCCATCCGCGAGATCAGGCGCTCGCGGTGCTTCTCGATCCGGCCGGAGCGGCGCCACGCGGCCATGTCGCGGCGGAGCTGGTCGGCCTCACCCGGCGTGTAGTCGGCGGCGACGACGGCGAGCTTCATCACCTGCTCCTGGAACAGCGGCACGCCGAGGGTCTTGGCGAGCACCGCCTCGAGGCACGGATGCGGATACTCGACCTTCTCGAGGCCGCGCCGCCGGCGCAGGTAGGGATGGACCATGCCGCCGGAGATCGGGCCGGGCCGCACCAGCGAGACCTCGACCACGAGATCGTAGAACGTGCGCGGTCGCAGGCGCGGCAGCATCGACATCTGCGCGCGGCTCTCGATCTGGAACGTGCCGACCGTATCGGCCGTGCAGATCATGTCGTAGGTGGCCTCGTCCTCCGCGGGGATCGTCGCCATCGACAGATCGATGCCACGGTGAGCGCGCAGCAGATCGAGGCCGAGGTGGAGCTGGTGGAGGGCGCCGAGGGCGAGCAGGTCGACCTTGAACAGCGCGAGCTCCTCGAGATCGTCCTTGTCCCACTGGATCACGGTGCGGCCGGGCATCGCGGCGTTCTCGATCGGGACGATGTCGTGGACCGGCTCGTGCCCGAGCAAGAAGCCACCGGGATGGACCGAGAGGTGGCGGGGGAACTCGAGGATCTCGTCCGACAGCCGCGCGAGGTGCTCGACGGCGATCGCACCGTGATCACCGAGACCCGAGCGCGCGAGGGCCTCGGGCTCGACGAGGCCGTACATCGAGAGGTGCTTCGCGGCGCGATCGAGCGCGGTCTCTGGAATGCCGAGCGCCTTGCCGACGTCGCGCACCGCCGAGCGCGGCCGATAGCGGATCACGTTGCACACCATCGCGGCGTGATCGCGGCCGTAGACTTGATAGACGTGCTGGATCACCTCCTCGCGGCGCTCATGCTCGATGTCGAGATCGATGTCGGGCGGCTCGGCGCGCTCGCGAGAGAGGAAGCGCTCGAACAATAGCCCCATGCGCACCGGATCGACGGCGGTGACGCCGAGACAGAAGCACACCGCCGAGTTCGCCGCCGAGCCGCGGCCCTGACACAGGATCCCGCGGCGCCGGCAGAACGCCACGATCTCGTACATGGTCAGGAAGTAGCCGGGGTAGTCGAGCTCCTCGATCAGCGCCAGCTCGAGGTCGAGCTGGCGACGCACGTTGGCGGGTACATCGTCGTCGTAGCGCCACGCCGCACCCTGGTCGACGAGAGTGCGGAGGTACGCCGCGGAGGTCGAGCCATCGGGGAGCCGCTCCGAGGGATAGCGGTAGCGCAGCTCGCCGAGCGTGAACGAGCAGCGCGCAGCGAGCTCGAGCGAGCGTTCGATCGCACCTGGCTCGTCGGCATACAGCCGCGAGAACGCGTGAGGCGAGCGCAGATCATGCTCGTCGTTGCCGCGGATCCGGGTGCCTGCGGTGGCGAGCGTGACGCCGTGACGGATGCAGGTCAGGATGTCCTGCAGCGGACGGCGCGCGCGCGAGTGGTAGAGCACCTCGGTCGCCGCGACCAGCGGGATCCGCGAGGCAGCGGCGCGGGCGCGCAGCCGGGCCTCGCGTGGCACATCATCGGCGCGGCGATGCCGGGTGAGCAGCGCGTACAACCGATCGCCGAACGCGTTGTGCAGATCGGTGAGCACCGCCGGCGGCGGCTCCGCTGGATCGGCGAGCAAGCTGCCCTCCCCTCCCCACAGGGCGATCACCCCGGAGGCGTGCTCGCAGACCTCGCGCCACGAGGCGAGCGACGCGCCCTTGTCGCACCGACGCCGAGCGGAGGTCAGGAGCCGCATGAGGTTCGCCCAGCCCGCGCGGTCGATCGCGAGCAGCACGAGCTGCGAGGTCGGCGGCGCCGGCTGCCTCGGATCGACATCGACGGAGACCTGTCGCGGCTTCGCGCGCTTGGTGCGCCCGCGCCGGCCGAGCGAGACGTTCGGTGACAGCGCATCGGTCTCGACGCCCCAGCCCGGACCGCGCCCGAGCGGTAGCTCGTCGGCGTCTCCGTGATGCAAGCCGCCGCGCGTCACCGTGGTGGGAGATGCCGCGAGGCGCGAGCTCGGCGCCGCGATCGAGATCTGCGCGCCACACAGGAGTTGAACCCCGAGCTCGCGCGCCTTGGTGTGCGCGCGGACCATGCCGTAGACACCATCCCGATCGGTGATCGCGATCGATCCGAGGCCGAGGCGATGCGCTTCCTCCACCAGCTCCTCGGCGTGGCTCGCGCCCTCGAGGAACGAGAAGTTCGACTTGCACCACAGCGGCGCGTAGCTCACCTGTACAAGTGTTCAGATATCGGTAACGCTGTCAATCTGGGGGCTTGGCGATGTGATCGCAAGATCACGCTGCTAGGGTCCCTCGCATGCGCTCCCGCATCCTCGGTCTGGGTCTCGCCCTGATCGCCACCGCCTGTCATCGCGAGCCACCGCCAGTGGGTCCGCAAGCGCAGGCACAGCAGCCACCGTGGACGCCGCCCATCCAGGAGTCTCGAGCGCCCGCGGGCAACCCGGAGCTGCCGATCGATCCGAGCAAGCCGATGCCGGACCAATCGATGTCGACCAACGCGCGGCTCGCGCTCGGGACTCCGGCGAGCGTCACCGTCGACGGGCGCGCGGACGTGTACTCGGCGGGTCTGCCGCAACCCGACGCAGGACGCGGAGGCCGGCTGCCGGTGCTCGTCGTGCTGGCGCCCGGCGGCGGCTACATCACGTTCTCGAGCGTCAAGGGCGTCGTCGGTTGCATGGCCGGCGCGACCACGCCTCCCGATGGCGGCAGTTGTGCGGGCGGCAATACCGACATTCGCCCGGCCGGTGCGATCAGCGGCATCGTCGATCACCAGCACACGCAGTTCCTCGTCGGTGTGTTCCTCGGTCCGACGTTGCCTACCTCGGCACCGCTGGCCCTCGACTTCAGCGAGCGTGCGCTGGGTGAATCGTCCGCCGAGCTGGCCCCCGCCCTCGGGCAGACGTTCTACATCGGCGATGGCTTCACGCGCTCGGGCCTCAACCAGCGGTTCACGATCCCGCCGAACGCGACGCGGTTCTACCTCGCGTTCGCGGATGCGTTCAGCTTCCAGGGAACGCCCGGCGCGTACGGCGACAACACCGGCGGGCTCTCGGTGACGCTCACGCAAGCACGTTGACGCACATCGCGTGACATCATCGCCGCGCGACGCTGCTACGCGATCGATCGCGCATCGCGACAGACCTCATCACACTCGGGCTGACGCCGGCAGAGCACGCGCTACTCGCCCGCCGGCACGAGGTGCCGAGCATCGAAGGCGCGCCCGAGGCGCTTGGCTGGCTGTATGTCCTCGAGATGGTCGCGCGGCGGGTGACGCCGCTCCGTACCAAGCTGCACCGGGACTTGCTCGCACTCGCCGGCAGCTACTTGATGACCACGCGCCACGCTGCCACGCGGGAGCTCGGATCGACGATCGACCTCGTCACGCATACGCCGACGATCGCGAAGCGGGTGATCGCCGGCGCACATGCTGGCTTCGAATCGCTGAGCAGCTGGCTGGCCACCGCACCGGCGTGGGACGGCTTCTGACGCTACGATGTGGCGGATGTGGTCCACACTGCTCGCCGAGGCAGGACGCGTCGTGCTCGCGCCGATGGAGGACGTCTCCGATGTCGTGTTCCGGCGCGCGTGCCGGAGCGCTGGCGCGTCGCTGTGCGTGACCGAGTTCATCGGCGCGGAGCAGCTGATCGCGGACTCGGCGGTCGGCCGGCGCAAGGCGCGGCTCGCCGAGGATGACCGGCCCACCGGGATCCAGATCTATGGACCGGATCCGGACGTCCTGGTCGCTGCGGCAGCGGTGGCCGCCGCGATGCAACCCGCGTTCCTCGACATCAACTGCGGCTGCTGGGTCCCTCGCGTCGCGAGCCGAGGTGCCGGCGCTGGGTGGCTGCGTGAGCCCGCAGCGATGGTGGCGATGGCAGCGCGGATCGTCGAGGTCGGAGCCGATGCCGGCGTACCGGTGACGGTGAAGACGCGGATCGGATGGGGACCCGAGTCGCACATGCCGATCGTGGAGCTCGCACGGCGGCTCGAGGCTGCGGGTGTGGCGGGGCTAACACTCCACTGCCGCGTCGCGCTCGCCGGTCACACCGGTGCTGCGGACTGGAGCTGGGCTCGGCGTGCGCGCGAAGCCGTGGCGATTCCCGTGGTCGTCAACGGCGACATCCGGACGGCGGACGATGTGGTGCGTGCGCTCGACGAGACCGGCTGTGCCGGAGCGATGGTCGGTCGCGGCGCGATCGATCATCCGTGGGTATTCCGCGAGGCGCGTGCCCGGCTGGCAGGCGCCGTCGCTGCGCCGCCGAGCCGGAGCGAGCGCGTGGAGATGTATCGTCAGCTGCTCGTCGGCAACTGCACGCAGCGTGGTGAGCGGCGCGGCATCGGTGTGACGCGCCGCCACATCGGCGTACTGGGGGCGCTCGGGGCGCTCCTCACCAACGACGTCAAGGTGGCGCTGTATTCCGCGCCGACGCTCGCAGCGACCCAGCTCGCGCTCGACAGGCTTTTGCGAGGACGAAACGCCGCAGAAACATCGGGCATGTCAGGTTGGATGGGTGACGCGAGCGATCATTCAGGTGCACCACCGAGGTGATCGCGGCGTCGATGGCATCCTCCGGCTGATCGAGCTCGCCGGTCATGATGGTCCGACCGAGGTGATGTACTCGGCGATGTGCGATCAGCTCGCCGCGATCACCCTGTCCGAGATCGCGAGCATCTACGTGCGCGAGGAGGATCGCCTCGTCATGCGCGGCAACCATGGCTTCCCCGCGGGCGCGATCGGCATCACGCTCGCCGTGGGCGAAGGCATCACCGGCCTGGTCGCCGAGTGCATGCGGCCGGTGTCCGCCGCGCACGCCGCCGGCGAGACCGCGTACAAGCCGGTCCCCGGTCTCGGCGAGGAGCGGTTCCCGGTGTTCGTCGGCGTGCCGCTGATCGGAGCGGGCACCGTGATCGGCGTCCTCGTCCTGCAGCGCCGCCGCCGGCCGTTCGCAGCCGACGAGGTCACGCTCGCGACCGCACTCGGTGCTCCAGTCACCCTCGCGATCGAGCGCCGCCATGCGAGCGCTGCCCGGTCGGCGCGGCTCAGCGGCCTCGCGCACGTCCCCGGCGCCGTGCTCGGTCGCGCGGGTTTGGTTCCCACCACCACCGCACTCGGCGCTCCGCCCATCGAGATCGAGCGGGCGTTCGGCCGCCTCCGCGAAGATCTGGGCCGCGCGATGAAGAAGCTCGCCGACTCCACGGTTCCCGCGGTCGGTGCGGCGCTCGATCGCTTCGCGCTCCTGCTCTGCGACGCGCGACTCCGCGAACGGTTGTGCGCGGCCGTCGGCCAACCCGAGGGCCTGCGCACCGTGGCCAAGGAATACGCGCGCGCGCCGTACAGGCTCGACACCGTGCTCGAGTCTGCGGATCACGTCGCCGACGTCGAGGAGCTCTGCGTCTTGCTCGGCGATCCGCGCTCGCTGCGCCCCGGCTCGATCTGGATCGCCGACCGCATCAACGCCTTCATCGCGATCGCCGCGGTCGCTCGCGGAGCCTCCGCGCTGGTCGCCAGCGATGTCGTCGCGCCCGCGGCGATCGCGGTCGCCCGCGCCGCCCAGCTGCCGGTCGTCAGCGACGTCCCGGGCCTGTTCGGCTGGGTGCGCCCGAACGATCTGCTCGCGGTCGATGGCGACACCGGCGTGGTGCTCGTCCATCCGGCGCCGACCGAGATCGAGCGGCTCCGCAGGGCGCGCTGAGCCGCCCGCCAACCTCGTGCATCATTCGACGTTGCCCTGCCAGAACCAGCGAGCGGCTCCGCAGGGCGCGCTGAGCCGCCCGCCAACCTCGTGCATCACTCGACGTTGCCCTGCCAGAACCAGCGACGTCGGTTGCGATCGTAGTAGACCCACAGACAGTCCCCGCGCTTGAGCTCGGCGAAGTGGTACTCGCGGTGCGCGCCGCCGGTTGCGCCGGGATGGGTCCACCAGCCGCCCGAGGTCACGTATGGACCGACGATCCGCACCACCGCGCCCTGCTCGAGGCCCGAGAGCAGCCAGCCATCATCGCGGACCTGACGGACCTGGGGTGGGAGCGGTTGCGGTCGCGCGAGCATGCGCCGGACCAGCGGGCGGACGCTCAGCTCATCCGGTCTCGGCTTGGCGGCGACGACGTGGACCAGACGCTCCCAGCCAAAGCTCGCCTCGGGCAGATGGCCTTCACGGAGCACCGCGCGCACCACCGCATCGTCCCCGAGCTCGGCGCGCAGCCTGGCGAGCGCTTCGTCGGCAGCGCGCAGATCGCGGCGCGGCTTCGCGGCGAACAGCGCGAGCTGCTCGCGGGTGGCCGCCACATCATCGGCCCACACCCGGATCGCGTTGACCGGCGCCGCCGGCGGCATGCCGGAGAGTCGCAGGTGCACGAGCCGCATCAGCGAGCGTGCATCGAGCGTGGCCGCGGCGGGCTTGATGCAATCCGCGCGGAGCTCGATCTTGCCGACCGCGTGCTTGAGCGCGAGCTCGAGGTGCAGAGCGGTGACAGCACGCGCGCGCCCGGCGAGCCGCTCGAGCAGGCGATCGATCGGTGCCTTGATCACGAACATCAAGCGCTCGACATCATCATCGTCGTCGTCGAGCAACACGTGCTCGTCCGGCGACTCGGGCGGCGCGAGCGGCACCAGTGGATCCCAGCGCTCCCCCGCGGCGAGCTGGTACAGGCGATGCGCTTCACGCCCGAACCGCTCGAGGATGCCGCCACCGGGCAACCGCACCATCTGCCCGACGGAGGTCACGCCCAGCCGCGAGAGTGAATCGCGCAGCTTCGGATCCAGATCGAGCCGCGCGAGTGGAACTGCCGCGGCGGCGGCGCGCTCGTCGGTATCACCGCGGAGCACGGTCACCCCGTGACGCGTGGCGCGCGCGATCGCATAGGTCGCGAACCGCGAGAACCCGACGACCACCGCACCGGTTAAGCCGCGGTCGCTGATCGCGCGTGCGATCGCCATGCCCCACACGGTTCCCTGCGGACCGCGACCATCGACGAAGATCCGGTCGAGCCCCTCACCATCGAGCCAGAACGTGCCCGGCTCTCCGACCTCGACGCGTGGCGACAGCGCGTGCAGTGCGGTGCGGAGCTCCACGATCGCGCTCTCGATCTGCTCGGGCGGAACCACGCGTGCGCGCAGTCCGCTGCACAGCGAGAGCGCGTGCGCGTAGCGCTGTCCGGCGAGCACACCCGTCGCACGCGCTCGCTCGCACGCCCACAGCACGATCCCCTGCGGGCGATCGTTCTCGATCACCACGACCGGGTGCGCGCGCCACGCAGGCTCGGATCTCCACACCAGCTGCAGCGGTAGCGCCGGGAGATCGAGACAGGCAACGCGGATCACTGTACGACTGTTCAGCTATCTATTAAGCCTTGTCAATACGAGAGGTTAATCCGGAGAGATCTCCATAGGATGCGTCCATGAAGGACAGGGTCATCGTGATCACCGGCGCGTCCCAGGGCATCGGCCAGAAGCTCGCAGAGGTCTGCCACGAGCGCGGCGCCCGGGTGGTGCTCGCGGCGCGCAATGCCGGGACGCTCGGACTGATGGCGAACCGGCTCGGAGATCGTGCGCTCGCGGTGCCGACAGACGTCAGCAAGCGCGAGGACAACGAGCGCCTGCGCAAGCTCGCGATCGAGGAGTTCGGGCAGGTCGATGTCTGGGTCGCCAACGCCGGGCGGGGCATCTCGCGGCCGGTTTCGCAGCTCACCGAGGCCGATGTCGACGACATGATGACCGTCAACTTCAAGTCAGTGCTGTTCGCGATCCAGGCGGTGCTGCCGCACTTCAAGGAGCGTTCGCGCGGTCACCTGATCGCGGTGTCCTCGATGCTCGGACGGATCCCGTTCGCGCCGTTCCGCAGCGCATACAGCGCATCCAAGGCCGCGGCGATCTCGCTGATGACGAGCCTGCGGCTCGAGCTGCGCCCGCAGTTCTCCGAGATCCACGCGAGCGTCGTGCTCCCCGGCGTGGTCGCCACCGACTTCGGGAACAACGCACTCCACGGCGGCCCCGATTCCAAGACGTTGCCAGGCGCGCAGCCCGCCGACGAGGTCGCGACCGTGATCGCGGATCTGATCGAGAAGCCGCGCGCCGAGGTCTACACACGGCCGCCGATGCGCGACCTGGCGGCGAACTACTTTTCCGCCGAGGATGTCGGCGAGGTCGAGGCCGGCTTCGGCGGTCCGCCGCGCTGACTACAGCGAACGGAAGCCGACCGGATAGCTGACGTCGCTCCGGGTCTTCCGCCTCGGGGAACGTCCAGTGCGGGACGGTCTCCTTCAGGCAGCTGTTGACGACGGCCGGCGCATCGCCACCGACCGACAGCGAGGTCACGTAGCCCTCCACATCGATCTTCAGCTTGAGGACCGCGGTGCTCGGAACGCGATCGAGGATCGCGAGCCGCTGCCAGCACTAGTCGAGCTCGGCGTGCTTGTCCTTGACCACGGCGCCGACCTGAAGCTGCGTCAAGCTACGCGGGACGATGACGAGCTCGGCCTCCGCGGGCAGCGCGCTGCGACGGCCCGGGCTCCAGCACGTCGTAGGAATCGCCGATCGACGGCTTACCGCGGCTTACCGAGATCGTAGGACTCGACGAGCTTGTTCGACGCCGGCTCGAGCCCCGCGGGTGCATCATTCTGAACACCGTCGAGCTTCGGCGGCGCGACCTTCGCCGATCCAAGCACTCGCGCATTGCGAGCTTGTCGACCGGCGCCGACTTGAGGGTGTGCTGCGTGCCTCCGGCCAGAGCCGGAGTCGCGAGCACCGCGATCACGAGAGCGGTCCTGGTAGCGGATGGCTTCATCATGCTCGAACACACGAGCAGCCGTCGTACCACCCGTCCGGCGGCGTCGAACCGAGATGACATCGAATGGGAATGAGCAGTTCGGACCGCGTCCGAGACAATCGTGCTCGAGGCAGTCGTTTCGGCGGTGGCTCCTCGAGCTTCCAGTGCCCCGAGCCAGCTCGAACGCGATCACAGGCCCGCCGGACCTCGTAGCTTGCTGCGCCGCGACCAGCCGGGCCCCCGGCGCTTGTCCTTCAGCGTGCGGAGCGTCACCTCGAAGCCGCCTTCGGGCGGCGGGCCGCGCAAGCGCATCGCCTCGGCGCGTAGCGAGACAAGCGAGCCGAGAGAGCCCGCGTCCGGGGGCTTGTCGGTGAGGCAGACGACCGCCGCGTCATGTGCCTGCGCGAGCGTTATCAGCCGGCCGAGTACCTGATCGGGCAAGCGAGACGCGCGCTGGCTCTCGAGATCCACGCTCGCGAAATCGAGGACGATCAGCCCGAACGCACCCGAGCGCAGCAAGCGCTCCGCGGCACGTGCCGATGCCACCATCGACGGCGCACGCACCACGACCAGCGCGGCGAGATCGATCCCGCTGTCGGCGATATCGGGCGGATAGAAGGTGGACGTCCTCGGATCGAGCGACCACGGCACCACCCATCCGACCGGCTCGCTCGCACGCTGTGCCTCGAGCACGAGCTCGGCAGCGGTGGTCAGCGTGGCGGTCGCGCCCCGCGCCGAGAGCTCGACCAGCCGACCGCGCATGGCGGCGAGTCCCCACGGCGAGGTCTCGGCCTCGACGTCATGCCCGAGACGCAGCTCGTCGAGCCGGACGACGCGGGCTGCCACCGCGCTACCGCGCGCCTTGGCGAGAAACTGATGTAGATCATTACTCACGGGAACATACGTTCAGTACCAGGGAACCCTGACACCGGGTCGACCGAACGCGAGCCGATCCCTGCGCGAGTCGCGAGGACGGCGTGATCTCGATGACTTCGCGCACCAGCCAGCGGTCGATCTCGATCCAGATTCATCGCGTCGGTCTCTTCTGCACGCGGTCGGGCGCGCGACGCCGGTGAGAGAGCTCCGGGTGTCCCCGCATCGCAACGCGAGTGCGTACAGCACCGAGAGGTCGGTCGCCCACGCCAGCCGGAGGCACGAGCCTTCCATCGCCCCAGGTGATCGGATACGTCTGCGCGAACACGGTCCCGACTCGCGGCGAGTGTCTAGCGGGGACGCTGACATGGCTATCGAATCTCGAGCAGCGGATCGCGCACCGGATCGCGCACCGGCGGGTGCCGCGAGCACACCACCGCATCTCGCCAGGTGAGCCAGGTAAGCCTCGCGCAGAGCATCCCGCAGCGTCCACCGCGAGCTCGACGTTGCTGGTCAGCCCGAGCTCGAAGCGTCCGGCGGTGGCGGCACCCAGCGGATCAGCGCGAGGTGCGTCGGGCGAGAGCTCGACGACCAGCGTCGTCGCCTGGACGTGCTCGCGCCGAGCAACACGCCATGGATGTCGAGCTGCCGACGAACAGGACGAGCCGAGATCGCGGTGATCACGTCGCGCGGTCCGAGCCCGTTGCGAACGCTCGGATCGATGAGACGCCTCCCGAGCACACCGTTGGCACCGGCTCGACGACGTTGCACTCGAGCTCCACGAGCAGCGAGCCGACGACGTGTGATCCGCGCACGTGCCGCCGGACCAACGTCGAGCGCGCCGCCGCGGATGACGATGACACGGCTGCAGCCGCGAGCACGGCGCCATGATCGCAGGGGGATGGCCAGCACCGATCAGCGGGCGTCGACTCCGACATTCACCTAGCACGACCTCGCGGCACGGCCGTTGCTGTAGGTGTCCTCATGCAGAAGCAATCGACTCCGTGGATCCCCGAGGCGAACCCCTCGTTGAATGGCCCGGACTACGTCGCGCTGGTGATCGAATGGGAACAGGTTGCCGATGACATCGAGCCGGCCGCCGACACCGAGGTCACGCAGCGGATCCAGCGGCCGCCCACCGCGCTGCTTCAGGTCGCGGGTGCCATGCTCGGCGCCGTCGGGGCCATCGCGCTCGCAGCATGGGGCATTCACCGCCTCCGCGCGGCATGAGCGCTGCACCGCCCCATGCTCATGGGCATCCACCAAGGATAGGACCTCGTCGACGAGGCGAGCGCCGAGTCGTCTCCCGCGAGCGATCCCCCGGCGTGGAGCTCGTCGCGCGCGGCTCCTTCGGAGTCGACGACCACGCCGCGCGAGCTGTTGCCCCAATCCCGGCCGCGCGGGATCACGCCGCTCGCGATCGTCGCGGCCGTAATCGGCGGCATGGTCGCCGCGATCCTGATGGTCCGGCACCTGCGCGCGTGACCTCGCCGCTCATCGTGCGTCCGCGCGCGACCGCCTGTTAGGCTGCCGGTGATGGCAGTCTACGCCGCCGCGCTCGAGGAACTCTACCAGGCGCCGCACGGCACGTTCGTCGCCGAGCGAAAGCGGCTCGCGGCCGAGCTCAAGAGCGCCGGTGCCAAGGACGGCGCGGCCCGACTCGCCAAGCGAGCGCGTCCCTCGATCTCCGCCTGGGTCGTCAATCAGCTGTGGTGGCACGCGCGCGACGCGTTCACCAAGCTGCTCGCCACCGCCGCACAGCTGCGTGAAGGTGACCTCTCCCCCGCGCGCGATCATCGCGACGCCATCACCAAGCTACGCACGCGCGCTGCCTCCATGCTGACCGACGCCGGCCACACCGCCACCGAGTCCACCCTCCGCCGCGTGACCCAGACGCTGTCCGCGATCGCGGCCACGGGCTCCTGGGAGCCCGACTCTGCGGGCACCCTCACGGCCGATCGGGATCCGCCGGGCTTCGATGCGGCCATGCTCGCACCCACGATCGCCGGTGATGGCGCCGAAGCCGCACAACGCGTGGTCGCCCTGACGGAGAAGGCTCGACGCACCGCCGCCGCGGTCGCACAGGAGGCCGTGGCGATGCGCGCGAAGCTCGAACGGGACGAACCGCCCGCGGCCGAGGCGCCGGTTCCGATCCGGAAGCTGCCGGCCGAGATCCCGCTCGGTCCCGATCGCAAGGAGCTCGAAGCCGAGCTGCGTGCCGCGCGCGCGGATCTCGCGGCGAACGAGGCCGCGGCGGAGGAGCTGCGAGCGCAGCTGGCGGAGGCAAAGCAAGCGATCGGGGACGCGCGGGCGCTGGCGGATGATCTGCAAGCGCAGCTGGACGCGGACTGACGCCCCCCCTGCGCCCGCCCGGAAGAGAGGTTCGAGGGTTTTTCGGCGCGCTACCGGACAGATCTCGGACTAACCGGTGTTTCGCGCAACTGTCAGCGCGGGTCAGTCCGACTGCGGTCCGGTAGTACGTGCAGGCTCACAGCCCGCAGGCCGCGAGCGCCGCCACGAAGCGCTCCGGTGGGGGCGCCTCGACCTTGATCTGCTGCGCGCCCAACGGAAACGTCACCGTGGCCGCGTGCAGGAAGAACCCTTCAGCTCCGGGTACCGGGACGCCGCCGTACAGCACGTCCCCGGAGATCGGCGAGCCGACATACGCGAGGTGCGCACGAACCTGATGCATGCGGCCGGTGCGCGCATGGCACTGCACGAGCGCATGGCTGGCCGACGCGCGCTCGACGGAGAACGCCGTGTGCGCCGCCAGGCCATCCGTGTGATCCACGGCGACCTTGCGTCCGCGTTGCACCAGCGGCGCATCGCACTCGCGCGCGACGGGGCGACCATCCACGATCGCGAGGTAAATCTTGTACACGCGCCCGGTGCCGAACGCCTCCCGAAGCTCGCGATATGCCTCGAGCGAACGCGCAGCGATCAGCGCACCCGAGGTTCCGATGTCCAGACGGTGCACGAGCCCACCATCGCGAGGATCGTCGCCGATCGACGCGCACTCCGGCCAGCGATGCGCGATGCCCGATGCCACCGTCCCGAGCTCGCCGGCCTTGAGCGGCTGCGTCGGCATGCCGGCCGGTTTCGCCACGACGATCACGTCCGGCTGCTCGAGCAGGACGACCAACCGGTCTGCTGCCGCCGGATCGGGAACCGGGCGGAACGCTTCGCCGGTCACCGGCGCCCGGGTGAGCTCGATCAGGTCTCCGATCTCGACCCGGTCGCCCTTCTTCGCTCGCTTGCCACGGACGCGGACGCACCCTGCATCGAACAGCTCGGCGAGCTGGCGGCGCCCGGCGTCGGGGAAGTGCCGTGCCAGCTCCTTGTCCGCCCGCCCCGATTCGGTCGCCGTGACGTGAACAGGCTCGCTCATACTGCCTCGAGAAGGAGCGCCTGCGCGCTCGTGCCGGGGAGTAGCTCGGTCGCATCGGCCGGCAGCTCGATGAGCGCGTTACAGGTGATCAGGGAGGACAGCATCGCAGATCCCTGTTTCGGATGAGGATGTGCGATCAAGTGTTCGCCGTTACGGACGACGTTCGCGCGAATGTAGTGGGCACGTCCGGCATGCTTGCGATAGCCCCGCACGAGCTGCACGGGCACGCGCGGACGCTCCAGGCTGGAGGCCCCCTGCATCGCAAGCAGCGCGGGACGCAGGAACAGCTCGAAGGCGACTACCGTCGAGACCGGGTTACCGGGCAGGCCGAACACCGGGGTGTTTCGCTCGTCCTGGCGCAGCCCGAACGAGAACGGCTTTCCGGGCTTCATGGCGACCTTGTACAGCTGGAGCTCGACACCGACGGACGTGAGGGCAGCCCGCACGTGATCACGATCGCCAACTGACACACCACCCGTGGTGATCACGACGTCGTATCCCAGCGCCGCAGCGATCAGATCTGCCAGCGCACTCACGTCATCACGCGCGATCCCGACGCGGTGGGCAGTACCGCCCGCCTCCTCGACCAGCGCGACCAGCGCGTGCGCGGAGGAGTCGACCAGCTGTCCGTGGCCCGGCAGCGTGCCGACCTCGACGAGCTCGTCCCCGGTCGCGATCAACGCCACCCGGGGCGCGCGCGACACCGAGACGGTGGTGATACCGAGAGCCGCCAGCACACCGAGGTGCCACGCCGTGAGCCGCGTCCCTGCGGCGAGCACGGAGTCGCCGATCGCGATGTCCTCGCCGAGCCGGCGGACGTTCTCCCCGGGCGCGGAGATCGGAAGTAACACCTGATCGGCTTCGACCGTGGCGTCCTCCTGGATCACGACCGTATCGAGCTCCGGAGGCATCGGCGCGCCCGTGAAGATCCGCATCGCGACGCGCTCGGGAATCGGACCGGTGAGCGGAGCGCCTGCGGCGATCACCCCACCGATCGGGAATGCGGAGGGCAGCTCCGCCGAGCGGACGGCGTATCCGTCCATGGCGGAGTTGTCGAAGCCGGGAACCGCGCGGCCCGAGACGATGTCGGTCGCGAGGATCCGACCGCGCGCCCGATCGAGGGGGACGGCCTCGGCCCGCAGCCGCGGCACGCGTTCGAGAACCGTGCGCGTGGCTTCGGCAACAGACAGCACGGCGGCACTATAGCCTGGTGTTACTCTCGACGACCATGAAGGGTGTGCTCTGCCTGCTCTCCTCGTTCGCGCTCGGCGCGTGTTGTCCTCCGGATGCCGCAAAGCAACCCGCGCCACCGTTTGTGACCACCAAGGCCGAGGTCAAGGACCTTGCGCTCCCCGAGGAGGTTCATCTCAAGAACCTGCATCAGCTCACATTCGGTGGCGACAACGCCGAGGCGTACTGGGCGTTCGGCGGAGACCGGCTGATCCTCCAGACCAACCACGCGCCGTACAAGTGCGATCAGATCGAGGTGCTGAACCTCAAGGACAACAGCACGAAGCTGGTGTCGACCGGCAAGGGCCGCACCACGTGCAGCTACTTCCTGAAGGGCGATCAGGAGATCGTCTACGCATCGACCCACGAGGATTCACCCGACTGTCCGACGCCGCCGGACATGACCAAAGGCTATCTGTGGGGGCTGTTCGAGTTCGACATCTACAAGGCGAACCCCGACGGATCCAACCTGCGCAAGCTCACCAGCGAGAAGGGCTACGACGCGGAGGCGACCGTGTGCGCCACCGACGGCAGCATCATCTTCACGTCGATGCGCTCCGGTGATCTCGAGCTATGGCGCATGGATGCCGACAGCAAGAACCTGAAGCAGCTGACCAACACGCCCGGTTACGACGGAGGCGCGTTCTTCTCCGCGGACTGCTCGAAGATCGTCTGGCGCTCGTCACGGCCCCAGGGCAAGGACCTCGAGGACTACAAGGCCCTGCTCGCGCAGAAGCTGGTCAAGCCGACGAAGATGGACCTCTACGTCGCCAATGCGGATGGCTCCGATGCGCGGCAGGTCACGTACCTCGCCGGCGCTTCGTTCGCTCCGTACTTCTTTCCGGATGGGAAGCGGATCATCTTCGCGTCGAACTACCTGGACCCGCGCAGTGGCGAGTTCGATCTGTTCGCAATCGATATCGATGGCTCGCACCTCGAGCGGATTACGTTCAGCGGTGGGTTCGATGGCTTCCCGGTGTTCTCGCCCGACGGCAAGCACCTGTCGTTCTCGTCGAATCGCCGCGATGTCGTCGGCGACAACTACCGGCTCACCGGGACCAGGGCCGGTGCCAGGGATACCAACGTCTACCTCGCCGACTGGGTCGAGCTCGCGCGGCCGGCCTCGCTGCCGGACACCGAGGCAGCGGACCGCTTCGCCGCGGTCGTCGACTACCTCGCCGACGATGCGCGGGAAGGACGCGGTGTCGGGACCAACGGCCTCGAGCAGGCGCAGGCGCTCGTGGAGAAGCAGCTGGCGACGTACGGTGTCGAGCCGGGCAACAACGGAGCGTGGCGGATGCCGTTCGAGGTGACCACCGCGGTCAAGCGAGGGTCCGCCACAGCGCTCCTGATCGACGGCAAGCCGGTGGCCGCCGAGGAGTTTGGACCTATGGCGTCGAGCGGGAACGGCACCGCGAGCGGGCAGATCGTCTCCGCAGGCTGGGGGATCTACGACAAGGACGCGAAGCTCGACGATTACAAGAGCAGGTCTGTGAAAGGCAAGTTCGTCCTGGTCCATCGATTCACGCCGCCGGACGTGAAGCTCGATGCGGCCGCAGCCACGCGGCTCGGAGACCTCCGGCACAAAGCGTTCACGGCGAAGAACCTCGGTGCGAAGGCGCTGCTGGTCGTGGACGACGGCGACCTCAAGCAGGAAGAGGCTCCGTTGCCGAAGCTCGCCGCGGCGGAGAGCGAGTCCGCGATCCCGATCGTGGTGATCACGCGCAAGGCTGCAGCAGGTCTGCAGAACGGCTCACACGCAGCGAAGGTCACCGTGGCGCTCGAGCCGGTGCGCACCAAGACGTCGAATGTCGTCGGGGTGATTCGCGCGGGGGCGGGGACCAAGCTACCGGGAGTGGTCGTCGTCGGTGCACACCTCGATCACCTCGGGATGGGAGGAGCCAGCGCGCTCGACCCGAACGTGAAGGCGGTGCACAACGGCGCGGATGACAACGCGTCGGGCGTGGCCGGGATCCTGGAGGTCGCGCGAGTCCTCGGCACCAAGAAGGCTGAGCTGCAGCGAGATATCTACATCGTCGCGTTCTCGGCGGAGGAGATGGGGGACCTCGGCTCGTTCCACTACACGAAGAATCCGCCGACCAAGGATCCCGTGTTCGCGATGATCAACCTCGACATGGTCGGTCGCATGCGCATGAACCAGCTACACATCAACGGTGGCGACTCGGCGAAGGAGTGGAAGGAGCTCGTGGCCCCCGCGTGCAAGGCTGCGCGTGTCGACTGCACGATCAGCGGCTCGGGATATGGCCCGTCGGACCACATGCCGTTCTACGTCGGCGGCGCGCCGGTCCTGTTCCTGTTCACCGGAAACCACCTCGACTACCACACCGCCACGGATGACTCCGCGAAGATCAACGCCTCGGGCGGCGCGCGCGTCGCGATGATCGCGAGCGACGTCGCCCTCGCCACGGCGGCCACGAAGAGCCTGACGTACGTGAAGGCGCCGCCCGAACCAATGGGTGGCGGTGACGTACGTCGGCGCGGCGCGTCCCTCGGGACGGTTCCGTCCTACTCGGAGGATCCGAACCAGCCCAAGGGCGTACTGCTCACCGATGTCGTCCCGGATGGCGCGGCGGCCAAGGCCGGCCTCAAGGGCGGCGACCTGATCGTGCAGATCGGAACCACCGAGATCGCGAACGTGAATGACCTGATGTACGTGCTGGAGACGGCCAAGCCTGGCACGGCGACCAGCATCACCTACGTGCGCAATGGCAAGACGGAGAAGGTGGACGCGACGTTCGGGCAGCCGCGCGGACGCAAGTAGCCCTCGCGCCGCTCGAGCCGGTCACGCCCCTCACGCCCCGACCGGAAGTGATTTTCCGACCGAAACAGGCGACAGGAGCCTGTCCGACTTCTGTCCGAAGCCTCGGGGCACCCTGGGGCTTCCGTGGTCCGGCCTCCGTCCGCTCCTCGGACGCTCCGTCCGGAAGGCGGCCGATCCGGACGAGAGCGTCCAGTGATCTCGCGGCAATAACGTTGGCAACAAATGTGCTGGGGTCTCCCACGTAACTCGAGCTCCTCGAGCTGCGTGCCGTCATGACGATGCCTCGCCAGATCATTCCGGGTCGCTACCTGACCATCACTCGCCGCTGCACCCAGCGGCAGTTCCTCATGCGTCCGGATGACGAGACCAACAACGCGTTTCTGTACTGCCTCCTCGAGGCGGCGATCCACTTCGGCATCGACGTGATCCTCACGTGCGCGATGTCGAACCACCACCACACCTCGATCCGCGACCGCTACGGCAGGGTGTCCGAGTTGATGCAGCGCTTTCACGGGCATTTCGCCAAGTGCCAGAACTCGCTGCATGGACGCTGGGAAAACCATTGGTCCGTTGAAGATGCTTCGATCGTCGACCTCGCCGATCGCGGGGCGCTGATCGAGAGCCTCGCGTACGTGGCAACCAATCCAGTGAAGGATCATCTGGTCGACGAAGTCCACCACTGGCCGGGTGTGAACACGCTCAGCGCACTGCTCGCGCAACGCGCGGTCCGAGCCACCCGTCCAAACCACTTCTTCAGCGAAGACGGACCGATGCCAGAGAGCGTCGAGCTCACGCAGTTCGTCCCAGACGAATTCGGAGCCCGCGACGTACTTCTGAACGAGCTGCGCGAGCGCTGTTCACAGATCCAAGAAGCGTGCGCTGTAGAACGCCGCGAGACCGGGCGCAGCGTTCTGGGACGCCGCCGAATCCTGCGCCAATCATGGCGGGATTTCCCGACCACCGTCGAGCCACGTCGCGAGATCAGCCCGCGCGTGAAGACTCGCAACAAGTGGCGTCGCATCGAGGTGCTCCAGCGCTATCAGGAGTTCGCAAAGGCCTACCGCGCTGCTCGGCTCGCCTGGCTGGCAGGAACACCGGTCGTCTTTCCTTTCGGTACCTACTGGCTACGCCGCTTCGCCGGTGTCCCCGTCGCTGCCGCTCCGTCTCCTAGCTGCTGATCTTCAGACCGCGCAACGCCGCGAGCCCTCGGCTCGCGGTGTTGCGGCGTGGAAGATCTACTGCTTGTGGCCCATCGCCGCGTCGCTAGCGATGCACGAGCGTCGACATCGGAAGGGCCTCCGGCGCCTTCTTGCCGCCCCCTCCGGCACCTCACTTCCGGGCGGGCGGGGGTCAGGCCGGGCGCGCCAGGTCGCAGGCCTCGAGCAGGCACAGCATCCGCCCCGTCTTCAGGCGCTCGTTGCGCTCGGGCTGCAGCTCCACGAGGTCGCCGACGGTGCGCTTGCCATCGAGCAGGTCGCAGACCTGCACGAGGCCCTTGACCTCGAAGCGCTCGGGGCCGACGCGGCGGGTACGGGAGGCGCGCAGGCGCAGCGAGCCATTCTTGGCGATCCAGGTCTCGATGTGATCGTCGGACAGAGCCATGGCGCCGGCACCGAGGATCTCGAACGCGTTGAAGTCGAGGGGGAAGGCCTCGCGCGGGTTCTCGCGGCCCGCGTACCAGCCGAAACCGCCCTTGTTCCAGGTGCAGACGTCGATGATCTTCGACCGGACCTGGCGCGTGAGGTGGCGGAACACCTCGAGGGGTTTGAGGAGGCCGAGGCCGACGAGGGTGTCACCGAGCTTGCCGCCGTAGTGGGGCATCATCGCGAGAGCCATGGCGAGCTCGCCATCGGAGAGCACGCCCTTGCTGACGAGGTAATTGCCGAACAGCTCGGAGGCGACGTTCGAGGAGACGTACTCGGGCTGGCCGTCCCGGACGTAGATCTCTTTCTTGATGCCGCCGACCGCCACGACGAGGAGGCCGGTGGCGCGCGCGGTCATCAGCCGGAACAGGACGCGGAGCGGCGAGGTCAGGTGAAACTCGCCCGCATCATCGGGAGGCTCGGCAATGTCAGAGAGGGCCGGCGGCGTGGGCGGCCGCTTGCGCATCGCCTCTTCCTGGCTCGGCGGCTTGACCCCGGGGCCCTTGTAGCGCACCGGCTCCTCGCCGAGATCATCGAACGCTCGCATCTGCAAGTCGTCACCTGCCCGCAGGCCCGGTGGCATCGGTGCACTGGGCGGCGCCGGGTCGAAAATCACCCCCGGCGCCGGCTCGGGCAGCGTGATTGCCTCGACAGCCGCGCTGATCGTGTCGGCAATCGGAACATCGACCGCGCCTTCTATGGCGTGCCGCGGCGAGGTCCCGGTGGCCGTCCGCGCCTTGACCGGGACCGGCGCACCGGGCGCGGTTCCCGTGACGGGTGGAACCTGGATCGGCGGCTTCGCTGGACGCGCAGCGACGGTGTCCGCTCGTTTGCTCGTCTGCGCGGAGGATGCGGCGAGATCACTGGCCGAGATCGCACGAGATTTGGCCGCCTCCTCCGCGGTCTCGTACGACAGCGAGATCACCGGCATGCTGTCGCCGCCCTCAACGATGATCACCGGCGCACCATCGGTCTCGCTCGGCGCGCGCCCGACCGCGGCCTGCTCGATCGCTACCAGCGCTTCGGACCCGGTGGTCTTGTTCCGGCGCTCCTTGACCGCGTCATTGAGGTCGGCCACCACGTCCGCGATGTTCTTCGGCGTCACCCGGTGGCGGTGCACGAACAGCCACTCCGCGATCGCATCGCGGAACTGCGCGGCGGACTGATAGCGCTCGTCGACCGACTTTTTTAGCGACCTGCGCACGATCTCGCTGAGGCCCGGCTCGATGTCCATCCCGTACTTCTCGTAGCGCACGAGCTTCGCGTCGCGGACCATCAGCAGCACGTCGAGCTCGTTGGCCGCCGCGAACAACCGCCGGCCGGTCAACAGCTCCGCGAGCACCACACCTACCGAGAACACATCACTCCGCGCATCCAGAGGCTGCTCGATCACTTGCTCCGGAGACATGTAGCCGTACTTGCCCTTCAGCGTCCCGGTCTTGCTCTTGTGCGCGCGGTCCGGATCCTTGGCGCGCGCGATCCCGAAGTCGACGAGCTTGACGTCGCCGCGCACGCTCAGCAGCACGTTCGACGGCGAGATATCCCGGTGGACGATGCCCATCGGCTTGTCGTCCTCGCCGAGCAGGTTGTGCGCGTAGTCGAGCGCATCGAGCGTCTCGTGGGCGATCCACGCCGCGAGCCGCGGCTCCACCCGCCGCCGCCGCGCCGCAAATTCGCGAAGTAGTGCGAGCACATCGATCCCGTCGACGTGCTCCATCGCGATGAACAGCTGATCGTCGACCTTGCCGAGCTCGAACGTCTGCGCGATCTTCGGGTGCACGAGCCGAGCTGTGAGCTTGGCCTCATCGATGAACATCGCGTTGTAGGTCTCGTCGAGGACGAGGTGCGGCAACAGCCGTTTGATCACGACCTTCTTCTGGAACCCGTGCTCGCCCGGCGACGTCGCGACGAACAGCTCGGCCATCCCTC
Source organism: Myxococcales bacterium (assembly GCA_043753855.1). Classification (GTDB taxonomy): domain Bacteria; phylum Myxococcota_A; class Polyangia; order Haliangiales; family Haliangiaceae; genus JABFXX01. The sequence continues at coordinate 14,532 of JAYUVX010000047.1, read as the reverse complement.
CCAGGGCGAGCCGCTCGACGAGGTTATAACGGCCGAAACCGACGGGAAAATCGCCCACGAAGGCATCGATCGTATCACAGGCAATGTTGCCGTCTTGGCTACGAGCGGCGCATCAATAAGTGCCCTGCGCGCTCGAGCGAGTGAGCAACGGCGCTGTCGAGACGATCGAAGTGCTGAAATGCCATACCCACCGCTGCGGTCACGGCCGCGCAGCGCTCGCGCAGAGGCCGGCGCGCGTTGGACATCAGCACCTGCAGCGCGCTGCCCTCGGCCTGATCTAAGAAGCCCTTGTACCCGAGATCGAACGCGTGCTCGCCGCTCTCGGACAGCCCACTGGTGTCGACGATCAAGCAGGGTGCCCCGGTGCCGACCGCGAGCATCCACGCCCGTGACAGCAGCCCATCGATGACGCCCGCATTCGGTGAACCGACCAGGAAGACCGCTGGAACCTTCGGGAGTATCTCGACCACGGGCGTGCCGAGCTCGAGCTGATCGCTCTGCCGCTCCCGCAGGCTCTGCAGCCCCGACGCAGCGAACGTGTCCAATGCCACCACCGTCAGCCACTCGAACAGGCGCGACATCTTCGCCCCATCGTCATTCGAGACCACCCCCGCGAGCACATCGCGAAGCTCGAGCAGCAGGGCGGCGATATCGAAGCCGGTCGCGCCCTCGCTCGAGAACTGCGCGCCAAGGAAGGCCGCATTTCGCTCCAGCTCGCGGGTCGCATCGGTGCCGGGCTTGAGATCGTTGCCACCGCTGGCCGCCACCACGAGTGCCTCCACCAGATTCGCGACCTGGGAGGTGTGCATGGCCGGGTTGGTGGCGCGGCGGAACCGCAGCAGGGAGCGCTCGAAGCGCACGATCCAGCTGGCGAGAATCTCGCTCGATCGCTCACGGATCACCGCCGCGAGTCCCGGGTCGTCACTCACGTGCTGAGCGTAGCAAGCGTGCGGGCGAGTCGCCATGATAGGATGGCATCCGGGTGAGGCTGCATTCGGTTGCGCGGACGGATGTCGGGCGGAAGCGCCAGATCAATGAAGACGCGTTCTTTCGCGACGATGAGCACGGGTTCTACGTCGTCGCCGATGGCGTCGGCGGCCACAACAAGGGCGAGATCGCGAGCCGCGAGGCCGTCGAGCAGCTCACGATGTGGATCTACGGGGCCGCGCGTGACCTGGATCGCCTGGTCGAACGAGTGGTCGCCGGGGACACGGAGTGTGTGTGGGAGATCCGCCGACTCCTGGAGAGCGGCGTCAAGAACGCTTGTTACATGGTGTTCGGCATGGCCCAGCTCGACCCCGAGAAGAAGGGCATGTCGACCACGCTGTCGGCGATGCTGGTCCGCGCGAACCTCGCGTTCGCTGTTCACGTCGGCGACAGCCGCGTCTATCGCGTCCGCAAGCAGAACGTCCTCCAGCTGACCGAGGACCACACGCTCATCAACTACAAGGTCAAGCACGGCATGATGACCAAGGCCGAGGCCGAGAAGGCCGCCGGCAAGAACGTCATCACGCGCGCGGTGGGCCACAAAGACTACGTCCAGGTCGACACCGCCGACATCGACACCGCGGTCGGTGACCGGTTCCTGCTGTGCAGTGACGGCCTCCACGGGTACTTCAACAGCGACAAGGACGTCACTGACCTGTGCTCTGACGGCGATCTCGTGGAGTGCGCCGAGGCCGCGATCGCGATGGCCAACCAGCGCGGCGGCAAGGACAACATCACGGCCGTGGTGATCGAAGCGCAGCCGTAGCGTCCTGGAATAGGTCAGGATAGGCCTGGGTTTCACCCGCGGGCGAAACCGATTGTCAGCCCGGGTGTCCAAGGTCCACATGACGCGCCGCTCTCACTACGTGCTCGCTGCGGTGGCCGTCATCGCGGCGATCGGGCTCGGGCTCGGCTCGGGAGCGGATCGGACGCCGGGCGCAAGTTCCTCGGACTCGTCCTCGATCACCCCTCCGCGCTCGATCGATCCGGTGCTGGACGCTGCGCGCACACGTTCGGCTCGCTCCGGCCGCTTCCCGTTCACCGCGAGCTCCGACGACGAGGATCGCGAGGTCACGATCGCCGGCACCATCCTCGATGCCCGCACCGGAGCTCCGGTCCCTGCCGTCGAGGTGGTGTTCCGCAGCGACGCGGGTGAGGAGACCGTGATCGCGGGCAGCGATGGCCGCTACAAGATCACGATCGCGCGTGGCCGCTATCGCGCGTTCGTTCGCGACGAATCGGTGATCTCGGTCGGCCGGCCCGAGGTGTCGCGACTGCCGAGCTTGCCGTCGGCCGACGTCGCCGGTGTTCCGGACGAAGGTCTGATGCCGATCGTGACGGCGACGCGCGATGCCGACTCTGTCGATCTCACGGTGGTCCTTGGTGGCACGATCAAGGGGCGCGTGATCGATCGACGCGGTGCTCCGATCGCGGGCGCGGTGGTCCGTGCGCGGGGAGGCGGCGCGCGGCCAGCCCTCGGCACCGACGCATCGGAGACCGACGCCGCCGGTGGGTTCGAGCTGCGGGTGCCCGCCGGCGGCTACATGCTCGAGGCCACCCACGATCGCTACGCGGGCGTCAGCGGGCCCCCGGAGCGGATCGTGCTCGCCGCGGGTGGCAACCTTACCACCACGCTGACGCTGACCGCCGGCTGTGTGATCGCCGGCCGCGTCCTCGACGCGCGCGGCAAACCGACCGGTGACGGCGCGATCGAGAAGCGCTGGGGCGAGAGCGATCTCGAGTTCGGCCCCGCCGGGCGCATCGAATCGGGTGGCACGTTCCGCTGGGTGACCACCGACGAGCTCGACGTGACGCTGCGCGCGTGGCCGTGGAAATCTCCACCGTCGCAGAGCCGCACGTTCAGCTGCAAGGATGGCGTGCGGTTCACCAACGTGGTGTTCCAGACCGCCGATCGGGTCGCCGATATCGAGGGCACCCTGGTCGACGAGCACGACCTGCCGGTGCCGTTCGCGTTCGTCGATCTCGCCCCGCAGGATCCGGGCGGCATCGGCCAGCAGGAGCGCACGGATGCCAGCGGTCACTGGCAGGTATTCAACATGCCCGCGGGCTCGTACCGGACCACAGCGAGCGCGCCCGGCCACGGTGTCACCGCGTCCACGATCGTCGCCCCAGCGCACGAGGTCGCCCTTCAGCTCGGCGGGGTCGGGCGAATCGAAGGCACGACCACCTCGCTCGCCAACGGAACGTTCGAGCTCTCCGAGGTCGTGTGCGCAGACCCGGTGCGCGGGCGCGGCGAAGGGATCCGATTGACCCAGCAGCACCGGCTCGTGCAGGTCACGGGCGGGCACTTCTCGATCGAGGGAGTTCCGGCATGCACGCTGTGGGGGCTAGCATCGTGGCGCGATCAGCACGTGCAGATCGATGTCGAGGTCCCGGCCGGCGCCACGGCAACGGTCGAGCTCGAGCTCGGCCCTGCGCACCCCAAGACGGTACACGGCACGGTCCGTGATGATGCCGGCCGGCCCGTTCCGAACGCGCTGGTCACCGCGGCGCACAGGACAGATCGCAACACGCTCGTGCACACCGACGATGCCGGCCGCTACGCGCTGCAGACCGTCTCCGGAGCCTCGATCTCCGTGGACACCGATGCGGGTGCCGGCGCAGCGACTGTTGGCATGGCGAATGTCGATGACGAGCAGGTCGACGTCACGCTCGGAGGCGCCGATCGCGACGAGTAACTAATCGAACGCGAGGCCGAGCGACATCCCGCTCGTCATCACCACGCCATCGCGGCTGAGCAGCGTGATGCCGTGGATCTCGAGGCCGAGCACCGCACCGCGGAACCGCATCAGGTCGATGCCCGCGCCGAGTCCGCTGGTGACGCCGGCGCGCCTGGTGTTGACCGGCTGATCGGCTTCGTTGAAGCACGAGTTACAGTGATAGGTGCCGCCGCCGACGCCGAGGCCGATCCACAGCGACGGTCCGACCCAGTACTGCGCGCCCCACAACGCATAGGTCAGGTTGTTCGCGACGAGCTCCTTCATGAGGTTCTTGTGGAACTGCGCGCTACCGCCGATCAGGAACGTGATCACGGTCTTCGGCGTGGCGACGTGGCCGACCTTCAGGATCAGATCGCCGCCGGTGCCGGTGCCTCCGCCGATCGTGACGGAGGCGCCGAGTGCACCGCCGAACACGATGCCGCGGCGGTGCTCGATCGATTCGAGGTTCGCCTCACCGGCGCGTGCCGCAGCGGGTTCCGGCTCGGGATCCGGTTCGGCGTGGGCCACCTCGAACATCGCGACCGCAGCCAGGGCGATCGCGGGGAGCTTCACGACGTGACCTCGAGCACGGGGAACGTGCGGCGATCGCCCAGGTGTGGTTGATCCGGAAGCAACAGCCGGGTGACAACCTCCCCGCCGATCAGGTGCTTCTCGACGATCTCGGCGATGTCATCCACGGTGACGTGGCCGTACCAGACCTGCTCCGGGTACACGACGACGGTGACCCCATGCTCGCATTGATCGAGACATCCCGCGTTGTTGGCGCGGATCGTCTTGGACAGACCCCGCACGGTGAGCTCGGACTTGAGGCGATCTCGCACCTCGACGCCGCCCCTGAGCTTGCACGATCCGCGCGGATGGTCCGCGGCACGCTCGTTGATGCAGACGAACACGTGGCGCTGAAAGCTCGGCATCGGGTGTCAGGGTAGCATGCGGCTCTCACCCCAACCTACCAGGGCGCAGTTGAAGACCAGCCGCGGTTGTCGCATGCTCGTCTCCTCGGGCTCCGTCGGGGGAACCCGGTGCAGGCTCATGAGCGAGACGCGTCCACAGACGCCGCACGGTGGTTCGCTGATCGGCGAAGTGCTGGGCGGTTATCGGATCACGGGCGAGCTCGCGAGCGGCGGCATGGGCGCGGTGTATCGCGCGAACCACGAGCTCCTCGATCGGCCGGCCGCGATCAAGCTGCTGCGTCCCGAGCTGTCGGGCAACGACGTCCTGATCCAGCGGTTCTTCAACGAGGCCAAGGCGGCCAGCGCGATCCACCATCCCGGCATCATCGAGGTCTATGACTTCGGCTACTCCGAGGATGGACGCGCGTACATCGTCATGGAGCTGCTCGATGGCGAGCCCCTCGGCGCCCGGCGCAAGCGCCGCGGACAGCTGAGCGAGCTCGAGACCGCAGCGATCATGTGCGGCATTGCGAGTGCCCTCACCGCCGCGCACGCCAAGGGCATCGTCCATCGCGACCTCAAGCCGGATAACGTGTTCTTGATCCCCGATGCGGCAGGGCATGGGGATCGCGTGAAGGTGCTCGACTTCGGCGTGGCGAAGCTCGCGGACAGCGACCCGTCGAACGTCCGCTACACGCAGACCGGCGCGCTGATGGGCACGCCGCTGTACATGGCGCCGGAGCAGGCGCGCGCCGCCGGCAAGATCGACCATCGCGCGGACCTCTACTCGCTGGGCTGCATCGCCTACGAGCTGCTCGTCGGCAGGCCGCCGTTCGTCGCCGAGGGAGCGGGCGAGATCATCGCGCTCCAGCTGTTCAGCCAGGCGCAGCGCCCGAGCGAGCTGGTCGGCGGACTGTCGCAAGAGATCGACGCGATCGTGATGCGCCTGCTCGAGAAGGAGCCGCAGGTTCGTTACCAGAGCGCGGCCGAGGTGCAGCTAGCGTTCGCAGCGCTCGGTGCCCCGGCTGGAGCGCGCCCGCCGATGCCCGGCGGCTCGTTCCCGCTGAACCTCATCGACGAGCGACCGGCGCCCGAGCAGCGGTCGTCGATGCCGATCGTCGCTGGCGTGATCACCGTCGTGCTCGCCGCAGCGGGCGCGATCTTCGTGGTGACCCGCTCGAGCGATGACGCGCCGGCGAAGCCACCGGCGGCTGCGGTGGTCGAGCCGGCCCCGGTACGCAGCGTGCCACCTCCACCTCCTCCTCCGCCCGCGCCGGCCATGCCCGTCGATGTCGTCGAGCCGGTCGCCAAGCAGAAGCCGAAGCCCGCGAAGGCCAAACGGATCGAGAAGCCCGCCGAGACCTCCGGCCCCGTCGTGGCGCCCGAGCCCGGCCCCGCGCATCCGGGCATGCACACCGCGGATGGTGCGCCGATCGAACCCGACCTCGGCCCACCACCGAAGCCAGGACCGTGATGTCCCGCCTGATCCACGTCGGACTCGCGATGGTCGCGCTCGCACGGCCCGCCCTCGCGCAGCCGGTCACCGAGCCCGGTCGACCGCTCGCCGAGGTCAAGGACGACAAGCAGCTCGTCGAGACGCTCAGCGTGATCACGCGAGATCCTGCGATCCCCGTCGGCGATCCGGCGATCCGCGACCTGGCGCAGGCGCTGATGATCGAGGGCGTCAAGCAGCTTCAGGCGCGCTCGTTCGATCAGGCGCTCGCCAACTTCCTCGAGGCGTACACCCGGTTCCCGAGCCCGAAGATCCTGCTGAACATCGCCTCCACGTTGCGCGACATGGGTCGGCTCGCCGATGCCGCCAACACCTATCAACGCTATCTGCTCGATCCGGCGACCGGTCCGGACCGCGTCGCAGAGGTCAAGCAGGTGCTGCTGCGCCTCGACGAGCAGCTCACGATCCTGACCGTACGGGTGTTCCCGAGCGGCTCGGATGTCTCGATCGATGCGGGGCCGTTCGTGCCGGTCGGCGGCTCGCTGCTCACCCGCGTGCGCCCGGGGATCCACCTGGTTCGCGTCAAGAACGGGAGCAACGCCAACGAGCTCACCGTCAACGGCTTCGAAGGCGAGAACAAAGAGGTCTCCGCCACCGTCACGCTTCAGCCCCATCCGCCGGTAACTGCACCGACGACGATCACCACCGCGCCGAAGCAGATCGGAAGCGTGGACCCCGCCCTGCTCGCGGCACCTCCGGAGCACGTCGACGGCTGGCTGATCACCGGGACGCAGTACGCGTCCGACGGACGCACCGGGCGTTCGCGCAAGGTCCGCACCGGATTCGCCGGGCCGGAGGTGGCTCCGATCGTTGGTCGCTACACGCCGAGCTCGAGCAGCGGGCCGATCGTCACCAGCACCGATGAGGATGCGATCAGCTCGGGCCTGATCGCGGCGGTCCGGATCGATGGCGAGGGCCGCGGGTTTGCGGCCGCACTCGGCATCGCGATCTCGAGGCACCGGCTCGAAGCCGAGGTGATGTTCCTGCGATCGGGCTCGACCGGCGGGTACCTCGGGATTCGCTACCGGCTGTTCACCGGATGGCTGCGACCGTACCTCGGTGCCGGCGTCCCCGGGTTCGCGTACGATCTGACCACGATGAGCGGGACCGCGACCAAGCTCGCGATCGGCGTGCGGGGCGCCGCCGGTATCGAGCTCAGGATCAACGGCCACCTCAGCGTCCAGGGCGATGTTGGTTACGAGCACTTCTTCGTCGATCCCGACACGACCCACCTCGATCCCAACATCCTCGTGCCGACGCTCGGCGTGATCGGACGGCTATGAGGATACGTCGCGCTATCGCCCTTGCGATCCTCATCGGCGGGGCGTCTCTCGTGGTCGCGGCCACGGGAGCAAAGTTGGCCGTCCAGCCGTCGGTGATCGAGGTCCACCTGTCGCTGAATTCGGCCGGCAGCGCCTCCGGACAGCTCACGAACGCCGGCGACGGATCCGCGAACGTGGCGTCGATCGGCCCCGACCCGTCGTGCTCGTCCCTCGGTGTGTCGAGCGGTGGCATGCCCTCTGCGCCATTCACGCTCGGCGGCATGAACATGACGCATTCTCTCTACGTCGGCTGCAGTGGCTCGGGATACGGCATCCGGCGCTGCCAGCAGCACGTCAAGAGTGCGACCAGCCAGACCCTCGCGAGCTTCACGGCACTGTGCATCACCGAGGGCACCTCGATGTTCATGCCGTCGTCGAGCTCGGTGACGTTTCCGATGACCCAGGTCGGGCAGACCAGCCCGCCGCAGACGGTCACGATCCTGAACCCGATCGGGAATCCGCAGAGCTCGCTGATCTCGATCCAGCTCGTCGACCAGGACGGCAACTTTGTGGTCAGCGCGCCGTGCCTGGTCAACGGGCCCGGCTGCGATGCGGCGGTCGTGGTTCCGCCGGGTGGCAGCTTCCAGGTCAGCGTCGCGTGCTCACCGCAATCGGCGGGATCGCACACGGCGCCGCTGCACATCGTCGGCAACGGCGGAACCAAGCTGATGCCGTCCATCGCGCTGAGCTGCTCCGGCGGCACGATGGGCAGCACGCCGGCGATCTCGGTGAATCCACCGAACGTCTCGCTGGTGCAGCCGATCGGGATGTCGACCGGCATGACGTCGGTGCACGTCAGCAACATCGGCACCGCGGATCTGCACATCGCGTCGATCGTCGCGACCGGCGGCAGCGACTGGCAGTACTCGACCACCGCGCCGTGCACGGTGGTCCCGTGTACCGTCACGAACCCCAGTGGCGGGTTCGATCTCAACGTCACGTTCGATCCCACGGCGATCGGCAATCGCGACAAGACGCTGACAATCAGCTCCGACGATCCCAACGATCCGATGTATCAGCTGGTGCTCCATGGCGTGGGCCAGGGAGCCACGCTCGCGCTGGCTGGCAACCTCGGCACCCCGGCCACGCTTGATCTCGGCACCTCGCCGATCGGGATCCCGACCTCCGCGACGTTCGATCTTCGCAACGACGGCAACATCCCGCTCGATCCGGTGAACCTGACGATGATGCAGGGCGGCAGCGAGCTGGCGGTATCACCGAACCCGACGATGATCGGCGCCGCCTCGATCCGGACGATCACCGTGACCTGCACCCCGACCACGGCGACGCTGTACCAGGGCACGCTCGCGGTCACCGCGCCCAACGCGCTGAGTGGCAGCCCGATCATGATCGCGGTTCGCTGCACCGGCACCGCCGGCAGTCTGTTCGCCGTGCCGTCGACCGTGCAGCTCGGCGAGGTCCGAACCGGTAGCCCGCGCGTCACGCGCACGATCATGTTGAAGACCGCCGGCTCTGCGCTGACCATCACCTCCGATCCGCAGCTGTCACCGTCGGTCGCCGGCCTGACGGTCGGTCCACCGAGCTCGCGCACCATCACGATGGCCACTCCGGTGACCTTCGATCTCACCGTGGATGCGGTGACCGACCACGATCTGACCACGACGATCCAGGTCACCGCCGGTGGTGCGCAGCTACCGATCCCGGTCACCGGCAAGCTGGTCACCGCGAAGCTCGATGTGCCGCAGAGCATCGCACTCGGTAGCTTCTGCGTGGGCCAACCCACCGCGAGCGCCGCCGCGCGGCTGACCTCCACCGGCACCGCGACGATCGGACTCGCGAGCCGGCCGGTGCTGAACAAGATGGCCAGCTCGCCGTTCCAGCTCGCGTACACCGCGCCCGTCAGCTACCCGTACCAGCTTCCGGCGGGCCAGTCCGCCACCGTCGACGTCACGCCGCTGCGCCAGATGATGAAGGGCACGCAGACCGACGAGATCGTGTGGACCACCGACGTCACCGGCGAGCTCACGCCGCGCACCACCGTGACCGCGGAGTTCGTCGCAGATGGTGGTGCGATCGCGCCGCAGCTCGCGGATTTCGGCACCGTGCGGCTGCACCAGTCCGGAGACCGCAAGGTCATCAAGATCCAGAACTGCGGCACTGAGCCGATGGCGCTGAGCGGCCCGTTCATCGGTCCGGGCAGCGACTTCCTCGACGACAGCGCGGCCCCGCTCCCCGCGATGCTCGCGCCAAATCAGATCGCGACCATCAACGTCAACTTCGTCCCGAACAAGCTCGGCACGCGGATGGCCATCCTGACCGTCGAGTCGTCGAAGGGCACACTCAGCGTCGCGTTGCTCGGCATCGGCGCCGATGATCCCGGCAACAAGACCGACCTCGTGAGCCCGTACGGCTGCTCGACCGGCGCACCGAGCACGGCCTGGCCTGCCCTCGCCTTCCTGTTCGTGCTTCGACGCCGGCGTCGCTGATGCTGCCTCCCTAGATGCTCGACGACCTGCGCCTGCGATTTGCGACAGTCAGCGCGGCCGCGCCCCGCGCGTACTGGTACGTGTGGTGGGGCACGCTGATCAACCGACTCGGCGGGTTCGTCGTCCCGCTGCTCACGATCTACCTGACCCACGAGCGCGGGATGTCGGTCTCGGATGCCGGCGGCGTGGTCGCGGTGTTCGGTGCCGGGCAGATCCTCGCCTCGCAGGTCGGAGGGCAGATGAGCGACCGGCTCGGCCGCCGGATCACGATGCTGGTGTCGCTGTTCGGCGGCGCGATCGCGATGCTCGTGCTCGGGTTCGTCCACGAGGTCGCGATGATCGCGGTGATGGTCGGCGCGGTCGGGTTCGTCGGCGAGCTGTATCGCCCCGCCGTGCTGGCGTTCGTTGCCGACGTGGTCCCGGCGGAGCATCGCGTGGATGCGTATGGCCTGTTGTACTGGGTGATCAACCTCGGCTTCGCGATCGCTGCGGCGGGTGGTGGCCTGATCGCGAGCTTCGACTTCCACATCCTGTTCGTCGCCGATGCGGTGACGATGGCCGTGTTCGGCGTGATCGTGATGCGCAAAGTTCCGGAGACTCGCCCGCAGGTCATCCCCGACGCCGCGAAGCTGCCACCGAGTCGCTCGTGGGTGCGCGATCGCGAGTTCGTCGTGTTCGTCGTCATCACGCTCGCGATGGCGCTGCTACCGCTACAGACCGCGGCGCCGCTGTCCGCACACTTGACGTGGCAGGGGTTCTCCCCCGCGGGCTACGGCCTGGTGCTCGCGTTCAACGGCGTGTTGATCATCGTGCTGCAGCCCGTGCTCACGACGTGGAGTGCGCGATCCGACGCCTCGCGCGTGATCGCCGTGGCCGCGCTGTTCTACGGAGCAGGCATGGCGCTGCATGGCATCGCGCCGACCCTCGCCCTGCATGCGGGTGCCGTGCTGGTGTGGACGATCGGCGAGATCCTCGAGTCCCCGACCCGCTCGGCAGTGGTCGCGGCGATGGCGCCGGCCGATGCGCGCGGTCGTTACCAGGGCGCGCTCGTGCTCGCCTGGGGCTGCTCGACGATGCTCGCGCCAAAGCTCGGCACCTGGATCTGGGAGCACGAGGGACCCGACGTCCTGTGGTTCGGCTGCCTCGGGCTCGCCGCCGTGGTGTCGATCGCGATGCTGGTCACCGCCCCCGCGCGACGGCGGCGGATGGCCGGGTGAGGATCAGCGACCGGAACCCGAGCGGATCTTCTTCAGCTCGCCGAAGAACAGGTCGAGCTCGGACGGCTTGGTGTAGAAGTGCGGCGCGATCCGGATGCCCGCGGTGGGCCGGTGATCGCAGAAGAACTTGCGGCGGTTGAGCTCGCGGCAGACGTCCGCGGCGCCGACGAAGTCGAACACCACGCTACCTCCGCGCTGCTCGGCGGCGCGCGGACTGTTGAGCTTCATCCCGAGCTCGTCGACCCAGTCGATGCAGGTCTGCGTCATCGCGAGGCTCTTGTCGCGGATCTTGCGCACGCCGATCTCGCCGATGATGCTCTGGCCTGCACGCGACTGATAGAGCGCCGCGATCGCAGGCGTGCCGCCCATGTAGCGCCACACGTTATCCGCGTAGCTCTGGTCCGGCATCGTGAACGCGAACGGAGCCTCGTTGCCGAACCAGCCGGTCACGCGCGGAGCGAACTGCTCGATCAGATCCTTGCGGACATAGAGCCACGCCGCACCCGGCCCGCCGCACACGTACTTCACCGAGCCGCCGCACGCGAACGACACGCCGAGATCGATCACGTCGAGCGGCAGCGTGCCGACCGACTGGTAGCAGTCGAGGATCACGTGCGCGCCGACCTCCTTGGCGCGCGCGACGATCTTCTTCACGTCCTGGATGTACGCCGACGAGAACACGATGTGCGACATCGGAACGACCAGGGTCTTCTCGTCGATCGCCGCGCACATCGCATCTGCATCGATCGTGATCCCGTCCTTCGACGGCACCAGCACGCACTCCGCGCCGCGGCGCTGCTCGGCCTGCCACACGTACGACACCGTCGGGAACTGCAGCGCCTCGTAGACCACCTTGTTGCGCTCGGGCGTGTAGTCGAGGCACGACGCGAGCACGGCCATGATGCCCGACACGTTCTGGTGCATGATCACGGTGCCCGGCGTGGCCGAGATGATCTTGCAGATCCGCTCCGCCGCGCGATCCACCTCGGGCAACCAGTCACTCCATGCAGTGATCGACTTGGTCTGCCACAAGTCGAAGAACACGCCGAGGTCCTCCTTCGCCTGCGCCGGCACGCAGCCCAGCGAGTGCGAGATCAGGTGGACGCAATCCTCGAGCGCGGGGAACAGCTTGCGATACTCGAGCAGGCTCTCGGCGACGGGATCCATGTCCCTGGCTTATCACGGAGGAGCGTCGGTCGTCGTCGGCGCAGGCGTCGGCGGCTGCTTCTTGTCGCGAACCAGCGGCGGCGGTTCCTCGGTCATCGGCTCCTGCAGCACGGTATGGCCCTCGCCACCGAGCAGGATCGCGATGCCCACGATCGCGAACAGCGCGACACCCGCACCGGCACCGACGATGCCGCAGGTTCCATTGCTGTCGAAGTCCGTCCCGATCTCGCAGGTCGAGAGTCCGACGGTGGCTCCGACGATCCCCGAGGTGGTCGCCGGGTGCTTCACCGCGAACTCGCAACCCGCCGCACCGGCGACGGTCACGCAGAGCGTCAAGGCGAGCGCGCGCATCAGCCGTGGTAGCCCAGCTCGTTGCCCTTGGCCGCCTGCGCCGCCGTCCAGTCGCCGAACACCTCGTCGCGGACATCCCACAGCGCCGGGAAGAACCGGGTCTTGCGCCCGCTCTCGAGCAGGTCGGAGTGCTTGCCCTTGAGCGACGGCGTCCCGGTCCCGATGATCCGGTACACCAGCATCAGGTGGCGATAGCGCCAGGTCTGCAGCAGCTGGTCATAGTCGACGAGCCCCTCGCACAGCTGGAACAGCTGGTGATGCGCGTGCGGATCATCATAGATCTGGCGCAACGTGACGCCCTGCTTTGCGAGGAACGCGGCGAACGCCGGCCACACCAGCTCGCCAGGCAGCTTGAGCAGCGTGCGAAAGCCCGGCGACTCCTGCCCGGATCCGTTGCCGAGGCCAGTGCGGATCATCATGTAGTCGGTGGGCGCCATCGTATCGAGCAGCTCGACCGAGTGGAGCAGCACGTGCTGGACGGTGGAGACCCGGCGCATCGTCGTGATCGCGCGAGCAGTGGCACCCTTGACGAGCAGCTGGCACACGAAGCGGAGCTCGTGCTCGATCAGCTTCATGTAGAGCTCGTGCGCCTGGTGCACGACCTGGAACTGCAGCTCGTCGTGGCAGCTCAGCTGCTCCGGCGACTTTTGGAGCGACAGCAGCTCCTCGGTGCGGATGTAGGTCTCGTAGTCGGTGAGCGCCACGAGGCTTGATATCACGACGCTGCAGCAGTGGTCGTCAGGGGAGTCAGAGCCCCTGTGGGCGATCCGGCTGGGGCCCGTCGCGTAGGCGCTGTTTGCACGAACCATGCAGCCGACGTTGTGGTTGCGGTCCGGGGTCGACCCCGCCGCCCTGCGCCGGTGCCGCCGTGTTCAGAAGACGCGCGCCGGGACCAGGGAGACTCGCACGCTGATCGTGCTCACGACCAGCCGCAGCGGTGAATCCATCCATTTGTAATTACTATAGAATCACGAAGATTGTTAGCACTCGCCCGAAAGGGTTGCCAAGCCGGTGCAGGGTGTTTATAGAGGGCGCTATGAAAATCCGTCCGTTGCACGACCGCATCCTCGTCAAGCGCCTCGAAGAGGAGAAGAAGACCTCTGGTGGCCTGTTCATCCCCGACTCCGCCAAGGAGAAGCCGATCCAGGCCAAGGTGATCGCGGTCGGCGCCGGCAAGCGGGACAAGGACGGCAAGATCGTTCCCCTCGACGTCAAGGCGGGCGACACGGTCCTGTTCTCGAAGTACTCGGGCTCGGAGATCAAGATCGATGGCGACGAGCACCTGATCATGCGCGAGGACGACCTCCTCGCGATTCTCGACTGATTCCCTTCGCAAAACTCGCATCAAGGAAACTGACCAATGGCTGCCAAAGAAATCATTTTTTCGTCCGCTGCACGTAGCGAGATCGCGAAGGGTCTCAACCTCCTCGCCAACGCTGTCAAGGTGACCCTCGGCCCGCGTGGCCGGAACGTCGTCATCGAAAAGTCGTGGGGCGCTCCGACGGTCACCAAGGACGGCGTAACCGTCGCCAAGGAGATCGAGATCGAGAACAAGTTCCAGAACATGGGCGCGCAGATGGTGAAGGAGGTCGCTTCCAAGACCTCCGACGTAGCCGGCGACGGCACCACCACTGCCACCGTGCTCGCGCAGTCGATCTACAACGAGGGCGCGAAGCTCGTGGCCGCGGGTCTGAACCCGATGGACCTCAAGCGTGGCATCGATGCGGCCGTTCTCCTGATCGTCGAGCAGATCAAGGCGATGGCGACCCCGACCAAGGGCAAGGACGATATCGCCCAGGTCGGCACGATCAGCGCGAACGGCGATGCCGAGATCGGCAACATGATCGCCGAGGCGATGAAGAAGGTCGGCAAGGAAGGCGTGATCACGGTCGAA
>JAYUVX010000046.1:0-7167 GCA_043753855.1 Myxococcales bacterium | reverse complement strand
GGTCGTAGCGGCGGCGGCGGCGCCCGATCCGGTCGAAGCAGCGAGCGCGCTGTTTGGCGGGTCCACCGTCGTTGAGGGGACCGTTGTGCTCCCCGCAGACTTCGACCGTGGCGTCCGTGATCAGGCGTCGTTGCTCGGCGGGCACAAGGGCGTGCTCGCCCGCTGGCTGCACGACTCGGCGCGCGTACGCCCCGCAGCCGCGCATCTGGTCGCAGCGATGCTGCAGGACGACGTTGCCGGCAGCACCGCCGTACGGACGTGGGCCGCGCAATCGCCGGCGGCGCCTTACGCGGACAGGCCGGCTCTGCGGGCCTGGGTCGGTGCGCCGTTTCCGGCAGCGCTCGGCAGCGAGCAGGTCACGAGCGCAGTCCTCGTCGGTGATGCGGCGACCGGCCCGCTCACCGGGATCGAGCTCGACGCGTGGACCGAGGTCGTGCCCGCCGCAACGGGGAACGCCGCGGTCACCGCGAACCTCCCGTCCCCCGATGCGCGGGCCCCTAACGTGATCTTGATCGCCGTACCTCCGGACGTCAGCCAACCGTGGACCTACGACGGACTCTTCTCGGTCGTCGACGAGGCCCTCGAGCTCGCTGCGTGCCGGATGGTCGACCTCGACGCCACGCGCCGCGCCCCCGGGCTGGTGCCCGCCGCCTACATCTCCGAGTACGATCCTGCGGACCTCGACATCCGCCAGTTGCTCGGCGCCGTGACCAGCTTCCCCATGCGCTGGGTCGCGGAGGAGACGTCATGAGGGTGTTCTCGCTAACGCGCATCGAACCAGTGTCGCGCGGTGGTGATCCCGGCCGCGGGCTGGCGGCCACGGTCCAGGATCCGATGTGGATGCTCGCGCGCCAACGCCAGTTCGGTGAGCTGGCCGGCGAAGACGCTGGATCTCCGGCGCAGGTCTCTTTCGTCCAGACCGAGATGCGGTTCGACGGCTGGAGCCCGCTCGATGGCGAGATCCTCCCGTACGCTCCCGACGCGGAAGTGCTCGAGGCCGTCGTCGCCGGGGAGGCAACCGGACCCGCGCACAGTATGCTCGACCGCATCGAGGCCGGCCGCGCGCTGGCCGCATCATTGGATGACGTGATCGCACGTAAGCTGCGCGCGAATTTCCCCGTACCTGTCGAGCTCGGCATGCCGCGGATGCTCGCCCGCTTGGCGGCGCTGTTCCCCGACGGCCTCGCGGTGGCATCCGCGATTGCGAGTTCGACCACGAATACCGAGCTCGCCGCGGCGCTGCAGCTCACGACACACGACGCCGCGGCCTCGCGCGATGAGTTGGTTGCGTTCGCACGATGGTGCAACACCACCTACGGAATCGGACCGAACAGCTGGATCCCCGAGCGACTCGAGCGGCGGTTCGCCCTCGCGACCGGAGACA
The DNA here is from genome assembly GCA_043753855.1 of Myxococcales bacterium. Classification (GTDB taxonomy): domain Bacteria; phylum Myxococcota_A; class Polyangia; order Haliangiales; family Haliangiaceae; genus JABFXX01. The sequence goes on along the minus strand of JAYUVX010000046.1, from coordinate 5,783 downwards.
ACGTCGTCGCCGCCGCGCCGGGGCACACGCGCGAGCGCGTCACGTGGAGCGATCTCGACTTCGTGGCGTCGAATCCGAGCGGCACGGCCACGGAGCGCCGGCGCATTCCCACTGCGATCCGGTTCCCGGGGCAGCCGCGCGACCGGTTTTTCGAGTTCGAGGACGGTGCACTGTCGCTCGCGCGAGCGGACGCGGCGACGAACGATCTCGCACGGCTCGCACTCGTCGAGTTCAGTACCATCTACGGCAACGATTGGTTCACATTCCCGATCCCGATCAAGTTCGGATCGATCGTGACGGTGGAGCAGCTCGTCGTGCGCGACACATTCGGAAAGCACGAGCTGATCGCACCGGCCGCGGACGCGGAGTGGGCGATGTATGGATCGCCGAAGCTGCTCGTCCCAGCATCGACCGTCGGAGCGCTGGCGGGCGAGGCCGTCGAAGAGGTGCGCTTCCTGCGCGACGAGGTCGCGAACCTTGTGTGGGCCGTCGAGCACATCGTGACCGATGCCGACGGCGTCGCCCACGATCTCGTCGGCGAAGCAATCGAGGCACCGGCCGCAGCCGAGGCGCGGGTGCCGAACCCAGCACTCGAGTACCGGTTGATGACGGATGTTCCGGAGAACTGGACGCCGTTCGTCCCGGTGAAGCTGCCGGGGACCACGCGCCGCGTGGGGCTGATCGAAGCGCTGCTGCCGCGCGCGAACGGGTTCGGCGAGCTGGTGACGTCTACGCCGCGCTCGAGCGTGCTGCAGGAGCTACGCGGCAAGGTGGTGCCAGAGGAGGAGGTACCGTCGAGCGGTGTCGTGGTGCGGCGGCGCTGGTTCCTCGCGCGCTCCGCAGACGGCGGGCGACATGCATGGGCTGCGCGCTCAGTCACCACCGGGCGCGGCGAGGGCGCGAGCGGCCTACGGTTCGACGTCGCAGGCGAGGTTCGCGATGCCTGACCTCACATTCCTACTCGGCAGTGACGCGGGCGGATTCTACCCCCTTGCGCGGCAGTACTTCACGGCTGCCGGATCGACCATCGCTGATGCGACAACGCTCGAGGAGGTATGCGCGCAGCTGACGGCCGCGGGAACCGAGCAGCAAACGGTGAACCTCGTGAGCGCACCGCGCGGCTTCGCGGCACTCGACTGCGCGGTGACGACGGCAGATCACGCGAGCGGCCGGCGCACGTCGACGGAGGACGACCTGCGAAGCGCCGTTGCGAGCACGACCGTAACGCCGCCCAGGCCCGGCGTGGTCACTCCGAACACGCGCGTGGTGATCTACGGCAGCGATGTCGGCCGCGCGACGCGGTTCCTCGCGCTGCTGTCTGGACTGCTCGGCAACCCGGGCGAGCTCCTCGCGCCGCGCCGCATGGGCGTGTTTCAGGTTGCGGGTGGATCATCCGCGTACCGCCTCGCGCGGACATGGTCGGTCGTTGGCAAAGCGCCTCTGAGCGCAGATCCAGCCGAGGGCTGGCCGGCGTTTCGCACCGCGTTCGTCACAGCGGCGGCCGAGAAGTTCGGCGGTGGTGTCGAGCTGAAGGCCGTGCTGACGACGGCCGCGGATGGCGCAACGCTCGACGCGGGCGCGACGTTCTTCAGCGAGCAGGGTGTCGACCTCGTGGTCGCGACGCCGCGCGCAAACGGCGACCCGGTAACCGCGGCGGCAACAACGGCGATGGACATCGACGACACGACCACTGTCACGACGGTGACGAACGCGGACGCGTTCCCGCTGAACGCAACGCTCGTGATCTCGGTCGTGACTCTCGCGCAGGTGATCGACGGCGCTGTGCCGATCGCCGAGGGCGCTGGATACCGGCGCCTGACCAGCAGCGCCGGCGTCGCTCCGGCGCTCGACGAGCACGGCGACGCGCGCGCGCAGAGCTTCGACGAAGAGGTCCAGAAGCTCGCCACCGAGATGCTCACCGCGGGCGCCGCGCAGGCGGACGTCGACGCCTTTCTCGCCGCGATCCCGCGGGGCGACGCGACGGCGGGACTCGCGCTCGCGCCGGATGTTCCGCCACCCAACGATGACCCCGACGCACTCGAGGTGCCGTGATGTCGAACATCCTCGTTCTGGCTGCAGGCAACTGGAAGCGGGTCTCGATCAGCGCGACCTTCGCGGTGAAGACGAACAACGTCCAAATCCGCGCGATGCCGCGCTATCCGCAGTTCTTCGAGATCCCGACCGGAACGTTCTCCCTCGAGATCACCGCGGAGCCGATCAAGCCCGCAATGTACTGGGGGCGGACGGTGAGCCTCGCGGTCGCTCCGAACGGCACGATCTCGGCAACGCCCGCGGTGTCGCCGTTCGTAGGCATCCTCGCCGTGAACGCGCCGCTCCAGGAATTCACTCTGATCAACTGCAAGCTCAGCCGGTTTCGGGAAGTCTCGGCCGAGTTCAGGAACCTGCTCGTGAACCCGCCGACGTCGCGGACGATCCCCAAGCAGAAGGGACGTCCGGCGTCCACCGTCCAGGATGACGAGCTTGCAGCGCTGAGGCTGCAGTACGGCAGCTGGCCTCCGGCGAGCTGGTCCGTTCCCCGCCTGACGACTGCCTCATTCCTCGACACGAGCGCGCCCGTGGACGGCAATGCGCTACCGTTCCCCGCTCCCACGCCGGTGGACCCCAAGGTCGATATCGCGATCCTCGAGCTCAAGGGCGCAAACTCACCGCAGATCTACGGCGTAACCTGGCCACAAGCGATCGCACCGAAACCGAACGCGACTGCGCCTTCCTACCTGCTGTACCTGCGGCAGACCAGCGCCCAGAACGCCACGGAAGACGGAATGTTTGAGGGGACCGCCTTCAAGCCAGACGAAGCGTATCCGCGCAACTTCGACTATGCGGAGCGCTGTCTGTACGAAAGCATGCACTATGGCCAGACGCCGCTGATGCGGCCTGTCCCTGGCGGAAAGCTGGCTTTTGCACTGCGTCCAAAGGGAGTGCCGTATCAGATCGCGAAGGCCGGGGTGAACGTCGTCACAGTCTATCCGGTGGCGCGCGTGGACTTCGAGTACTCGGATCTCAACGTGACAGACCGAATCGAAGGGATCCTAGAAGAGGTTCAGGCGTTCATGTTCTGGAGCGCCGGAGTGCCAGATCCTCCCGCCAAGATCGGCAAGACGGCGATCTCGGCGTTCAGCTCGTCGACGAATCACGTGCTGCAGTACTGGCTGACGACTGCAAACATCAACGGAAACTTCTTGAAGAACGTGGTCACCGCGCTCTACATCTTCGACGCACCGAATCCCGGAAAGCTCATGCCTCTCGCGCTCGCCTGGGCATCCGTCGCGGGTAGCAAGAAACGTATCCGCCTCTATGGACGGGGCGTCGAGAAACCCAACCCCGAAGTGTCGAAGTTCCACAACAACATGATCGGCTGGACGGGACCGGGGAATCCCGCCGTCCCGTTCATCAAGACAACTCCGGACAACAAGCACACGATCGCGCTCCTGCCGGCCTCGGCGTGGCAGGTCGCGTTCCGGAACCGCGGGATGACCGAAGGCGTCGGCGAATGGGACGCTCACCACCTGATTCCCGCCGCCATGCTCACGCACGCGATCAGCATGGGGGACTTGACGTGACGAGGTGGCGGAGGCTCGCGTGGGTCATCGCTCTTAGCGCGTGTGGTAACGGCTCTGGCGTGCTGCGCTCGCCGACGCCAACGACGACGCCCGCGCTCCCGCCGGCACTCCCCCCGCCGACGACCTGGGTGTTCCGATTCTGCAACGACACACCGCTCGACATCGACATCTTCTACTTCGACGGGGACATGGAAGCCGGCTCGATGCGGAGGGGCGAGTGCAGTTCGTACATGGACTCGGAGCAACTAGATCGATCGATGGGTGTCAACTTCATGGTCGGGCCGAACCACGAGGAGTACGACGCCGGCATCGAGGACGGAGCCGGTGTGTTGCCGTTCGGCGTCTGGACATTTCACGTGAAGCTGGTCGACAAGGCGAAGCACGTCGTTTCAGTAGAGCCGGTGGCCGATCGGCCGACGGTATTCACACGCGTGTGCAACAAGACTCCGTATGTCGTGCAACAGCTACACTGCTACGACACGATTCGCGAGCGCGATCTCGCGCCGGGTGCGTGCACGCCGTACCGGCCCGCGTTCATCCCGGAAGGGTACGACGATGGACGGTTCTTCCTCGATCCAGACGGCGAGTTCCGAAACCAAGTGAAGTACGCGATCGAGGCGCCGCCGAAGACCGTCCTCGGGCCGGGCCGATGGACGTTCTTCCTCGGGATCAAGGACGCCGCGGCAAACGTCGGGGTGCTGCCGCAGACCGCGGCGCATGTCGGGACGCTGCGGCGCGCCGCGAAGCCGGATTGAGCGCCGATCAGGAATCGCCGCTCCGAAGAACGGCCATTCAGCCCACGTGCCGAGTGGTTGGCCACGGCCGCGATCCGACGCGCGGTGTTCTTCGACGCGGGCGATAGCGCCGCCTCGACGTAGCGGAAGCCCAACCCGTTATCCGCCGTGATCGAGTGTCGTGCGGGCATCACCCACAGCTCGACGATCGCGCCGTCTCCGTCGAGCTTCGAGTCCGAGACTCCGCCGTCCAGGGCGAGTCCAGGGCCCAAGGCCATACGCAATCGAGGGCGTCTTTTGGGCAAATCCAACGTGGAGGAACGCCGGATGTCAGCACCGCAACGCGTGTGCCAGGAATCTACGCAACAGGCCCGCTCGACGAGATTCTGAGCCTCGCCGAGGTGATCCATCTGCCTGCGACGCCATCGAATTCTCCAAGGGCCGCAAATCGGGATCGATTCACGCCGTGAAGATCGGGCGCCAGCGCGCCCATATCTCTAGGAGGAACGTCCCATGTTCGTAGCCATCGTTTCCAAGGCGACCAGCATCATCCACTCCGCCGGGCGCGCCTTCGGTTCCGTTGCGCGTCGCGCACCGTGGCTGACCACCGCGACGATTCTCGCGCTGCTCCTGCTGGTCTGGTAGTCGCCGTGGCGGCGAACAACGACGCTGCGGTGGAGCTCGCCGGTGCCGACACCGCCGAGGTACTGGACGCGCGCGGTGTGATGAGGCTCCTCGGCCTTGGCAGGAATGCGATCTACGCGGCCTGCGCGCGCAACGAGATCCCACATCGGCGAATCGGCAAGGTCCTGCGTTTTCGAAGGTCCGCGGTCATGCAATGGTTGGATTCGTGTGGTCGTTCGCGGAGCGCGCCGGAAGGGCAGTAACAATGCCAGTCAAGCGCGACATGCGAACCGGACGGTGGTTCTTCAGGACCGTCGTTCAATTTGCCGATGGAAGACGTGAGCGCGTGTTCGGGACGCCGGGAATCGCCGGGCCGTATCACGACCTCGCTCAGTCCAAGGTCGGTGCACAAGCGGCCGAGCGCCGCGCGATCAGCGAAGCCCTCGCGGGCAAGCCGATCGTGCCGCCGCCGGCCTCGGCCGTGGAGGAGCCGAAGATGATCCGAGAGCATGCAACGACGTTCCTCGATACGTACAAGCCCGGGCAGAAGCCGAGCGAGAAGCGCGAGAAGCGGCGGGTCGTCGAGAGTCACCTGTTGCCGTTCTTCGGCGAGATGACGATCGAGGCCTTGAAGCAGACCGACGTCGACACGTTCGCTCGGAGCGAGCTCGATCGCGGGATGGCGGTGAAGACGGTCAACAACCAGCTCGCCGTCCTTTCGACGATGATCAAGTACGTGAAGGGCGAGCGCTCGAAGCTCCGGTTCAAGCTCGATGGCATGGTCGCCGAGATCCGCGCCGTCGATCCGGCGGACGTCGAGAAGTTGCTCCATCCCGACGTGATC
>JAYUVX010000045.1:0-21699 GCA_043753855.1 Myxococcales bacterium | reverse complement strand
GTTCTGGGCGACCTTGGTGCACGCGGTCCGCAACGCACTCGATCACGGGATCGAGACCGCCTCGGAGCGCCTGCTCGCCGGCAAGCCGGAGGCATCTGTTCTGAGTTTGCGTGCGGCTCAGCACCACGGGCAAATCTGCATCGAGCTCGAAGACACGGGCCGCGGGATCGACTGGTCACGCGTCGCCGATGCCGCACGGCGCAAGGGGCTTCCTGCGACCACACCGGACGATCTGCTGCGGGCGCTCTGCGCCGACGGGCTGTCCACCCGATCCGTGGTCACCGAGCTATCCGGCCGTGGGATCGGCCTCGGCGCGCTCTGCGAGACCTGCGAGGCCTCCGGTGGGCGCCTCGTCATCACGAGCACGCGGGGTGTCGGGACCCGGATCACCGCCACGTGGCCGGCCACCAGGACGAGTTCAGCGTCCTGGAGAACGTCGACCAGGATCCGCATCAGCGTCCGCTGACACGCGTGGTGTCGTCGACCCGGAGCTCCGCGAGGTCATTCTGGGGTTCGACAGGGCGATGGTGATCTTCTGGATCTTGTCGAAGGTCCACTAACCGCCGTGATGGTGCGGATTCTTCGCGCGTGGCAGGTCAGCGATCGCGGCCAGCTGCTCGCGCAGCAGCCACGTCGGCTCCTCGAACACGTCATCGATCATGGTCGCGAGCGCCGGCGCGCCGACCTGCTCCTGCCGTGCGATCGCCTCGCGCACGTCGAGCTCGATCTGCACTGCGAGCGCCTCGCGTTCACCGGCGGCGAGCCAGCCGCGCGCCAGCAAGAACGTCTCGAGCCGGCGGATCGGATCGCGCTGCCCCTTCCACACCTCGGTCACGCCCTCGTCGCGATAGCGCGATGGATCATCGGAGGACGAGTGCGCACTGACCCGGTAGGTCAAGAGCTCGAGGAACGTCGGGCCATCGCCGCGTCGCGCCTTGTCGGCCGCGTAGCCGACCGCGTGATACACGGCGAGCACGTCGTTGCCGTCGACTCGGAGTGCCTCGACGCCGTAGCCGATGCCTTTCAGCGCGATCGTCGGCGCCGCGGTCTGCACCGAGCCGGGCGTCGAGATCGCCCACTGGTTGTTCTGGCAGATCAGCACGCACGGTGCCTTGCGCACACCCGCGAAGTTAAGCGCCACGTGGAAGTCACCCTCGCTGGTACCGCCATCGCCCATGTAGCCGAAGCAGACGCCCGGATCACGCTTGATCTGGATCGCCATCGCGATGCCCACCGCGTGCGGGATCTGGGTCGACACGCACGACGACATCACGACGTAGTGATGCTCGCGATCACACGGGTGACACGGCATCTGGCGGCCCTTCGTGGGATCCGCCGAGTTGCCGAAGATCTGGGCGATGTAGCTATCGAGCGTCAGCCCGCGGTACAGGCCGACACCTGCCTCGCGCAGCGCCGGAACGATCCAGTCCTCGGGCCGGGTCACCGCTGCGGAGCCGACGATCGCGGCCTCTTGACCGACGGCCTCGCCATAGAACCCGATCCGGCCCTGGCGCTGGAGCGCCATCATCCGCGCATCGGTGACGCGGATCCGGACCATGCCCTCGAACAGCCGGCGAGCGAGCTCGCGATCAAGGCCCGCGAGGGCGGACTCGTCGACCACGGTGCCGTCCTCGCGGATCAGCTGGAACAGCCCGCGCGCTTTGGCGTCGTCGTCACCGTCGAAGTAGGAGAAGGCGCTGGACGGCTGCGCGGTCGCCGGTGAAACCATGCGCGGAGTCTACAGGCAGGCGGCACCGTTCGACATCGCGGTGGCCGGGACCTGATGCCTGGCCGCGGGGCGCGGGGTCCGTGACATCCGTGTCAGGGGCAGTCGTAGACGAGTGGCTCGACGAGCTCCCACCGCTTTCCAGGCAGCTGGCTCGACGTCGCCGACTCGAGATCGAACCGCACGGTCATCGCCGGAAACGACGCGATCGCGGTGCTGCCATCGAGCGTGTACTTGCCCTGCTGGCGGGTGGGATCGAGCTCCATCCGCACCGCACCGCTCGAGCACAAGGTCAGGGACTGGTAGCAGCCCGCGAACCCCGCGGCCGCGCAGGCGTCGTAGCTGTCATAGCCATCGACCAGCCGGCGATACGCGGTGTCCTCGCCGAGGGTGTCCGAGGCACAACCGGTGAAGGTGGCAACGGCCACGAGGAGGAGTGCGCGCATGATCGGGATCAGAGCAAGTCACGCGCCGGTTCTGAGGTCCGGCTAGGTCCGCGGATTCTGGGGCTGCGCGGGCGCCTCCGAGGTTGCGCTGGGGAGAGCCTGTGGGTGGCTCGTCCCCTGTGCGGAACCCGCACGATCAGTCGTCGTTGGACTCGCCGTCCTGGTGGTCGTCGCTGCAGCCGTCGGCGGGGAAGTTGTGCTCGGCGACCGCATCACCGACGTCCGGACCCTCGTCCGCTTGCTCGCCGTCGTCGTTGGTCTCACCTTCGTTGCCTTCGTTGGCATCGCCGTCGTCGTGCTCGCCTTCCTGCTGGTCATCCTGACCGCAGGTGTTGTTGTTGTCGTCCTCGTCGTCGACGCACACCGCGCCGCTCGCGTCGTGACCGTCCTCGCACTGCGCCCCTCCACCACCGGTGGTGCTCCCCGGCCGGAACACGAACAGCGTGGCGGGCGCAGCACCGACGAAGCGGACCATGCCGAGATCGAAGTCGTCGCCGTGACCACGGACCGCGAACGCGGTGTCCAGGGTACCCGGCTGCCGCGGGAATACGATGCCGCTGTGGCCCTCACCGACGAGCGCGAGCCGCAGGCCGCTGTGCGCGGGGACCTCGAGCCGGAACGTGTCATCGGCCGCGATCGGCGACGACGCGACGGTGGTGTTGCCGTGGATGACGACGACCTTGGTCACCGTCATCGGGAAGTCGCGCGAGATCCGGCCGGTGATGACTTGCGGCGGCCCCGAGGAGCAACCGGCGGCCAGCGAGAGCGCGATAAATACGGGTCCGGTGAGCTTCATGAAACCACGATACGAGACCGCGCGGCGACAAGCACCAATCAAATCAATTGCTTACTGTGCACGGATCGTACACCTACCGCAGGTCGTGCTTGTCCATCATGCGGATCAGCGCGAATCGGCTGATCCCGAGCTTCTTCGCGGCGCGGGTCTGGTTCCCGTTGGTCGCCTCGAGCGCATCGATCACCGCCTCGCGCTCGACCTCGGCCACCCGGGCGCGCACATCGATCTGGGGGCGGCTGCCGGCATCGCCGGCGTAGTGCTCGAGCATGCGCTCGGGGAGATGCTGCGGATCGATCTGCCCGCCGCTCGACAGTACGAGCCCGCGCTCGATCGCGTTGCGCAGCTCGCGGACATTTCCGGGCCACGCGTATGCGCGCAGCACCTCGAGCGCCGCGGGACCGACCGTGCTGCTGCCGAGCTCCTTGGCGAACTGGATCGCGAGCGGCTCGATCTCGGAGCGTCGATCACGGAGCGGCGGGATCGGGATCGAGAACCCGCTGATCCGCGCGTACAGCGCCTCGCGAAACCTGCCGCGAGCGACCTCGGCCAGAAGATCACGATGGCTCGCGCAGATCAGCCGCACGTCGTGGTGGTCGAGCGAGCGCTGCAGCTTGTCCTGCGTGCCCAGCGGCAGCTCGCCGACCTCGTCGAGGAACAGCGTGCCGCCGCTCGCCGCCTCGAGCCAGCCGACCTGCGGGCCCTGCCCGAACAGCTCGAGGTCGAGCGTCGACTCCGATACCGACGCGCAGCTGCGCGCCACGAATGGCCCATCGCGGCGCGGACCGAGCCCGTGGATCGCGGCGGCGACCACCTGCTTGCCCACGCCAGTCTCGCCGACGACGAGCACCGGGACCATCGACGACGCGACCTGGCGTGCGAGGACCATCACCTGCTGCATCAGCGGATCGGCGATCACCGGCTCGGGCGCGGTGCCGCGCTCGACGCCACGCAGTCGCTCGCGCGCCACGCCGATCAGCTCACCGACATGCGAGCCGTCCTCGGGGAACGTGGCGCTGCCCGCGCTCGCCGACAACCCGACCGGGACGCTGCCCGCGCGTCGCGCCACCGCCGCGGTGGCCTCGCGATCGGTCTCCGGAAGGATCAGCGCGAGCTCGTCGGCACCGTACTCGGCGAGCAGATCCATCCGGCGAAGCTGGCGGAGCATCTGCTCCACGTGCCCGGTCATCACCTCCATCGGCCCCTCGAGCCGCAGCATCACCAGGCCGAGCGGGCGGTGGTAACGGACCGCGCGATCGACCTCTGCGGCGAGCCGATCCTCGAGCTCGGTGACGGTCGCGACCTGCCGGCCATGTCGGACCGGGCTCGAGGTCGCGACGATTGCCTGCGCGGGACCGACGCGGATCACATCGCCCGCGGTCAGCCGGCGCATCGCGGTGATCGGCGTGCCATTGACCAGCGTTCCGTTGCGGCTGCCGAGGTCCTCCACGGTGATCTCCGCACCGCGGCGCTTGACCCGGGCGTGGCGACGCGACACTGCATCGTGATCGATCGGCAGCTCGACACCCGCCTCGCGGCCGAGCACGAGGTCGGCGGAGTCGGGAAGCGGCACCACGCGCGAGGTCAGCGCGGGGCCCTGGGCCGAGCCATCACCGGAGACGATCAGGTACCAGGTCGCGAGTGCCGGCCGCGGGTCGTAGACCTCCGCGCTGGTCGTCGGTCGTTCGTGCTGACGCGCCACCGGCTCCGAGCTTAGACCATCTCCATGAACATCGTGGTGGGATCCTCGAGCAAGGTCTTCACCTCCTGCAAGAACATCGCACCGTCCCAGCCGTCCGCAAGGCGGTGATCGATGCTGATCGACAGGTTCATCAGCTGGCGGATCACGATCTGGCCGCGGCGAACCGCTGGCTTCTCCTCGATCTTGTGGACGCCGACGATCGCGACCTCGGGGAAGTTGATGATCGGGGTCGCGAGCACACCGCCGAGCTTGCCGAGCGAGCTGACCGTGAACGTCGAGCCGGTGAGATCATCGCGGGTGGCGGTGTTGCTACGCACCGCCTCGCCGAGTCTGTCGATCTCGCGCGAGAGATCGAAGATCGAGCGGAGATCCGCGTCGCGCACCGTGGAGACCACGAGACCGTTCGGTCCCTGCGCCGCGATGCCGATATTGTAGTACTTCTTGAGGACGATCTCCTGCGTGGATTCGTCAAGGCTCGCGTTGAGCGCGGGGAACTTCTTGAGGCCCGAGACGATCGCCTTGACGATGAACGGGAGGTAGTTGAGTTTCACTCCGCGCTCGACGGCCTTGGCCTTCGCGCGCTCGCGAACGGCCACCAGCTCGGTCATGTCGATCTCCTCGACATAGGTGAAGTGCGCGGCGGTGTGGACCGATCGCGCCATCGCCTCGGCGATCTTCTTGCGCATGCCGCGCAACGGGACGCGCTCCTCCGCGTAGCCGAGTGCGCTCTTCGCGCTGGCGACCGGCGGCTGGTGCTTGACCATCGCGTTGCCGCCCCCATCGTTGCCGTCGAACCGCTTCACGTCATCGGTGGTGACCCGACCGTGCTTGCCGGTTGCCGGGACGCGGCCGATCTCGACGCCGAGCTGGCGAGCGAGCTTGCGGGTGGCCGGGGTGGCGAGCACGCGCTCGCGCGACTGCGTGGCATCGATGACCTGGATCCCGGCAGCGTTGCCGGCGGGGCGTGCGGCGACCGGCGAATTCACCGGTGCGTTGGCGGCTGCGTGCGCATGCGCGTGCGGAGGAGGCTGCGCGGGTGTCGATGCACCACCGGCCTCCTCGATCACGACGAGGACCTTGCCGACCGGACAGATCGCGCCGTCCTTGAAGTTGATCTTCTTGACCACGCCAGCGCGCGGAGATGGGAGCTCGACGGTGGCCTTGTCGGTCATCACCTCGACGAGCACCTGATCGAGCTTGACCGTGTCGCCCTCCTTGACCTTCCACGCCACGATCTCGCCCTCGACAACACCTTCGCCGATATCCGGCATGTAAAACTCGAACGGCATGGCTACCACTCCAGCGTCTGGCGGATCGCGTTCAGCACGCGGTCCGCGTTGGGCATGTACTCGTGCTCGAGGCTGTACGGAAACGGGGTATCGAGGCCGGTGACGCGCAGGATCGGCGCCTCGAGATATTCGATCGCGCGCTCCTGGATCGAGGCGATCAGCTCGGCGCCAAAGCCGCAGGTCCGCGGCGCCTCGTGGACGATCACGCAACGGCCGGTCTTCTTGACCGAGGCGAGGATCGCGTCGAGGTCGAATGGCATCAGCGTGCGCAGGTCGAGCACCTCGACCGAGATGCCGGCTTCGGCGGCCTTGTTCGCGGCCTCGTCGGCGATCGACACCATGCCGCTCCACGCGATCAGCGTGACCGCGCTGCCCTCACGGGTGACGGATGCCTTGCCGAGCGGGAGCTCGTAATCGGTGTCCGGAACCTCACCGCGGCTCGCGCGGTAGATCCGCTTGGGCTCCATGAACAGCACCGGGTCGTTCTGACGCATCGATGCCAGCAGGAGGCCCTTCGCATCGTAGGGGTTCGAGGGCGCGACGACCTTCAGGCCGGGGGTGTGGATGAACAGCGCCTCGGGCGACTGCGAGTGATAGTGACCCCCGCGGATGCCGCCGCCGACGGGCGTGCGGATCACGACGGGACAGGTATACTGACCGCCCGAGCGGTATCGGAACTTTGCCAGCTCGTTCACGATCTGATCGAACGCGGGGAAGATGAAGTCGCCGAACTGGATCTCCGGTACCGGCCGCAGTCCGTAGAGCGCCATCCCGATCGCGGTGCCGATGATGCCGGCCTCGGCGAGCGGCGTGTCGATCACGCGGTCCGCACCGAATTCATCGTAGAGCCCCGAGGTCGCGCGGAACACGCCGCCGAACTTGCCGATGTCCTCGCCGAGGACGATGACGCGGCGGTCCGCGCGCATCTGGGTCTGCAGCGCGCTCCTGACCGCCTCGATGATGTTCATGACCGGCATGGCGTCGAAGGGAGATTTCGTTTATCACGAATCGTGATCTGGATCCTCCTCGTGCTGCTCACGGTCATCGGCGGTGCCGCTGCCCTGGGGATCGCGGTCAACGAGCGGCGGAAGCAGGTCGGGGGGGGCGCCACGCCGAAGCAGCTGTCGACCGGGAGCGAGAGCGAGCTGAATCGCGGCGTGCGCGACCTGCGCGTCAATGACGTGCTGATGATCGACGGCAAGGACTTCCTGTGCGAGGGCGTGATCTCCTACGACGAGGACGGGCATCGCTGGTCCTCGACGCGGGTCGTGGATGGCGCCGATACCCGGTGGGTGCTGGTCGGCATCGACCGGGTCGGCAGCGGCGCGCTGCGGATCCTTGCGCAGGACGATGCGCAGGTGATCGCGGGCTATCCGCCGGAGGCGCTCGTGATCGGCGACGTCCGCTACGTGCTCGACAAGCGCGGCGCCGCGACCTGTCAGCTGTTCGGCGAGGTCGGGCCGCTCGATGACCTCAAGAAGAATCGCCCGGCGGGGCACGTGGAGCGCTGCCGGTGGTGGCTGTACAGCGCGCCCGGCGACGACACGCTGCTCGTCGAGCAGTGGGGCTCGGACTATCGCGTGCTGCGTGGCAAGAAAGTCGGCGAGGGGACGATCGAGCTCATTCCTGGCTCGTGATCGCCGCGAGGTCGGTTTCGCGACCCTCGCGAACATGCCACAGCCGGTTGGTGCGCAACCCGCTCGCGATCAGCCTCTCGCCCTCGCAGTAGAGCTCGACCTCGAACTCGTCGAGGAACTTGATCGTTCGTTTCGTGAGCTTGCCGGCGGGAGTTACCGTCTTCACCACGACCTTGCCCTTGTAGCCGGACTCGAAGTCCGAGAGCGTGCCGAGCGTGGTAGGCTGCGCGACCCGGCACAGCGCCGTCATCCCGATCAGCCCGGGCCCTTCGACGAACACGTCGACCGGCGAGCTGGCGGCGATGTGCTCCGGTTTCTGACCATCGTCGCGGATCCGATCGAGCGTGAGTGGCGTACCGCCGAGCACGTAGCGGAAGCTGTCCGCGCCGCCGACGTAGTGATAGCTGAGCTTGCGCGGCCGGTACTGCAGATCGGTCTCGAGCTCGCCGTCCTGCACGATCCGATGTGGAGCGTCCTCGACGGTGGCGCTGTTCGCGGTGAGCACGAGATGTCCATCGAGCTTGCGGATCGCGAATGTCTCGCGCGCGGTGACCTTGCCGGCGAGCGTCGTCACCAGCGCGCCTTCATCGATCAGCTCGATCAGCTCGCCCAGCTCGCCCAGCTCGCCGGCGGGCTGCACTGGCCGCTTCTCGCAGGCGGTGCACACGATGCAGGCGATCAGCGTCAACCGGAACATGGCAGACAGCCTAGCGCGGGAGATCGAACGTGAACGTGGTCCCGGCGCCGAGCGTGGACGCGACGTGCAGGTTGCCGCCGTAGCTCTGGACGATCTCGCGGGCCACCGGGAGGCCCAGCCCGGTGCCGCGATCCTCGGGCTTGGTGGTGAAGAACGGCTCGAAGATTTTCTCGAGCTGCTCGGTGGGGATGCCGGATCCGGTATCGGAGACGCTGCACACCACGCGGTTCGCATCGGGTGTGGGCTGGATGTCGATCGTGATCGTGCCGGGCCTCTCGCCGATCGCGTCCACCGCGTTGACGATCAGGTTGACGAGGATCTGCTCGATCCGGGTGCGATTGACGGTGACCTGGAGACCATCGCCGATCGTGGTGATCATCTCGAGCCTGCGCAGCTTGCCCGCGCCGCGCAGCATCGAGACTACATCGCGGACGATCACGTGCAGGTCGATCGGCGAGACGTGATCGGGGCCAGGACGGGCGAGCTGCATCAGCCGCTGGCCGTGCGCGCTGATGTGATCGCCGACGCGCTCGAGGTCTCCGATCACGCCCTTCAGCAGCGAGGTGATGTCCTCGCCGGCGGCGAGCGCCGCGTTGATCTCGTCGACCGCGGCGACCTGGATCTGCGCGATGTTGCGGAGCTCGTGACCGACACCGCCGGCCAGCGTGCCGAGCGTGGCGCGGCGCTCGGCGAGCAGCAGCGAATCCCGCGTCTGCTCGAGCTGATCCTCGATCGAGCTCTTGGCCGCACGCAGCTCGTCCTCGGCGATGGTCCGGCGCTCGATCTCGGCATCCCGGTCGGCGAGAAGCTGGCGAAGCTCGCGGACGTCGCGGGCGACCAGCACGATGCCCTCGAGCGAGCCGTCGGGCCGGAGCACCGGGGATCCCGTGACCGATACCGGGATCCGCGCGCCCCCCTTGGTGACCAGCCACGATTCCTCGCGACGCAGGACGTCACCCTCCTCGATCCGGCGCCGCACCACGGTGCGCAGCCCCGAGCTGTCATCGATCAGCAGGCGTGCGACCGGAGTCGAGCGCAGCTCGTCGAGGGCATAGCCGGTGATCTGCATGGCAGCGGTGTTTGCGAGGGTGACCCGACCCTCCACATCGACGACCAGCACCGCGTCGACCATCGCCTCGATCACATTCTCGAACACCGCTGACGAAATCTATCATGGTTGATCGCGCACTTTCTCGAGCGGGCGGTTCACGTGCCCGCAGCAAAACGCTGCACCCCCTACACGCGGCGCAGATGCGGCCGATGTAGGGCGCGAAGGTGCAAGCGCCTCAGGAGGTGTGTATGAGATTAATTCTGTTTGCTTCGTGAATGTCGCGACCTAGTTTTCGACCTCCGCGGCTGTCGAGCAACGGCATGTACCCCGCCGCCGCTGGGCAGCGCGTGCGTGCTGGACAGCGTGCGATGTGCGGCAACCTCTGGATGGAGGCTGTGGGAACACCTGCACGACCGGCATCATGGACGGGTCTACGAGCTGCACCGCGCGTGATTCCACCCTGTGGATCGAGGTCGTCCAGGTCACGATCCTGTGAACGGGAGCTCCAACGTCGGAAACAGGCGCTACGTCCGTCCGCCGGGTCATAATGATCCGGTGGAGACGCCGCAGGTTCCTGGCTACCACCTCGATCGCCTGATCGGTGAGGGCGGGTTCGGCCAGGTCTGGAGAGCGACCCGCGTCGAGCCAGCGGGCGAGGCGGTGGCGATCAAGATCCTCCACCTCGAGCTGGTCCGCTCGATCGATGCGCTCACGCGGTTCCAGCGCGAGCTGAGGGCGATCGAGCGGCTCCATCATCGCAGCGTGGTTCGCGCGTTCGGGCACGGTGCGCTCGAGGACGGTCGGCCGTTCCTGGTACTCGAGTACCTCGAAGGGCCGAGCCTGCGCGAGGTCCTGCAACAGCGTGGCGCGTTGCCGCCGCCGGAGATGCTCGCGATGTTCGCGCCGCTGTGCGATGCGCTCATGGTGGCCCATGCGGCGGGGCTCGTGCATCGCGACATCAAGGCGTCGAATGTGATCCTCGCGCGCGACGCCGATGGGTTGCGGCCGGTGCTGCTCGACTTCGGGCTCGTGAAGCTCACCGATCAGGAGGGCCCGGGCCTGACCTCGTCGAGGTCGATGCTCGGCACGCCGGCGGCGATGGCGCCGGAGCAGATGCGCGGGCAGCCGGTCGATGCGCGCACCGATGTCTATGCGCTCGGCTTGCTCGCCTTCCACATGCTGACCGGGCAGCCGGCGTGGGGCGGATCGCCCGGCGTCGTGCAGAGCTACATGCAGATCCACGGCGCGCGGCCGCGGCCGTCGACCAAGGTCGAGATCGATCCAGCGATCGATGCGCCGATCGCGCGGGCGCTCGCACCGGAGCAGCGGGATCGATTCGCGAGCCCGCAGGAGCTCTATGACGCGCTCGAGGCCGTGATCCATCCGACGGGTGGGACCGAGCTCGCCGTCGTCACGCTGTACGTCGAAGGAACCGCCGCCGAGATCGAGAAGGTCGGCGAGCTCGCGCGTGGTCTCGGGATGGTGATCGCGCTCGCGGCGCCGGATAGCTTGCTCGCGGTGATCGCGGAGGGCGAGCTCGACATCGGTGGAATCCGGGGCCTGCTCGCGCCGCTCGCCTCCGGAGCGCGGATCGCCCTCGGGAAAAGTCGTGCGACGATCCAGGGAGCACTGGTGGATGGGCCTGCGCTGGATGCCGAATCCTGGGCGCCGTATCCGCTGCCGGTTGGGTTGTGGGTCGCGCCCGACCTGCGATGAGGCAAACCTCGCTACAGTGACGACGTGGCGAGGTGCCTCACCTGTCACCGGCGGCTGGCCTCGGGTCACGCGTGCCCGGAGCACGGCGGTCCGGTAGCCGCCTTCGAAGCCGCCGATCCGGGTGCGCCGTTCGCATGGGATCGGCCGCTCGGCGCACGGCTCGGTAGCGGCGGTTTTGCATCGGTGTGGGAGATTCCCGGCGGAGTGCTGAAGGTCGCGCACGCGGACCACGAGCTGGCGCGGGCCCGGATGGCGCGCGAGGCCGAGGCGCTCGCAGCGATCGGATCTCCGGCCGTGCCGCGGTTCGATGGCCGCGGCGTGCTCGCCGGAGGCCGCGCGTGGATCGCGATGGAGAACATCAGCGGTCAGAGCGTGACCTCGCTGACCTACGGCGGTGCGGTCGGCGCCGAGCGCGCGGTGACGCTCGTGATCGCGATGCTGGAGGCGCTACGCCGCGTGCATGCCGCGGGCTTCGTGCACCGCGATCTCAAGCCCGACAACCTGGTACGCCGCTCCGATGGCAGCGTGGTCATCCTCGACCTCGGCCTCGCTCGCAAGCTGCCGACGGATCCGGACGATCCGACCCGCGCCAACGTTCAGGTCGGCTCGCTCGAGTACATGCCGCCCGAGCAGCTCGTCGATGCGGCCTCGGTGACCGCCCGCTCGGATCTGTATGCGATCGGCTGCATCCTGTTCGAGCTGTGCGCGGGACGACCGCCGTTCGTCGGCGATGCGGCGGCGCTTGAACGCGCGCACGCAGCCTTGCGACCCGCGCGGCTCGGCGCGATGGCAGCCGTGCCGCTCGCGCTCGAAGGCATCTGCGCTGACTGCCTCGCGAAGGATCCGAGCAAGCGACCGCGCGACGTCGCCGGGCTGATCGCATCGCTACGCGGCACCCGGGACACCCCCACCTTGATGCGCACCGCGCCGGCAGTCTCGCAGATCACGGAGAGCCGCCAGCCGGTGGTGCTCGTGTGGATCGAGCTCGCGAAGGTCGACCGCGCGGTGCTGACCACGCTCGCGGCACGGCACGCCCTGGTGATCTCGCAGCGGGGTCGCCGGGTGCTCGCTGCACTGCTCGGCTCTGCGCACGCGGATCCGGCCACCACGGCGCTCGCACTCGCGAAGGATCTCGCGGCGAGCGGCGCCCGCGTGGCACTTCACCTCGATGCACTGATGATCGACACGACGGGATCCACCCCGGTGCTTCACGGCGAAGGAGCCGAGCGGCCGGAGAGCTGGTTGCCGACAGGCGACTGGAGCGGAGTGATCCTCACGCGCGCGATCGCGGCGGTCGTTCAGGTCGCCACCCGCAGCGCGGATGCCGCAGGCCCCGGGTTCCGGCTGCTGGCCGAGAGCTCGGATCGCGTCGAGCTGTTCGGTCGTGATGCGCTGCTCTCGGATCTCGCGGCCGATGCCGCGGCGGCCGTGCACGGGCTCCCGCCGGGCGATCATCGGAGCCGCTCGGGGAGCTGGGGGCCGGCGGGGCCGGCGCTTTCGGTGCTGATCGGCGATGCGGGGATCGGCAAGACCGCGTTCGCGGCGGAGCTCGCACGGCGAACCGCGGAGCTCGGCGTGCGCGTCGTGCTCGGCACCGTTCCGGCACCGGGGAGTGGCAAGCCGCCGCCGCTCGCCTCGCTGATCGGAACGCCGGTCGGACCTGCGGTGCGGGCGGTCGGTGATGCGCTGCGTGCCGCCGCGCGCCAGACGCCCACGGTGGTCATCCTCGATGACCTGCACCTCGCCGAGCACGAGCTCCTCGATGCGCTCGAGTACGCCACGCTCGGCGGCGAGCCGCTGCCGTTGTGGGTGCTCGGCATCGCCGGCCCCCGGCTCGACGTGCGCCGGCCCCATCTCGGAGAGAGCGCGGAGCGACATCGCCGGTTCGTGCTGCCCGCCCTCGACGAGGATGCCGCGGTCCAGCTGACCGCGCGGCTGCTCCAGCCCGCCGAGTATCCGCCGCTGCGCGCACTGCGGCAGCTGGTCGGCCTCGCGCGCGGCAGCCCGCTTCATCTGACGATGCTCGCCCGCGAGATCCACGAGCGCGGCGCGATCCGCAAGCGGCCGAACGGCGAGGCATTCCTCGATACCAGCGCGCTCGACGAGCTGGAGCCGATCGCGCTCGGACCGTGGCTCGCGGCTCGCGAGCTCGCTGCCCTCGGTCCGGAGCTGGTCGCGCTGGCGCGGGTGGCCGCGGTGATCGGCGGCGAGCAGACGCGCGACGAGCTGGCGGCGGTGATCGAGACCGTCGATCAGCGGGGTGGAGCCACGTCGATGGTCGATCCGGATGTCGGGCTGCGCGAGCTGCGCGCGGCGGGACTGATCGTCGCCACGCCGAACGGTACGATGTTCCGCCAGGCGCTGGTCGAGGAAGGCATCTACGCCACCACCGACGCGATGATGCGCCGATCGATCCACGAGGTGGCGCTCGAGTACGCACTGCGGCTGCCCCCCGGCACGCCGGGACGTGCGGAGCGGATCGCGCGGCATGCCGAGGCCGTAGCAGCCGCCGACCATGCGGCCGCCGCGTACGCGACGCTCGGCGAGCGAGCGGAGCTCGAACATCGCGCCCTCGATGCGGATCACGCGTGGGCCGGTGCACTCCGCAACCTCGAGGCGGCGGATGCGCGGCGTGCGCGGGCGCTGCTCGGCCAGGCCCGCGCGCGGACCCACCTGCAGCGGCTGCGCGAAGCGGTGGCCGCCCTCGACGAGGCGATCGCGATCGCGCGCTCGCTCCGCGATCTCGATCTCGAGATCGAGACGCTGCTCGAACAGGCGATCGTCCTCGATTTCTGCGAGGACTGGGACCGCTCGCGTGAGGTGGCGGGGCAGGCGAGGGCGGTGCTCGAGCGCGGCGCTCCCCACGATCCGGGCCTCGCGATCGATGTCGAGGTTGCCGCGGTCCGGGCATTGTACCGCGAGCAGCGCTTCGCCGAGGTGGCCCCGCTGCTCCGCGACGTGCTGGCCCGTGCGCGCGCGGCGAACCGCACCCAGACCGCCACGATCGCGGCGCTGATGCTCGGTTGTGCGCTCTCCGATCTGCGGGAGCTCGACGAGGCCGAGCGGGTGTTCGACGACATGATCGCCGGCTGCCTCGCGAGCGGCGATCGGTTCCACCTGGCGGCGGCGTACGGCAATCGCGCGTGGCTGTGGTCGGCGCGTGGCGAGCTCGAGCGGACGTCCGCGGATCTGCGGCTCGCCACCCAGCTCGCCCGCGAGACCGGCATGGCGCACTTCGAGCGGGTGTCGGCCCACAACCTCGCCGAGCAGCTGCTGTGGCGCAACCAGCTCGCGGAGGCGCTCCTGCTGGCACGACGAGGTCTCGCGCTGCAGACCAAGGTAGGCGAGGGGACGACCGGCCCGGATCGGATGCTGCTCGCTCGGATCCTCGCGGCGGTCGGCGACCGGGTCGAGCTCGCGGGAGTGGTCGCGACGTTCGCGAACCAGGAGGTCGGCGGCGACGAGGCGGCGGTGCTCGGCGTGCTGCGGATCCTCAGCGGGGATCGGGAGGCGCCGATGTGGGAGATCGCCCTCGCGGCCACCGACGAGGTGTTCCTCCAGCTCCGTCTGGAGGTCTGGCAGCTCGCGGCGTGCCATGGAGCCCTCGACGAGGCTCGCCGGAACCGCGCGCGGGCGCTCGCGGCCGAGGACCCGGTCTGGCGACACCGGATCGGCGAGCTGTGATCCTGCGGCCAAGACCTACAGCGGGTCCAGGATAGCGGTCTTGCAAGCGGTATGGAGTGACCTCATCATGGCCGCATGCGCACGCTCTCGTGGGTCGCGATCGCACTCGTCGTGGCCACTGCGTGTACGGACGAGCTCCCCGGCGAGAGCGAGAGCTCGCAGTCGATCGTGGCGAACAACCGGCTGTCCTCGAACCGGCTGTCCTCGAACCGACTATCGTCGAATCGGCTGTCGTCGAACCGGCTGTCCTCGAACCGACTATCGTCGAATCGTCTGCAGGCGGATCTCACCGCGATCGGTGACCTGATCCAGACGGCGGAGGGCCAGGAGCTGCTCAGCTTCATGGTGAGCTGCGCGCTGCCGGAGGGGCAGATCCTGATCGCGCCGAATCCCGCGCACGCGACCAACCCGGCCGAGCCCGTGAACCTCGAGTTCTTTGGCGAGATCGGGCTCGCGAAGCGCTGGATCGATCGGCCGCTCGACAGCATCGGCAAGCGCTGGGTCAGCGCGTGTCTGTTCGCGCGCGTCAACGCGAACAACGTGACGGTTCCGATCTCGTTGCGCGGACCGCATCGCGAGCTCGTCACCACGCCCGCCGAGAGCGCCGGCTGGACGCTGCAGGAAGGCGCGTTCTACGGCGACTACTTCCGGCCGCTGACCGAGCCGATCATCTGGATCGCTTGCCGTGGCAAGGATCAGGCAGCGGGCGAGACCGGCGGCCTCGTCGACCGCGATTGCACCGAGTCCGACCCAGCGCATCCGGGCCTGACCCTCTGCGGCTTCACCGACGCCGGCGACTGCGGAGACTACGCACCGCCGAAATCCAAGCGTGCGTGCGGACAGTTCTCGAGCAAGGGCTACTGGGTCAGCTGCAAGAGCAGCTCTGCGTTCCCCCACGCGCACGCCGCGGACTACTTCAGCGACAACGCGGATGATGGGGATCACCGCCACGCGGACGACGATGATGACGATGACGACGATCAGGGCGATCACCCCAGCAGCTGCGGCAAGAAGGTGTTCCACCAGGTGATCACGACCTTCGTCCAACCCTAGATCATGAGCTTTGCTGCGCTGATCGTCGCAGCCCTCGCCATCGGGTGCGGAACACCGCGTACCGCGGGTGGGATCGACGCGACCGATAGCGCGGGCGGGCTGGGTGACGGAGATGACGGAGGTGGCGGCGATGACGGCGCGGTCGATGCGCCGCCGACGCCGGTGTGCCCGAACTGGTGCCGCGAGACCGCGCCGGCGGGTACCGGTCGGCTCTACGCCGTGCACGCGGTGAGCGCCGGCGACGTATTCGCGGTCGGGGATGGCGGCACGATCTTGCGCCGCCACGACACGGCGTGGACGGCGTTGCCGAGCGGCACGACGCACAACCTGCGCGGCGTGTGGGGCGCGAGCGCGTCCGATGTCTGGGCGGTGGGCGAGGCCGGGACGGTGCTGCACTTCACCGGCTCGACGTGGGATCCAGTGCCCGGCGTGTCGACCACCGACATCAACGCGATCTGGGGCTCGGGGCCGAGCGACATCTGGGCCGTCGGGCCGAGCCGGGTGTTCCACTACAACGGCACGGCGTGGAGCTCGATCACGATCGTCGGTGCGCTGCTCTCGGTCTCCGGCACCGGGCCGAGCGATGTCTGGATCGCTGGCGAGACGTCGTACACGCATCACTACACCGGCAGCTGGGCCACCGTGATCCCGGGGACCGGAAGCACCGACTTCTACGCGATCCTCGCGATCTCGGCGAACAACGTCTGGGCGACCGGGCCGGTCACCGCCAAGGAGACCGTCAACTTCACCGGCGGCGCGAACTGGACACCGCACGCCACCTCGGCGGCCGTGTTCCAGGGTCTCCATGCGACGAGCGCGACCGATGTGTGGGGCGTCGGCGGCACGTCTGTCGGTCATTGGAACGGAACCAGCTGGACGATCGCGACGCCGCCGACGGTGACGATGTCACTGTGGGGTGTTCATGGTTCCGGCGCGGACGTCTGGGTCGTCGGGTCCGGTGCGACCATCCTGCACCGGAACTGATGCTACGCTGACGGGCGTGAGCATCACGAAGCGCATCCTCGAGAGCGCCCAGTCGGGCATCTCGCGGCTGACCTCGCTTGTGATCGTCGATGACGAGCCACTGAGCCACGTCGAGAGCGCGGCGCTGCAGACCGAGCTGCTCGCCCGCAAGGCCGCTCGCGAGAAGGCGGGGCGCGCGCCCGAGGATAATCCGCTCGCCAAGCTCGCGACCTCGGATCCCGCGGCGCGAACCCAGCGCGACAAGCTGGCTCGCGAGCGCGCGGCCCGGGTTCACAAGGAGCGTGACGAGCGCGATGCACGCCAGAAGGCTGTCGCCGACGAGCAGTTCCGGCGGATGAAACAGCAGGCCGCCGCGGGCGGTGGAAGCTGGACGCCTCCGAGCGCGTCGTCATCGAGCTCGTCGTCGCAGAGCCATCGGCCCCCGCGAGCCGGCAGCACCGAGGCCAAGGTCGCCGAGTGGTACCGGGTCCTCGATCTGCAGGTCGGCGCGGACATGGCGCAGATCAAGACCTCGTACCGCCAGCTGATGCGCAAGTACCATCCCGACATGCATGCCGGGAATCCGCAGAAGCAGAAGGCAGCGACCGAGCTGTCGATGCGCGTGACCACAGCCTACAACAGCCTGGTCGATTACCTCGACAGCAAGAAGTAACGCGGGCGTAGCGGTTCCTTGATACACCCGCCGCGTGGATCTCCATACCGCTGCTTCGAAGACCGCCCTGATGGTGTGTGCGTACCGGGCTCGCGCGAGCCGCTGGCCACAGCCGCTGTTCGTCGATCCGTGGGCGGAGACCATCGCCGGTGCGGATGGCCACGACATCGCGAAGCGGCTCGATGCGCGGTTCGCGCCGATGGAGCTGTGGCTCGCGCTGCGCGTCGCGTACCTCGATCGGCTCGTCGGGATGGCGGTCGATCGGCTCTCGGTCCGCCAGGTCGTGATCCTCGGCGCGGGCTACGACACCCGCGCGGCCCGGCTGCCGCGGGCGGGCGTGCGGTTCTTCGAGGTCGACCATCCCGCGACCCAGGCGGACAAGCGCGCGCAGCTCGCGAAGCTGGAGGGCTATCCCGCCGCCGCCGCGACCTACGTGACGTGCAACTTCGAGCGCGAGGACCCGATCGAGCGGCTCGCCGCGAACGGCTTCTCGACCACCGAGCCCGCCCTCGTGATCTGGGAGGGCGTGGTTCCCTACCTCACGGAGGCGGCGGTGCGCGCCACTGCCACCCGGCTGGCCATCGGGCTCGATCCGCGATCGCTCGTGGCGTTCGACTTCGTCGGCAAGAAGCTCGCGCAAGGCCAGAACCTCTCGGCCTCCGACGAGCAGACCCGCGCGTACGTCGGTGAGCTGGGCGAGCCGATCCAGTACGGCTCCGATGACGTGCTGCCGCTGCTCTACGAGTGCGGGTTCCGCTGGGTGCGGTCGCTGGACTTCAACGAGCTGGCGCTCGAGCTGCTCGGCGACTATCAGCGTGACCGCCAGTTCCGGTTCCAGCACATCGCGCTGGCGGCGGTGCGTATGCCTGTGGCCAACTGGCCCTAGTTGCGGCTGAAGAGACTTCGCCCCTACCTCCCGCATGCGGTGATCGCCTCCGTTGCGATCGCGATCGCCGGGGCGTTCGCCGTCACCACGTTGCAGCACACGCGCCCGATGGGGCTGCCGCTCGACGACAGCTACATCTACCTGACCTACGCGAAGCAGTTCGGGCGGTTCCAGCCGTTCAGCTACTACCCGGGAGGCGGCTACTCGGCCGGATCGACCAGCGTCCTGTGGCCGATGCTGCTCGCGCCGTTCTGGACCCTCGGTGCGCGCGGCCACGCCCTGGTCTGGGTGTCGTTCGCGATGTGCGCGGCGCTGTATGCGGCGACCTGCGCCGGCGTGTTCCAGATCGCGCGTCGGCTGGCGGGCGGACGCGCGGCGTGGATCGCGCCGGTGATCCTGCTCGGCATCGCGCCGTTCGCGTGGACCTCGCTCTCGGGCATGGAGGTCGCGTTCGCGAGCGCGCTGCTGGTCGCGATGATCCTGCTGCTGCTCGACCAGGCGCCGACCGGTCCGCCGTCGAACCAGCTGATCGCGGTGCTCGCGTGCGCGGCGCTGTCGCGGCCGGAGGCAACGCTGTTGGTCGTCGCGATCGTGGGCGTCGCGGTGCTCCAACGGCTGCGCCAGCACGATCGACGGAGCGCCGCGTGGTGGGTCGCCCCGCTCGCCGCACCGGCGCTGTGGCTGCTCGCGAACAAGCTGTTCGCCGGTCAGCTGTTCCCGAACACCGGCGTGGCGAAGAGCCACTTCTACCTGCCGGGGTTTGACTGGACCTACTGGTTCGAGACCGTCCGCGACCTGATCGGCAAGCTCGCGAACGCCCTGTTCTGGGATCCCAAGAGCCCGCTGGTGTGGCCGCGCTTGCTCACGCTGCTGTGGCTGATCGGAGCGGTGCGGATCTTGCTACGGGCCCGGCGCGAGCGCCGGCTGCTCGTCGGCGCGCTGATCATCGCGTCGCCGTTCGTGCTGATGCTCGCGGTGATCGCCTCGTCGGGACTGTGGTCGTTCCAGAACTATCGCTACATCGCGCCGGCGTTCCCGCTGCTCGTGATCCCGATCGCCGCGGGGTTCGTGCTGCCGGTTCGCAGCGAGAACGAGTGGCTGGCGCGTGCGGAGCTCGCGGCGATCGCGGTGGTCACGTTGCTGTTCGGCCGCGCTGCGCTGCCCGGGCTCCGAGCAGACATGCGGATGTTCGCGCAGGGCGCGATGGACACCAATACGCAGGTCGTCGCGATCGGCAACTACCTCCACGCCAAGCTCCCCGATGCGAGCGTGATGTTCCACGACGCGGGAGCCATTGCGTACTACGGCGATGGCAAGGTCTACGACATGCTCGGTCTGGTCACCAACTACCAGGCGGGCATCGCAAACAACGGGCCGGGCGCGCGGTTCGAGTTCCTCGAGCGGATCCCCGCCGACCAGCGCCCCACGCACTTCGCGTACTACCCCGCCTGGCTCGGTACCAACGAGTTTTACGGCGAGGTCCTGTTCACCACGCCGCTGCACCCGGGGTTCGAGCCGCGCCGCATGGTCGGTGACGGCGACATGCAGGTGATCGCGGCCAGCTGGGACCACGCCGGCACCGGCGAGCGGCCGATCACCGCGCACCCGGGCTGGGCCGTGGTCGATCGGATCGACATCGCGGATCTCGCGAGCGAGCGAGCGCACGGCTGGCACGGCGCCCAGGGCCGGCGCAAGCTCGGCGACCCGACGGCGAAGTGGTCGATGGTCGCGCGCGAGGTCGCGGCGAGCGGCCTCGTCCTCGACGGTGGTCGTACGATCCGCGGCGGCGCCGAGCGCTTCACGATCGCGGTCGATCCAGGCAAGCCGGTCCGGCTCCTGCTGCGCACCGGCGGTCCACCCGGCGTTCCGTACCAGGAGACGATCTCTGCGGCCGTAGCGCTCGAGCTCCGCGACGCGGACGGCCACGTGCTCGCGAGCCACACGTTGCCGGCGCCGGATGGATCGTTCGCCGAGGTCGCGTTCGAGCTGCCCGCGGGGACGTCGACCACGCTGTCGACCGAGGCGGCGGGCCCGTACCGCGCGTTTCACTGGTTCGTGCTGCAGCCCGAGTAGCCGCGATCAGCGCAGCTCGCGGCGCACGATCGCGGCGCCCGCGGCGAGGGCGCGCAGCTTCTCGATCGCCACGACCCGCGGCAGCTGCTTGAGCCCGCAGTCGGTCGTCAACGTGACGCGCTCGGGCTCGATGTGCGCGAGCACCTTGCGGACGCGCGCAGCCACCTGCTCGGGGTGTTCGATCTCGAGCGTGCGGACATCGATCACGCCGATGTGCGCGGACTTGTCGGCGGGCAGCGCGCGCAGCAGATCCGCGTCCTCCATCTCGCGGCACGCGAAGTCAAGCACGTAGGCATCGACCTCGACGCCGTGGTAGTGCGGCATGATCTCGCGATAGCCGCCGGCGGTCATGCCCTCGAGCTTGTTGCCCCACGCGTTGCCCATGCAGAAGTGCCACGAGCGCTCCACGCCCTGCGGGATCTCGGACATCGTGCGATCCACGACGTCGGTGACCCAGTCGTAGTCCTGCTCGCCGGAGAGGTGCGGCATCCACGCGCCGAGATCCTCGAGTTGGATGTGCTTGCAGCCGGCGCCGACGACGTCGGCGATCTCGGCGCGGAACACCTCGGCGAGGCCGCGCGAGAGCTCGTAGCGGTTATGCACCGGGCCGGCCTGGAAGTGCGCGAGCGTCGAGAGCTGCACCGGGCCCGCGCCGATGCACGCCTTGATCGGCCGCTGCGTGTGGCGCTGCGCTCAGCGATAGAGCAGCTCCATCCGCACCGGGCCGCGCTTGATCTCGCCGGTCACCGCCACGCCGCCCGCCTCGTCGAGCGCCCACACATCGCGGCCCTTCGCCTTCGCGCGCGCCGGATGTGGAAGCTTCTCGCTGCCGAAACCGCGAGCTGATGCGTGAACCAGCCGGGACGCGGATACGAGCCGACCATCGTCGTCGGGAGCACGGGCATGGACATGGTCCGGGGATACTACGCCCGGCCAGTTTGCCGCATCGCCACGGTCATCGATGTGGTACCGGGCGCGCGTCAGTACAGCCGGTGCAGGTGGGTGCCGCGGTAGTAGTGCGAGAGGATCTTGTCGTGGCCGCGGCCCGCATCGGCCATCCCGATCGCTCCGAGCTGGCACATCCCGACGCCGTGACCGAAGCCGGCGCCGCGGAACACGAACGTGTCGCCGTCGCGCGTGACCTCGAACAAGGTCGACTTCAGGCCACCGAGCAGCCGGCGGATGTGGAGGTCGCCGGCGACCTCGACGCTTGTCTTGTCGCCCTTGATCGTCAGCACGCCGATCCGCCCCGACACGCCACGCTGCTTCGCGGTGATCGTCTTGATCCGGCCGATCTCCGGGTACTCCAC
>JAYUVX010000044.1:0-21798 GCA_043753855.1 Myxococcales bacterium | reverse complement strand
CGAGCCACGCGATTCAGATTCGAGAGCGCGTCGCGTGAGTGGACTACCCGCGCCGCGGATCTGGCCGGGTCGTCTTCTCGCCGCCGGCCAGCCGCGCGAGCCAGCCATGAACGTCGGCAGCCGAGGAGACCTCTCCGCCCTGCTCGATCTCGCGGTCGGCCTCCAGAGCCTCGGCGACGAACTCGAGCTCGCGGTAGGTCACGAACGAACGGTGGGCAGCGACGGCCGGCGAACGGGCGGCGGGATCTGGGCGACGCCCTCCGGATCGGCGGGTGCGGACTCGCCCGATGCGAGCTCGAGCTCGAAGCCGGCGTCCTTGATCATCTGGTGATCGGCCGACGGCGTGGCGCCACCGGTGGTCAGGTAGCCCTGGGTGAAGATCGAGTTCGCCGGGTACAGCGCCATCGCCTGCAGCGCGCGCAGCGTGATCTCGCGGCCACCGGCCACGCGCAGATCCGTGCGCGGGTGGACGAACCGGAACATGCAGAGGGCGCGCAGCGCGTAGCCCGGCTCGACGAGCGGATAGCCGGCGAGCGGCGTGCCGGGCCGTGCGTCGAGGAAGTTCACCGGGACGGAGTCCACCTCGAGCTCGCGCAGGGCGAACGCCAGATCCAGCAGATCCTCCTCGGACTCGCCGAGGCCAACGATGCCGCCGCAGCAGGTGTCCATGCCCGCAGCCTTCGCGTGCTGCACGGTCTCCACGCGATCCTGCCAGCTGTGCGTCGACACGATCTTCCCGTAGTGGCGCTCGCTGGTCTCGAGGTTGTGATTGAACCGATCCACGCCGGAGGCTGCGAGGCGCACAGCCTTGGCCGCGGTGAGCAGGCCGAGCGAGGCGCACAGCTCGATGTCGAGCTCGGCCTTGATCCGCTCGGCGGCGGCACAGATCGTATCGAGATCCTTCTGCGACGGTCCGCGGGTGGCGGTGACCATGCAGTAGCGCTTGGCGCGCGCGGCGTGAGCACGGCGAGCACCCTCGACGAGATCCTCCACCGACTTCATCGGCGCTTCACCGCTCGGCGACGCGTACTTCGACGACTGCGAGCAGAACCCGCAGTCTTCCGGGCACGCTCCGACCTTCGCGTTATCCAGGACGTGGAGCGAGACGCGCCGGCCCCAGTACGCGCGGCGCACCGTGAACGCCGCATCGAGCAGCGCGAGCAGCTCGTCCGCCGGCGCGTGGAGCACGCTCCTCGCCTCGTCGCGGGTGATCGCAGTTCCGGCCAGGGACTTGGTCGCGAGCGTTAACCACATCGCGCCGGACCCTAACGCCGATGCCGGTGGCGCGCTACCTCGGTGCGAGCTTCATCATCTGGTTGATCGTGCGGCCGCTGGGATCGCTCTTGCGGCGATCCGCGACGACGATCAGCACGCTCCCCGCGGCCTGGGACGCGCCCGTGGTGTCACCGACCCAGGCCAGGCCGGCCTCCTCGGCGGACTTCGCGTCGGCCGCCGAGGGATACACGCAGAGCAGCACGTCGACCGCGCCCACGGTGCCGCTCTGACAGTCCTTGCCGACCGCGACGCTCGCAGCGGTCATCGGCGAGGCTGTGAGCCCGGCTTTCTTCCACGCATCGAGCACGGCCTCGCGCGGCCCCGCGCTGCTTCCGCCGAAACCGGGCGAGGAGCCATCGCTTTTGCCGCACGCGGCGGCGGCGAGCAGGAGAACCATGATTCCCCGCATCAATCGTCGTCCCTCTCGTGGCGCTTCGCCTTCTTCCACTTGCCGCGTCCACGGCCTTCACCGCCGACGTAGACGCCACCACCAAAGCCGATGCCGACGTCGACGTGGATGCTCGGAGGCGGAGGAACCATGACGCGAACATCGACCCCCGCACGCACCGCCGGTGCTGCCACGCGAACGGACGGCGCGTCGACGACCACCGCCGGCCCGCGGTAGCGCAGTCCGACCCAGCCCTCGGGTGCCTCGACCTCGATGACCGGCCGCGTGTAGACCAGCGGCGTGTACACCGCGTTGATCTTCACCATCGCCGGGCGCGCCTCGATGTACACCGGGCCGGGCTCGCCGACGTAGAAGTACGCGTCGCCCACGATCTTGAACTCGGGCCCCTCGGGCACCGTGAAATAGTGATAGTGCGGGCCGTCGAGGTAGCAGAACTCGACATCCGGATCGTCGTCACCGACGACCATGTCGACGTGAATCGGGTGGTGGCCCTTGTAGGCGTGCTTCTCCCCATCGTACCCGTACGCGACCGGGTCACCGACGAAGTAGTTGGCGCCGCGGTGGTCGCGGTACTCGAGCTTGTTCGCCGCGAAGATGTGGACGTGCGGACCCTCGATGTAACAGATTCCGCCGCCTTCGGATTTTGGCACCGGGTGAATGCCAACGTAGCGGACCTGTCGGGCCTTACCTGCCGTGGCCGGCTGCGCGATAACCGCCGCCGCGACGAGAGCTGCAAGGAAGATGCTGCGCATCAGTGACCTCCAGCAGCCATTCTGATCCGCATCGTCTCGGCGATCTACCCGACATGGAGGTGCGTGAGGTGTCCTCGGGTGTCCAGTAGGTTCAGTGCGCGTCGACCTGCGCGGAAACCCGAAAGATCCGTACGATCTGGTCGAGCTCGGCCGTCAGCGTTCCATGCAAGGTCATCGGGCCCTCGGAGGAGCTCTCGAGCGGAACCTCGACCACCGCCGACGCTCCCGCTGCGAGATCGCGCGACAGCGGAACCTCGCCCTTGGAGACCTGCGTGCCTTGCGAGGCGAACGTGTACTCGAGCTTGGTGAGCCGCATCGGCCGGTTTGCCGGGTTGGTGACCTGAACGAACACCACCTCGTGGCGCTGCGCCTCGCGAACACCGAGGACGGTCAGCTGGGGGGACTTGCCGGCGTGACACGCCACGGTGCTCAGAGCGAGCGCTACAACCAGGGACAGGCGAACCATGAATACCGACGAAGGTTCTGCTGCTTTCGTGCCAGCGCGCAAGTTCTCGCAATGTCGTCGAGACCGTTGGGTTTCGAGACAGCTGGTTCACAACCCGAGGCGTTGATGTCGCGGATGCCTCACGTGTAGCCTGCTCCGGTGAAGATCGAGAAGGGACGCCGAGTCACGCTCAAGGTTGACCTCTCCGTCGCGGGAGGCCAGCAGCTCGAGAAGAGCCAGGTCGAGTTCATTCAGGGTTCGGGCGCGATGCTTGTCGGCCTGGAGAAGGTCCTCGAGGGCCTCGAGAAGGGCGCCAAGCGCGAGGGTGTGATCAAGGCCAAGGACGCCTTCGGGAACCCCGCGATGCACCCGCTGAAGAAGATGAAGCGCAGCGAGTTCCCCAAGGACCTCGCGCTGAAGCCGGGCGAGCAGATGGTGGCAAAAGGGACCAACGATCTGAACGTGATCTTGCGCATCGAGAAGGTCACCGGCGACGATATCGACGTGCGCCTCGTTCATCCGCTCGCGGACAAGGACATCAAGTACGCCGTCGAGGTGGTGCAGGTCACGGATCCGCGGCCGCCGCCGATGCCCGCGGGCGCGCTGGAGCTCGAAGAAGACAAGTGATGCACGAGCGCAGGCTCTACGCACATCGTGGGGCCTCCGCGGAGCGACCGGAGAACACGCTGCTCGCCTTCGAGCGCGCGATCGAGGCCGGCGCCGATGCCCTCGAGATGGACGTTCATCTCACGCGTGACGGGCAGCTGATCGTCACACATGATCCCGATGCGCGCCGGATGGCCGCGTCGCCCCGGAACTGGGCCGAGCTGGATCTCGCCGAAGCGCAGCGGCTGGATGTTGGCTGGGGCTTCGTCGCTGCCGATGGCTCGCGACCGTTCGCGGGTCAGGGAATCTCGGTGCCGCGGTTCGAGGACGTGCTGGATGCATTTCCGACAGTCCGCGTGAATGTCGACATCAAAGGCGACAGGGCGGTCGCTGCGACGCTCGCGCTGGTGGCCGCCAAGCGCGCGGCCGACCGCGTGACGATCGCGAGCTTCCAGACCACCACGGCCATCGCGGTGCGCCGCAAGGGCTACGCGGGAGAGACTGCGCTGTCGCAGGTCGAGGTGGTCACGCTGCTCGGACTGCCCGCGGTGCTGTGGCGATCGCTGCCGTACACCGGAAGCGCGGCGCAGGTGCCGGTGGCGCAGCGTGCGATCCGGTTCGATCGACCGGCGTTCATCGCGAAATGCCACAGCCTCGGGCTGCGCGTGGACTACTGGGTCGTCGATGATCCGGCGGAAGCGAAGCGGCTGCTCGAGCTCGGCGCCGACGGGATCATGACGAATGATCCAGCCGCGATCCGTTCGCTGTTCGCCGCGGGCTGAAGCCGCGCTGAAGGGCCTGGCCCTGCGCGCCGGTCTCTGGCTCCCGCGGCCATGGTGTTCCTCGGCCTTGGCATCGCTGGGATGTTCGTGGTGTTCGCGCGATGCGGTGACCGAGCTGCCGACCGCGCGGATCGTCAGTTGACGCCGCGGCCAGTGAACAGAGCGCGCGGATTGATCCCGAGCGATCGCATCGCCGTGTCCCAGATCTGATCGGGCGGCGTCTCGAACACCAGACCCGGCGTCGCGTCGGTGTGCAGCCACGCGCCGCGCGACATCTCCTGCGCGAGCTGCCCGGGTCCCCAGCCGGAGTAGCCGAGCAGCAGCCGGATGTTGCGCGGTGGCTGGTTCGCGATCGCACGCAGCTTATCCGGCGAGGTCGATAGCGAGATGCTCGAGGTGATCGCGATCGTGCCCAGGCCCGGCGCTGCGATGCCAACCGGTTCGTGGAGCACCCATCCAGTGCTCGGGCTGACCGGCCCTCCCGCCCACACCACCGCCGCGTCCTCGCCTCGCCAGGCCATCTCGAGGCTGTCGAGCAGCTCGGTGGCCCGGATCGGGCTGGGATGATTGATGACGAGGCCGAACGAGCCATCCTCGCTGTGCTCGATCATCAGGACCACGGCGCGCGAAAAGTTCGGATCGGCCAGCTGCGGCATCGCCAGCAACAGGCCGGGCGCCAGGTTCGCCGATTCCATCACCTGCTCCCCAGTGTTGCGCAAAAACCGCGCACCGGCCGCAGAATTCGGCGCACTTCCGATCGGGAGTGCAGGTGGGAACACGTCCCACCCCGGCCGCTCAGCTGAGCTGTAGCTCCGGGTCCGTCCCGCCGTCCTGCTGACGCACCTGATCGGTGTTCTTGTCGTCATCCGCGAGCCCGACCTGCTTGGCGACCTTCTTGAACAGCGCCGCGCCCAGGCTCAGCGCGAATCCGGTGATCACTGCCTTCGCGAAGAATTGCATCACGCGATCGTAGCACTCGCGCTAGCGGTCGACGATCGGGACCAGCGCCTCCGCATACAGATCCGCCCAGACTTCCTTCGCCGCGGTGCGCAGCTGCTCGCCCGAGAGCATCGCCATCGGCGTGGCGATCGCGGTGAGCCGCTCGCGATCGATGTGG
Organism: Myxococcales bacterium; assembly: GCA_043753855.1. GTDB lineage: Bacteria > Myxococcota_A > Polyangia > Haliangiales > Haliangiaceae > JABFXX01. The sequence goes on along the minus strand of JAYUVX010000044.1, from coordinate 16,412 downwards.
TGATCGTGGATCACCGGGCCGGGGCTCGGAAGGTTCAGGTGACGCGCGAGCCCCTCGAGGATCAGCACGCCGGCATACGACTCCGAGCTGCCGACCTGGTTGTCATCGAACGCGAACCGCGCCACGTTCCACAGCGATAGCTGCGCCGCGAATGGATCGTTGGCGAGCTGACTGACGTACGCCGAGAGCTCCGCGCGCGCACTCTCCACGCGCCGGCGTGGCTCGCCATCATCATCGTACGCGGCGCCGAGGTGCTCCTCGAGCGCGGGCGGATAGCGCAGCGGCTGCGCGCGATCGTCATCGATGCCGTGTTGCGCCTCGTGACGACGCACGCTCCGCGCGACCAGCGTGTGCACGAGCGAGGCGATCCGCGGGGCCTCGAGGGTGGCGAGCTCCTCCTCGATCGCCTCGACGCGGCGTCGCTCGGTCCCGGGCACCTGGTCGGCGAGCTGCTCGATCATGTGCTCGGGGAGAAACAGGCTATCGCTGCGTGACATCACCCAGCCTCGTCGCTCGAGCACCGAACGCCACTGGGCGATGATCGTAGCGCGCTCCGCGATCAGCGCGGCGATGTGCTGAGCCGCTGGCGCATCCTTCCCGAGTACGACGAGGAGCTCGCGACGTACTGCCTCGCCGGCGAGCTTCGCGAGCACCGCGCCCTGGGTCCGCTGATAGTCATCATCGGCGAGCTCCCAGGCGGCATCGGGTGCGAGCACCGGGAGCACGTGACTCGCGACGTGGTCCTCGATCTGATCGAGCAGCAACACGGGATCGCCGAGATCCTGCGACTGCATGCCGAGCAGCGTGTGCGAGATGTTGAGATGATCGAGCCGGCGCAGGTTCAGCACGCGACGCGGTTGACCACCGGCGGTCACGAACACGACCTCCTCGACGCGGTAGGCGTAGACCAGCGCGTGCGCCGCATCGCCTGACAGGTAGACGTCACCTTCGAGGTAGTAGCCGACGCCGGCGGACGCCAGCTGATCGCTGACCGCGCGCACCTCGTGGCGGAATTCGCGGACGATGTCCTTGAATCCGGCGCTCGACGCGGGAACGCTGACCCAGCGGTCGAGCATGCCGAGCATGTCGGCCCATGCCTTGGTCACAGCGGGGCCATGCGCACGGATCGCGGGCGCCGAGATCAGCGTGATGTTGTGCGCCTTGCGATCGCGATCCATGCCGCCGCTCTGGCGGTCGCGGTCGGACTCGATCACGAGCTCGGTCAGCTGCTCGACGAACAGCTTCGCGAGCACGGGATCCTCGAGCGGCACGCCGCCGTCCTTGAACGCTCCGGCGGCGGGCGGTGGCAGCTCGCGGGCGTACGCGCGGTTCGCGGGCCCCGGAAGCGTGAGCAGATACAGCGACGCGGTCACCGACAGTGCGCTGACGATCAGCGCGAACCCGATCGTCGCGATCGGCACGCCGCCGCTTCGAACGTTCGGCAGCGCCGCATAGGCCGCGGCCACCCGCGCATGATCCGTCACATCCTCGGGAGCCGACTTCGCGAGCTGGAGCGCCGCGACCCGCTGTACGTGTCGCGCGGCGTCCGGGTCCACCGCACCACCGAGCTCGTTGGTCGCGAGCGCCGCATCGATCAGCGCGCGCTCGAGCCGTTTCCGCGCGGGCCGCCGCAGCACCAGCTCGACCTTCTTGAGCGCAGCACGCGCCGCATCGTCATCGCCGGCCGCGATGCCGGCGGCGAGCGCGGCGAGGACATGACGGCGGATCACGGCGAGTGAGACAACCGCGAACGCGGCCCCGGTTCCAGCGAATGACGCACGTCGGTTCCGACGTATCGTTGGGGCCGGACGTCGCAGCGACGCCGCCCTGACCGGGGGTCGTGGGCGAAACGTCAAGTTATTCCAATATGTTGGAGATCGCAATCCACGTGCCGTCCACTCCCGGACGGCCGCGGCTATTCGACGAGGCCGCGGTACAGGCTCGGCCGGCGGTCGCGAAAGAATCCCATGCTCGCCCGGACCCGGCGGATCTGCGCGAGGTCGAGGGTGGCGATGGCGATGCCGCGCTCGTCGCGTCCGAGCTCTGCGATCTTGTCTCCGCGCGCGTCGGCGATGAACGAGCTGCCGTAGAACGTGATCCCACTCGTGCCCTCGCCCTCGGTGCCGACCCGATTCGCGGCGACCACGCCGACCGCGTTGGCGACTGCGTGGCCGATCATCACGCGCTGCCACGAGTCTCGGCTGTCGAGCTCGGGCTCCTCCGGCTCGCTGCCGATCGCCGTGGGATAGAACAGGACGTCGGCGCCGGCGAGCGTCATCGCGCGCGCGGCCTCGGGGAACCACTGGTCCCAGCAGATCGCCACGCCGATCGTGCCGAACTTCGTTGCGAATGTCTTGAAGCCGGTGTTGCCGGGCTTGAAGAAGAACTTCTCCTGATAGCCGGGGCCATCCGGGATGTGGCTCTTGCGATAGATGCCGAGGTCCTTGCCATCCGCATCGAACACCTTGATCGAGTTGTAGTGCTCGGGCCCGGCCTGCTCGTAGAACGACACCGGGATCACGACGCCGAGCTCGGCCGCGAGCTGCTGGAACTGGCGCAGCGTCGGATGTCCCTCGGCGGGACGCGCGCGCGCGAAGTCGGCCTCGTCCTGCGTGCGGCAGAAGTAGTGGCCCTCGAACAGCTCGCTCGGCAGGATGATCTGCGCGCCCTTGCCGGCCGCCGCGCGCACGAGCTCCGTGACGTGTGCGACGTTGGTCGCGACATCGTCGGAGAGTTGTGTCTGCAGCGCGGCGATGGTGACGTTCGACATGGCGGGGCACCTTACCCGATGCGACGTGGATCGTCCCGTCGAGGCGGATCAGACCGGTGACGGCTGCTGCTGCGTCGAGCAGTGAAACGCACCGCCGCCGACCACCACCGTCTTGCCGTCGAGCGCGACCGGCCGGCGACCCGGAAACAGCTCGCCGATCACCTTCACTGCCGCATCGTCTGCCGCCACGCCATAGGTCGGGATCACGATCGTGGTGTTCGCGAGGTAGAAGTTCATGTAGCTCGCCGGCATCAGCATGCCACTCGCATCGTGGACCGCGCCGGGAGACGGCACCGTCACCACGTCGAGCTTCGCCGCCCGCAGATCGCTGATGATCCCGCGCAGCGCATCGGCGTTCGGATCGCCGGCCGCCGGCTCCATGCAGGCGACCACGCCGGGCGCGACGAACCGCGCCAGCGTATCGATGTGACCATCGGTGTGATCGTTATGGAGTCCGCGATCGAGCCAGGTCACGCGATCGGCCCCGAGCGCCCACTGCAGCCGGGCCTCGAGCGCGCGCTGATCGAGTCCAGGATTGCGTGCGCCGCCGAGCAGGCACTGCTTGGTGGTGAGCAGGCCGCCCTGACCGTCGACCTCGATCGCCCCGCCCTCGAGGACAAACTCGAACGCGGCGCCGCGCACACCGGACCACCCCATCACGCGCGCGCTGACCTCGGTGTCCCCGTCCATCACGTACTTGCCGCCCCAGCCATCGAACCGGAACCGTGCCGCGGCGAGCTCGCCATCGCGGGTGACAAAGATCGGCCCGGTATCGCGCAGCCAGACGTCTCCGTACGGACCGTGATGGAACGTGACGCCGATCGCCGCCGTCCCGAGCAGCGCACGCGCCGCGGCTTCATCCACCGCGTCACGCACCAGCAGCTCGACACGCTCGCCGCGCGGCGTGCCGTGCTCGACATCGACGATCGCGGCCACCATCGCCATCAGCGAGCGCTGAGGCGCCTCGAGCCCTTCGAGCCACTGCTCGGGATCGTGGGGCCACGCGGTCCACACGGCGGTGTGGGGAGCCCACTCGGCGGGCATACGGAATCCAGTGCTCACGCTGCGCCTTGTAGCAGATCCGCGACTACGTCCACGCGTTCGTTGGCGGCTCGATCGCGTTCGGCTTGCCGCGCCGCGCCGCCGCAAACGCCTGCGCGAACGACAGCGCCGAGGGAAACCGCTTGCGCGGATCCTTCGCCATCGCCACCGCCAGCACATCCTCGATCTGCGGCGACACCTTGCCGAGCACGCCGGGCCGCGCCGGGGCCTGATGGACGACCTGATACACGAGCGCTGCGAGGTCCTTGCCGTTGAACGGCGAGCGTCCCGTCAGACAGCGATACGCGATCGCACCCAGCGCGTAGATATCCGCCAGGTGGGTGACCTGCCCGCCCGAGGCCTGCTCCGGGGCCATGTATTGCGGCGTGCCGACCACGCCCTCGCCGGTCAGCGTGCCCTCGCTGCCGACCAGCTTGGAGACTCCGAAGTCGAGGATCTTCCAGGTCGAGCCCTCGTGGAGGAACAGGTTGTGCGGCTTGAGATCGCGATGGACCACGCCGGCGAGCCGCGCGACCTCGAGGCCCCGCGCGACCTGATCGAGCAGCACGCCGATCTCGTCGGACGGCATCCGGGGATCCGTGCGCAATCGCGATGCGAGGTCGGTGCCATACAGCCGCTCCATCGCGATGTACGGCACCACCGCACCCGGAGGGGATAGCGCGATCAGCTTTACGATGTACGGCGAGTGCAGCCGCGCGGCGAGGTCCATCTCGCGATGAAATCGATCGATCAGCTTCGGGCTCGAGGTCGACCGCGAGTTGAGCAGCTTCAGCGCGATCGATAGACCGTCCGCGCACACCGCCTCGTAGACATCTCCCATCGCCCCGCGACCGAGCACGAGGCCGATCTTGAAACCGCCCATGACCTGCCCGGTCCACCGGCCTTCATCCGCATGCTTCTGCCGCGCCACATCATCCTTGACCTCGGCGAGCGCCTGCTCCTGGTCGCCGATCAACTGCATCGCACTCTGCAGCTCGGAGATCGCCTCGGTGTTGGTGCGCCGGGCCCAGCGCCCGAGCAGGTATGCCGACACCATGAAGGCGATCACCAGCGCCTCCGCGATCCCGAGCTGTAGCGGCGCGGCGACGATGCTGGAGAGCAGCCCGATATCGGTGATCCAGCCTGCGATGATCGGCACCGCCAGCAGCAGGTGACTGACGATGCAGATCGCGGTGATCGACAGCGAGATCCAACGGCTGCGCCCGAGCGAGATGACGATGATGCCGAGGATCGCCACCATCACGATCGCGGAGAACGGACCGAAGTAGTAGTACATCGGCGGCATGCCACCGAGGGTGGCCATGATCCACAGCTGGCCCACCGGCCGCTGCCTCCAACGCTCCGGCTTGCCCGCGAGCCACACGAGCCCCACGTTCGCGAGCGACATCACGCCCGCGCCGCACCAGAACACCTTCTGCGCGAACGGATCGGCACCGATCATGAGCGAGAGCCCCACCGCGATCAGCGGCGCGAGGATCCCGAACGTGTGAAACACGCGCATCCGCGGGAGGTCGGCGTGATCGATCGCCTGCGCGGCGGTTGGCCCCGGGCCCTTGGATCCGGTCGCCCACTCCACCGACCGCCTGGCATCCGGCAGCGCGGTGGCCGCCTGCGATGCTGCGAGCACCTGAACGAGCGCACGCGGTCCCGCGGCCTGGGTCCCCGCCTCGCCGTCCAGGTCCGGCGGGTCCGCCAGGGTGGCGTCATTCGCCTCTCCCGATTCCACCACCCAAGCGTAGCGTAGCTGGCCACTCGACCCGCAGCCAAACCGGCAGTCACGCGTAGCCCACGTAGATGTGCTGCACGTCGTCATCCTCGTCGAGCTCTGCCAGGAACTGCTCGACCTCCGCACGCGCCCCCTCGTCCAGCGTGGTGGAATTCTTGGGCCGCCATCCGAGCCGCATGGTCGCGACGGTCCAGCCCAGGCCGGAGAGCGCCTTGGACACCGCATCGAGGTCGGTCGGCTCCGTGTAGAACCGGAACCCACCTTCGCCATCCGGCTCGAAGTCCTGCGCGCCCGCCTCGATCGCGGTGCCCTCCGCATCCGCACCCTCGGGCGCGGTGGCATCGACCAGCCCGACATGGCTGAAGTCCCACGACACCGACCCGCTGTTTCCGAGCTGCCCCTTGCGGAACAGCACCCGGATGCTCGTGGTCGTGCGATTCTTGTTGTCGGTCAGGCACTCGACGATCACCGGCACGCGATGCGGCGTGAAGCCCTCGTAGGTGACGGTCTCGAACACCACCGGCTCGAGGAGGCCGGCTCCGCGCTTGATCGAGCGCTCGATGTTGTCGCGCGGCACCGACTGCTTCTTCGCCGATTCGATCGCCGCGCGGAGCCGCGCATTTCCCGCGGGGTCGGATCCCGCCTTCGCCGCGAGGATGATTTCCTTCGAGCACCGGCTGATGATCTTCCCCCGCGCGTTGGCATTCGCGAGCTTCCCGGCGGCCTTCCACTGTGCGCCCATGCCCTGGCTTCTAACGCGTTGCTCGATCCGAGCAAAGCGCTTCGGGAACCGGCCCGCCGCGACAAAACACTTTTGATCGATCGGGAGGCTGTGTATCGTCCGCAAGACTTCGAGGGGGAGTTACATGAAGCCCATCACGTCCGCCGTTCTAATGTGTTCCACGCTGTCGGTCGTCGCGTGCGGCCCCTCGGGTCGGACCACGGGAGGCGGCGATGACACCGGCGGCGGCCCCGACGCGAGCGTCGGCGAGGCTCGCACGTGCAACAAGATGGACCTCGTGTTCGTGGTCGACGACTCGGGCTCGATGTCCGAGGAGCAGTCGAACCTCGCGTCGAACTTTCCGATGTTCGCGACCGTGCTCCAGAACTACGTCAATGCCGAGGGCGAGCGCATCGACTTCCGGATCGCGGTCACCACGACCGGCAAGGACCTCGCGTACACGGTCAGCGTCGGCGGCCAGATGATCCCGATGACCGACCACGGGCCCGACGGCAAGTTCATGAACAACTGCGGCGTCAGCCAGCGCTGGCTCGACAGCAGCACGCCAAACCTCGGCACCACGCTGGGCTGCCGCGCCAACGTGGGTACCAACGGCGCGTCGTACGAGATGCCCCTGCTCATGGCGAAGCACGCGCTCTCCGAACGAGTGACCAGCGGCGAGAACGCCGGCTTCCTCCGCAACGACGCGCTGCTCGGTGTGGTGATGCTGACCGACGAGGATGATGGCTCGTCGACGCAGACCTCGTTCACGATCGACGTCACCAATCCGAACAGCGGCCCCACGCTCGACTTCGACCCCGCCGATGCGATCCAGTTCTTCGACACCCTCAAGGGTCACCGTTCGCGCTGGGCCGCGGGCGTGATCGCCGGCGAGACCGCGTGCATGTCGAGCTTCGGCATGGCCGTCGAGGCCACGCGTCTCAAGCAGTTCGTCCAGATGACCAACGCGACGGGCTCGCAGCAGGCGGTGTTCTCGTCGATCTGTGCCGGCAACCTGACGACGGCACTCACCGAGGTGCTCGCGAAGTTCCAGGCAGCGTGCGGCGGGATCATCCTCTGACATGAAGGATCGGCACGTCGTCATCACCGGCGGTCATGGCGCGCTCGGCAAGGGCGTCGTCGAGCTGCTGCAGGGCAAGGGCGCGATCGTCCACATCGCGGACCGGCCCGAGGTCCAGCTCGACCACGAGGACTCCGCGTCGAAGTTCTACGCGGCGCTTCCTCCGATCTGGGCATCGATCCATCTGGTCGGCGGCTTCGCGATGGGCAAGCTCGCCGACACGTCGGTCGCCGAGCTCGAGGCGCAGTGGCGGATCAACACGCTGACCTGCTTCCTCGCCTGCCGCGAGGCGGTGAAGTCGATGCGCAAAGGCGGCGGTGGTGGCCGCATCGTCAACGTCGGTGCGCGGCCGCTGATCGCACCGGTCGGCGGCATGTCCGCGTACGTGGCAGGCAAGGCGGGCGTCGCAGCGCTGACTCAGTCGCTCGCGGTCGAGTTGCTCGACGAGGGCATCCTGGTCAACGCGGTGCTGCCCTCCACGATCGATACGCCGGCCAACCGCGCTGCAATGCCGAACGCCGACCACTCGACCTGGCCGACGCCAGCCCAGATCGCGGAGACCATCGGATTCCTTGCCTCCCCCCAGAACGCCCTCACCACCGGCACCCTGGTCCCCGTGTTCGGTCGCGCGTAACTTCTCGCTACGTCAGCACTTCCAACCGGGGTAACCTGCCTGGTGGAGCTGCGTAGAACCCCCGTGAGCAACGACGACAAACCCGACCTGGACCGCTACCCGGAGCTCAAGGCTGCCTGGGGTCGACGGCAGTTCATCAAGTCTGCAGCGGTCGGCACGGCGTTCATGGCTCTTGGTGGAACGCTGGTCCGGATCGCCGCCGACGATCTGTCCCGCAAGGCCCGCGCCGAGAAGCGCAAGGATGGCAAGGAACGCCTCCCGCCCGGCCAGCGCGCCCTCGAGGAGCTGCGCGCGATGGGCGGCGACGAAGGTGATGGCGACGTCCGCACGTTCAAGCTCAAGGTCCATGGCGAGGTCAAGACGCCATTCGAGCTGGACTACTCCGAGCTGCTCAAGCTTCCGCAGGTGCAGAAGGAGGCCGATGTCCACTGTGTCACCGGCTGGTCGCTGATCGGCGGCCTGTGGAAGGGCGTGCAGATCGCGATGCTCGCGGAGAAGGCCGGCATCAAGGGCGATGTTCGCCACGTCATCTTCGAGGCCGCGCACGGCTACACCGCGAACGTCCCGCTCAAGGAAGCCACCGCCGACAACGCGCTCATCACCTACCGCCTCAACGGCAAGCCGTTCTCGCTCTCGCACGGTGCACCGGTCCGCGGGCTGATCCCCGATCTGTATTTTTGGAAGAGCGCGAAGTGGATCACCGGCGTGCGCTTCGTCAAGGAGGACAAGCCCGGGTACTGGGAGGTGCGCGGCTACAACAACCACGCTGATCCGTGGAAACAGGAACGCTATGCCTGAGGCCGCAGGCCTCGGCGCGACCATCAAGAAGCGCTGGCGTGGCTGGCTCCGGGCCATCCACCGCGACTTTGGCTATCTCGCGGTCGGCTTCACGCTGATCTATGCGCTCTCGGGCATCGCGATCAATCACCTCAAGGACTGGGATCCGAACTTCCACGCCACCGAGCGCGCGCTGACGATCGCGCCGATCCCCGCGGACGCCAGCGACGACGATGCCGTCAAGCGCGTCACCGAGGCCACCGGCACCGGCAAACCCGACGACGTGTTCCGAGCCGGCGACGAGCTCCGCCTCGGCTACTCCAACGGCACGCAGGTCACCGCGATCGGCGATACCGGCCAGATCACGGTCCAGCAGCGCTCACCGCGGTTCTTCCTGCGCGTCGCGAACTGGTTGCACTACAACCGCGGCAAGCAGGCGTGGACGTACCTCGCCGACATCTACGCGGTGATGCTGCTGTACCTCGCGATCAGCGGCATCTTCATGATCAAGGGCCGCCTGGGCCTGCGCTGGCGGGGCGCGATCCTGATCAGCCTCGGCACCGCGGTGCCCGCGACGTACGTGATCGTCTCGGGCGGGCCGAGCGCGAACAACGCGAAGGTCGCGGCCGCGCCGCTGGAGACACCGCCGCCACTCGAGCGTCCCCAGCCGCGCACCGAGGGCTCGGGATCCGCCGTGGAGTTGCCGCCCATGCAGCCGCCGGGCTCGGGATCCGCCGAGGAGTTTCCGCGCATGCAGCCGCGCGTGCAGCCGCCGGGCTCGGGCTCCGCGCAGCCCTAGTTCCACGCCGCCCGGACATCATATGCACCGAGCCGCGCCCGGAAGGTGCGTGCGACTTCCGTCGGCACGGCACCACATGCAAGCAGTGGTCGGTGTGGTCGAGACGAGCCGGGAGCGACACCGCGCAGGCGACAGGCAGCGTCGTGCTCCTGCCCGCGGTATCGTAGCGTGTGGAGCCCCGGCTCGTCTTCGATCACGCGCGGCTCGACCGGAATCTGCGTGCACTCGCCCGCGCCGCGCGCGGCTCGCGGATCACCACGCTGTTCGCCGCGAAGTCGTTCCCGCATCCAGTCATCCACGCTCTGGCGGCCGAGTACCTCGACGGCTTCGACGCCGCGTCCGCGCACGAGGTCCGCACGCTTCCCAGCTCACGGATCCTCTCGATCGCGGATCCCACGGGCCGCGCGGTACCGGCAGCCACCGCACATCGCGGCCGCCTGATCGTCAGCTGCGAGACGCCCGAGCAGGTTCGCGCCGCGCCCGCTCACGCCGAGATCGCGATCCGGATCGCGGCCTCGGTGACGGGCCGTGATCCCGCGATCGGCGCCGTGCTCGATGGCTCCGGGCACCGGCGCTCGCGGTTCGGCGTGGAGCTCGCCTGCCGCGCCGAGATGGTCGCGGCGGCCAACGGACGACCGGTCGGTTTTCACGTTCACCACGGCCCGGTGACCGCGACCTCGGCGGAGCGCTTCTTGGTCACCGCACGCGCGGTGCTCGCGGACTTCGAGCCGTCGTTCCTCGATCTCGGCGGCGCGTGGCACGGCATCACCGATCTCCCGCACGCGCTCGCCGAGATCCGCGCGGCAGTCCCGGAGCGCATCGAGCTGATCATCGAGCCCGGCCGGCTGCTCTCCGAGGGTGCGGGGTTCGCGCGCGGCAGTGTGCTGGTCGCGCGCGAGCTCGACGATCGGCCGCTGCGCGTGCTCGATCTGTCGCGGATCTGTCACCTGCGGTGGAGCCAGGTCGAGCTCGTCGCCGCCGCGCCGCATCCGGGAGAGGGGCGCCGCGCGCTGTTCGTGGGCCCGACCTGCTACGAGGACGATGTGGTCGGCGAGTGGTCGGTGACGCCGGCGCAGCTCCCCGAGGGTGCGCGGGTGGTTCTCCGCGGGGTCACCGGCTATGCGGTGGCGTGGAATACGAGCTTCGGCGGCGTACCGGCGGCGGAGGTCCTGATCGGCGACGTCGACCGCCTGCTCGACTAGCAGATCACTGCTCGCCGCCCTCGCTGCCTTCGCTTCCCGGCTCGGTGAGATCCGGGATCACCGGCTCGGCCCCGGCCGGCGCGAGGTCCTTGCGGTCCGCGCGCACCGAGCTGGTCCGCCGCTTCGGCACGCGCACCGCGACGTCGGCGGGGAACCGGATCGCAGCGGTGACATAAACGGTCTGCCGGAAGAAGCCGGACTGCGAGATCTCGGCGGTGGCGTCGCCGGTCTGCGCGATCAGCTCGTAGCGCGCGGAGTACGTCACGCCGGGCTGTGCCACGTACTGAACGCCCGCATCGATCCGCCCGACGATGAACGAGCCGGTGAGCTGCGCGGTCTCCGACGAGACGAGCTGCGTACGTTGGATCCCGAACGATCCGACGCCGGCGAGCTTGGGGCTGCGCCGCCGGTTGCCGTTCTCCAGCCAGTACAGAGGAATCGCGGCGGCGAGCGTGGCGCTGTCGTTGACGGTATTGGCGGCGACGAACAGGTTCGGCGTGACATCGCGCCGCACGGCGAACGTGACGAGGCCCCACACGTCGGTGTACGCGAGCTGACCGCCGACGATCGGAAACGTCCCCACGTGGCGGGTGACATCAGGGTGGTAGGGATCCTTCAGCACCGGGACCACGACCGCCAGACCGGCGTCGACGGCGGTGGAGAGCTTGCGGCTCAGGTCGCGGCGCCACTGCACGCGGCCGCGGAAGTTGACCTGACGGTCGAGTCGCGAGCCCATCGGGGCGTTGACCTCGGCGAGCCGCTGGAGCTTCGAGTACGACGCACCGGCCTCGACGGAGACCGTGGTCTTCATGAACGAGCGATCGAGTCCGAACGATCCCCCGGCCTCCTCGGAGCTCACGATGGTCCGGGCCATGTCGGGCGCGTTGTCGTCGGTCTTTCCGGCGCGGCCAAACAGGGTCTGGAACAGCCGGATCTCGCGGGTCGCGGTGCGCGAGCCGTACTCGGAGACATCGCCCTGGGTCACGTCGACGTTGCCGATCGGAACGAAGCCAACCGTCGTGTCGACCGGCGCACTCGCGGCCGAGATCGCGCTCAGCATGCTCCGGCTCGCGTTCGCCTGCACGATGATCTCGGAGAGCGGTCCGGGGATGAATAGCGCCTTCCAGCCGCCGCGAGCGGCGATCGTGGGCTGATCCTGGGTCGTCGCGTAGCGCATCAGCTCGAGCTCTGCGTTGATCTCGTGGATCATCCGCGGGAGTGCATAGGTGAACAGGGCGCCCGGGCGGAGCGTGAAGAACAGCTCCGGGCTACGCGCGAGGCCACCGAGTGACGAGACGTTGTCAGTGACCGCCGCATCGAGGCTGGCGGTGCCGTGGAGGCTGTATCGATCGGCCAACGCCGGTGTGGCCAAGGCGGTGCTTGCGATCACGAACGCCGATAGCCGGAGCACGCACTGCTTGTATCATGCGCGCTGACCTTCAACTTCGATTGCTAAAGCCTGCTCACCGAGTTGAGCACATGGCAACCCGCATGCTTAGAATCCCGCCGAGGATTCATGCGTAGTGACGCCGTCGTAGAGCTGTCTTTCCCCAGCCGGGCCTTTGCGGGCCCGCGCAGTGCCGATGCGGACGAGGACGAGGACGACGAGGTAGAAAAAGTCGAAGCCGACGAGGAAGAAGACGACGAAGAGGACGAGGAAGAAGTCGAGGAAGTCGACGACGCCGAGGACAGCGCCGCCACGCCTGCGCCCGTCGGCGACGACTGGACCGGCGACGAGGAGCCGCTCGTCGAGGAGAAGGAGAAGGACGAGGACGAGGACGAGGCCGAAGGAGCCGGTGGCTGGCGCGGCGGCTCGGATCCGCCGTGGGGCAAGGATCCCGTCGAGGACGAGGACGAGGACGAGGACGAGGACGACGACGAGGACGAGGACGACGAGGACGAGGACGAGGACGTCGTCGGCGCGAAGGCCAAGACCAAGGAGGAGGAAGACGACGACGAGGAAGAGGCGGACGACGACGAGGAGGAAGAGGACGACGAGGACGACGACGACGCGAAGCCGATCGTCCTCGACGATGACGATGACGAGCCCCGGCCGCGCCGTGGTCCCACTCCGGTGCGTCCTCCCAAGCCGGTCCCGGAGCCCAAGCGCCCGATGATCGTGCCGATCCCGACCAAGCCGATCGGCAAGCTGACTCCGGTGCCGCCGGAGAAGGTCACGCGGGTGGTGCCGGGTGTCGCCGGTGTACCGTCGGTGAAGCCCGTTCCAGCGCCAGCTCCGGCTCCGGTCACGCCGCCTCCCGCGCCCGCGAAGCCAGTGCCCGCCGCCAAGCCGGCACCCGCGGCGAAGCCGGCTGCGAAGCCCGCTGCGAAGCCGGCTGCGGCCAAGGCCCCGAAGGCTCCCGCCGCCGCGAAGGCCGCACCGGCGAAGAAACCGGCGGCCAAGAAGAAGTAGCCCGCCGCGCTACATCTCGCCCTTGTACCTGAGGAACAGGGGCAGGACGACGAACACGTACGTGAGGCAGCCGAGGATCACGCCGGTTGCGTCCTTCCAGCCGAACTTCACCGTGAACTCGGGTGCGTGGTGCTTGATCGCCGAGTACCAGGCGCCGACGAGGCCGAGGAAGATCCACAGCACCGAGTGGTAGGCGAACGAGAGCGTGTTGATCTGGAAGATGATGCCGGCGAGCGAGGCGAGCAGCGCCATGCCCCAGACCTGAACGGCGGCCGAGCCCGGCACCATCGCGAGCGACCGCAGGCCGACGATCAACGTCTTCATCGACATGTAGATGATGATGACGAACAGGATCATCCCGACCATGCCGAGCTCGGCGAGCGTCAGCACGAACGAGTTATGCGCGGTGAGGAAGTGATGCTCGTTGAACAGCCGCGCGCCGACGCCGAAGATCGGGTGGCTCTTGAACATGTCGAGGCCGGTCGCCCACGCCTCGTAGCGCATCTGCGTCGAGACATCGGCGTCCACGCCGCTACGCCCACCGAGCAGCAGCAGCGGAAGCGCCATCAGGGCTCCCGGGATCACGGCCCACAAACGGTACCTCCGTGCCAGGTACACGCCGGGGACGAGCAACGCCGAGACCAGACCGCCGCGCGACTGCGTCTGCAGCACGGTCATGATGACGATCGCGCCACCGGCGCAGCACAGGACAATATTGAGCGCGTTGCGCCGCCGTAGCGCGAAGCCGATCAGCAGCGACAACGCACCTGCGCAGATGGTCAGCGCCACCTCGTTCGGATCTTGGAGCTCGCCGCGATAGCGCACGCGCTCCTCGATCGAGTAGGTACCGAACATCCCGATGTGCTCGCAGCGATACTCCTTGCCAGGCTCGGCGTCGGGGCCGCCACATGACTCGTTGGTCTCGCACAGGCGGCCGTCGGGCTCGCCGTAGATCGCGCCCTCGGCTTCTTCGCCGCCGACGCATTGCTTCTCCGCGAGCCCCTGGTGGAAGCAGACCAGCGTGATGAACATGCAGGTCGACATCAGCGTGCCGGCCACGATCTGAAAGGTCCGGAACTTCTGGACGCCGTGCGCGATCGTCCCGTAGAGGACGAACAGGATCGCGAGCTCGATGCCGCGCTCGATCAGGTGCTCGGGGGCGACGATGGCGGTGCCGACGAACGCCCACAGTAAGAACGCAATCACCCAGGGCAGCGTCGGGACGCCCATCGGCTGTAGCCGCCGTAGTCGCACATCGATCACCCAGCCGAGGACAGCGAGGGCGGTGAACAGATGCAGGAACGGCACGCGCTGGAGAAGCGGAATGAACTCCTGCGGCCTCGCGAGGATGAAAATGATCAACGCGGTGATGCCGGGAATCGCGAACACGTTGCCGCAACGTAGCATTGCGCCCGCGTGCGGTATGCTGCCTCTCCGTGATGCGTGAGAGAGTTGCAGGCTTCCTGCACCGGACTGGCGCCCTGCAGGGGCTGCTCCGTCTCCGCGAGCTGGCGCCGGTCCCGACGGTGAGCATCATCACCTACCACCACGTCGCCGATCACGACCCGTCCTACCCGTACGACCCCGATGTCGCGGATGCCACGCCGGCGCAGTTTCGCTGGCAGATGGAGGCGCTCGCCCGGCACTGCACGCCGATCGGAATCGACGAGCTGCTGCGCGCGATCGATGGCGCTCCACTGCCCAAGAATCCAGTCATGGTCACGTTCGATGATGGCTATCTGAGCTGTCACGATGTGGCGCTGCCGATCCTGCGCGCGGTCGGGATCCGGGCGACGTTCTTCATCGCTACCTCGTATGTCACCGAGCGCCGGCTGTACTGGTGGGAGCGCGTCGCGCTGCTCGTCGCGCAAGGCACGCGCAAGGGCACGGTCAGCTATCCGTCGACCCTCGAGCTGGCACCGCGCGAGCCGGCGACGCGCCGGTTGATCAACGATCTGATCAAGGATGCCAAGAACCTCGATCTCGAGCGGTTCCTCGATGGCGTCGCGGTGGCGCTGGGCGTGCCGTGGACGCCGGAGATCGAGGCCGGGTACGCGAACGGCCTGATCATGACGTGGGACCACATCCGCGCGCTGTCGCGCGCCGGCATGGACATCGAATCGCACTCGCGCAGCCATCGCGTGCTCCAGACCCTCGATGATGCCGGGCTCGAATCCGAGCTGTGCGGATCGCGCAAGGACCTCGAGTCGGCGCTCGGCCGGCCGGTGCGAGCGATCGCGTATCCGGTGGGTCGGCGGCTCGGTCAGGGTACCGAACGGATCCGGTCGAAGATCACCGCGGCCGGCTACCGGATCGGGCTGTCCAATGCGAGCGGTGTGAACCGGATCTGGCCGAAATCGCTCGGATCGATGGGCTCCCTCGACCCGCTCGACATCCATCGGTTGTCGCTCGATCGCTCGATGTCGGACGCGATGTTCTTGACCCAGATCGCGCTACCCCGGTTCGCGTACTACGGCCGACACGAAGACTGAGCGGGGATCAGAAACTGGATCCCGCAGGTGTAACCAGCCGAAACTTTTTCGGATGAACATCATGCGCCGCGAAAGTCCCCGGATCGATGTCGAGGCCATGTGCTGGGAGCTCGTCGATGGCAAGCAGGCGAGCGGCCTGGCGGTCGAGCTGTCGTCGATGGGGCTGCGGATCGAGCGGCCCTACCTGGGCGGCCCGACCCGCCGCGAGATGCAGATCGAGCTCGAGATTCCCGGGATCGACGAGATCATGTGGGCGAAGGCCGAGGCGTCGTCCGACGTGCTGGTACCGAGCGATGGGCCCGCGGGCGGTCCGATCGGTCTCGTCCGACGCACCGGGTACCGCTTGATCGTCGCGGCATCGCGCGACCTGCGGATGATCCGCGAGTACGTGTTCGAGACCGACAAGCTGCGCCGCCTCGTCGAGGACATGTTCGACCACAGCGAACTGGATCTGGAGCTCGGGTATTTCGACGCTCGCGCTCAGAGCACCGCGCGCGCGTAGAGCGCGAGATACTGATCGACCATGCGGTCGTGGCTGTAGCGATCGAGCGCGACCTCCCGGGCCTTCGTCCCCATCGTCTTCGCCAGCGCGCGATCGCCAGCGAGCTGCGCGAGCGCCTCGCGAAACGCCTCCTCCTCGACGGGAACCAACAGGCCGGTGACCCCGTGATCGACCACGCTCGGCAACCCGCCGACCGAGGTCGCGATGATCGGCAACCCGGCCGCCATCGCCTC
>JAYUVX010000043.1:0-2338 GCA_043753855.1 Myxococcales bacterium | reverse complement strand
AGCGATCGCGCGCATGGTCGAGCAGCGTTGCGAGATGGTCGTGGACGACGCCATAGAGCACCGTGGTCTCGGGCTGGCGGCGTGCATAACCATGTATTGTCGTCGGTGAGGAGTGGGCGGCGAGCATGTTCGCCGACAGCGAAGGGCAGGTGCCGTGCCGCGTGCCCGCTCGAGTGAGCGTGCCGACTTGAGAACGTGATTTCGATCGCGGTGTCCGCCTGCTGGACGTCTATCGATCCGCTGTCCGGATCCCGGACACAGCGCGCGGGCAGCTCAGTTCCCTGTTGCACCTTCACCTTCAAGTCGAGCACGCGGTTCGATGCATCGTGGCCTATGCTCAGGGCAGTACTCGCTAAAACTGATGCGCGTAGCGCGCACGCGCCTGGTCCAGGGTCCAGCTCGGCAACGACCAAGTCGGCCAGCTCGGGCGGCTCGATCACGCGGGCGGGCGGTCCTCATTCGAGGACTCACGACACGACCGGTACGGGTTCGTGCCGGTGCACGCGAGCACGACACTGCCATCCGCGCCGTTCTCGATGACCTGCGTCGGATGCCAGCGGGGCGCGGAAACCAGCGATGATGGGCGCCGCCGCGGTCTGGGCCCGCACGCACCCTCACGGGCACCAGCTGGTAGCGAGCGCGCGCGTCGTGACTACTGATGGAGATCGAGAGCGACGAACTTGTCGTGATCGATCTCGTGAGTCGGGAAGCGTTGGTAGGCACGCTCAACGACTCCGTGCGAGCCGATAACCCATTCAATCGGGGAGCCGGTCACCGTACTGCGCGAGTGCTTGCTGCAACTCGCTCTTGAGCCGATCGACCAGCGCGTGCGGCGCGATCACGCGCGCGTGCGGCTCCCATTCAAGCACCCACGAGACGATCGGCGCGAGGCTCGAGACGCGGAAGCCCATGCGAACGCGACCGTCGGACGATGCCGTCACGCGCTGGCTCGGGTGCCACTCTCGGGACGACACGAGCTGCGCCTTCACAGCGCTGAACTCGACGACGACCTCGTGGGGACCGTCTCGATCCGGCAAGTGCGGTCCGAATGCGCCTTCGAGTACCTCGCGCAACAGCGATTTCTCGGGGATCTGGAAGCTGTGCACCCTCTCGAACTCGGCCTCAACGAAGCGCGCGATCGCGAACACGCCGAGCAATGCGGTCGCGACATCGTCGTCGACCGCCTTCAGCTTCGCCCCGACCACATAGAGCCCGTGGCGATACATCGCCATCCGGAACGGTGCGAGGTAGCCGGAGCGCACGCGCCCGCGGGCGTCCGCGTAGCGATAGCGAACGAGCTTGCGGTTGATGCTTCCACTCTGGACGACGTCGATCACGTCCTCCTTGCCCTCGTACGACTTCGTGCCGTGGTCGGGCATGTACACGAACTGATCGCCGAACGCGGCATGTTCGGCGCGTTCGCAGTCGCTCATGCGCTGTTCGAGTTTCGTGAGGACGCTCACCACGTCCTCCAGAAACGGCGTCCGCTTGAACACATCGAACACGCGGCGCACCGCGAGCAACGTGAACCGCTCGCGCTTCGCGATCGACACGGGCGAGTAGTTCCGCTCGGCGGTCAGGAAGGCATAGATGCGATTGGAGCGCTTGACGATCTCGATGACGACCGCGGTGAACCTCGCGGACTCGTTCGACGCGATCTCCGAGCATTGGCGACCCGTGGTGGTCGCCACGGCCAATGGCCAGGACGTGCGGCTGGTGAAGACGCGAGGTGTGTTTCCGTGGCACTGCCACGCGGATGCCGACGAGGTGTTCGTATGCTGGCGCGGCGTGTTTCGCGTCGAGTTTCGCGACCGCATCGTCGAGCTACGGCCGGGGCAGCTGGTGGTCGTGCCACGCGGCATCGAGCACCGCACCGCATCCGACGAGGAATCCGAGGTTATGATCTTCGAGCCGTCCGAGGTCGTGAACACTGCAGATGCACCGCCGTCGGAGTTCACGGCGCAGCGGACCGTCGTCCCGTGAGCGCCGGCTACATCGACGTGTCGTCATCGCGTTCACGGTCCGCAGGGCCCGGTGGCGCACGAGCACGGGTTCGTCGACGGACTGGCGCGATACCAGGCCGCGGCGCGCGTCCCGGCCGCCACGACGTTCGATTGCTCGGTCACTGCGCCGGTTGCGACCAGCGCCTCGAACACGCCGACGATGCTGACCCGCTTGGGCTGGCCAAGGAAGCTCTCGCCGCCGCCGCAGGTCCGCGAGTTGCCAGATGAGTCCACGCTGCCGTCAGGGCGGACGCGACCGGTCAGCCACTGCACTGGAAGTACCCACGGACGACGCTGCCGAGCCATTTTCCTTGTACTGGCACAGGGTCGTGCCG
>JAYUVX010000042.1:0-21904 GCA_043753855.1 Myxococcales bacterium | reverse complement strand
AGGGGTACTCCATGGGCCCTCGGACGGGCGATTAACTCAGCGGGAGAGTGGTTCCTTCACACGGAACAAGTCGCAGGTTCAATCCCTGCATCGCCCACCACGACCGCCCGGTTGCCTCACGGTGACCGGGCGGTTTTGCGTTCGGTCGAGTTGGCGAGCTGCGTGCACATGGGTGTGTGTAGGAGGCACTTCCCATGATGATCGCCATCGCTGTTCTGCTCGCTTTCGCCTGGCTGCTCGGCTTCTCGGTCTTCCACGTCGCGGGAGGGCTGATCCACATCCTGATCGTCGCCGCCGTCATCGCGGTGATCGTGCACTTCGTGCAGGGTCGCGGGCGCACGAGCACAGGGTACTGAGCGCAGCCGCACGTGGGCGTGACCACACGAGCGCGTCAGCGCTTGCGTGGCGCGTTATCGGCTTCGTTGGTCGTGATGTTGGTCTCCTCCGACGAGGACCAATCCACGAGCTGCTCGTCCTCGACGGCGAGCGCGGTGCGCCAGTCCGCTTGAGCTTCGACTTCGACTTCAACTTCGATCTCGGTCTCTCCCCGCCGCGCCGTGCGAGGCTTCACGGAGGCCGGATCCGTCACCAGCGATGGAGCTGCAGCTTGCGCCTGCGGGCGGCGCTGCTGGTTCGTGGCAGCTAGCCGACCGATGTTGGTGTTGCTTTGGCGGAACCGCTGGTTGGTCGGTGTTCGCCCACGCACCGGCGGCGTGGAGCTCTCGGCCTCGAGCTCTGCGACGACGTCATCGATGCCGACGCTCAGGCTCGGAGCAGGAATCGTCGGACCCCGATTGCCCAGGGGCGGCGTGGGCGTCGCGCGCGGCTCATGCGGCGGTGGGCTGCCGATCGAGAGTGGCTTGATCGGCAAGCGGGCCGTTGCGGGTGCGTCGGGGTTCTTGATGGGTCCCGCTGCGCTCGACGTGACGAGCGGCTGCGGCTCGCGGCGGGCCGCGGTCACCGGGACCTGGCCGCCGAGCGAGCGGATGCCGATCTCGGCGATGCACGCCCAGATGATCGTGCTGGGAACGTGCTCGCATAGATTCGAGACGCCCACGGTCTCGACGACGAGCTGCGCATCGACCTTCGGCGCGCCGACGCACGCGGTCAGCAGGCGCGCCCACAACGGACGCGGGAGGTGCTGCGCGAGGACGTCCGGGGTGACGTGGCGAAGCACGTCCTCGGCGGTCGCGAGGCGATGGTCGAACGCCGACGTCAGCGCCGCGACGAAGAAGCTCTTCATGTTCACGGCGTCGACACCCCGGCTCGTGCGGCTGCCGCGACGATGCATGCCCACAACACGTCGTGCGGCAGGTGCTTCGCCAGCAACTCGGGCGTGACGGTCTCGAGCACTCGCTCGGGGGTCATCGAGCCGGCCGCGAGCGACGCCGCGAGCACCTTGCTGAGCAGCTCGGGTGGCAAGTGGCTCGCCAGCACATCGGGCGTCGCATGTGCGAGGACATCACTCGGCGCGAAGATCGAGTGCTCGAGACCCGACTCCATCATCTGCGCAAACCACGCCTGACGCTGATCTTGGCTCATCCCTGCCGACGGTACACGAGGCGTCAAGCGGCAACCACCACCCGTGGCAACATGCCGAGATTCCTGGAAACGACTGCAAGATGCTTGCGTCCGACGGACATGAGCTGCACGGTCAATAACGGATGCCCGAGACCCGCGGAAAGCTCTCGTCAGGCACCCTGCTCTACCGGCACATCGGCGAAGCCATCGAGGTGCTCCTGGTCCACCCGGCGGGCAACTACAATCGCCGCGCGCCATGGGGGATCCCGAAAGGCGCCCCGGACCCCGAGGAGACGCTCGAGCAGACCGCGCGCCGCGAGACCTTGGAGGAGACCGGGCTGGACATCACCCAGCCCCTGACCGATCTGGGGTTCGTGGATTACAGCCGCTCGAAGAAGCGTGTGCACGCGTACGCCGGCCAAGCGCCTGACGGAGCATCGCCGCGGTGCGCGTCGTGGGAAGTTGACAAGGCCGAGTTCATCGAGATCACACGCGCACGCCGGGTCATCCATCCCGATCAGGCCGCCCTGCTCGATCGCTTGGTGCGCCACCTGGGTGCAGAAAGCGGTACGGCGGCTATCGAAAAAACGTCCGCGTGAGTGCGCCTCCGCACGTCGAGGCGGGTCGTGTGCGTCCGCGTCGGTATGGCACCCCTGTCGTGGGTCGACCGGTTGTCATGGAAGCTGACACCCCGAGCCTTTCCGCCGGACAAAACGGCGATCCGAACTAGGGTCCCTGCAGCCAGGGCTCGACGTCGGACCGTGCCGCTCCGCCAAGCAGCTGAATCTGCTCGTGGCGATCTGTCCTACCCGGACGGTCGGCTGTCAGATCAAGAAATCGGTGCGCAACGTGCACAAGTAACGGGCAGCGTTCTTGTTCGTATCTTTTGCCTGCAGGGAACAACCACCACCGATGCAACGGTTTGGTTCCCACGGACGTCTCACCACAAAGATCAGGAGTATCGCCATGGCCATCACCCATTCAGCACGTCGCCCGCAGCGCCCCGCGCGTGGGACGACCACGGCCACCGGTAAGGTGCGTCCTCACCGTCCGCAGCCGCAGCGACACAACCGCCCGACCGCAGTAGGCGACGTGTCGCCCACGCACACTCCCGAGGTCGCCGTCGCGGCGGTACCGGTCAAGGTCGTTCGCGCGATGCGGTCGCCCGACTCTGATGACCATCTCGCAGCCTACTTCCGTCAGCTCGCGGAGCACGAGCTCCTCACGCCCGAGGACGAGCGGGAGCTCAGCCAGGGCATCGAGGACACCGAGATCGTGACGTGGGAACGCGTCCTCTCGCGTGCCGACGTCGTGCGCCCACTGATCGCACTGATCAGCCCGAACCTCGAGCAGCCGGTGAACTTCCCGAAGCTGCAAAAGGTCCTCGACGAGATGTTGAAGTCGAAGAAGGCCCGCAAGGATGACAAGCTGCAGAAGAAGCTCCGCGTATGCGCACGCGAAGCTGCCGTGGATCTGCGCAAGTTGGATCTCGATCGCGTTCACATCGATGCGGTGGTGCGCGAGCTGTTCCGTGCGCGCGAGGCTGCGGTCGTAGGCAATGAGACCTGGTGGACCGATGGCAACGCGCGTGATGCGGCGGCCTACTTCGACGAGGTTCGCCAGGCCCATCGCGATGCCGCGAACCTGCGCGACGAGTTCGTGCGCGCGAACCTGCGCCTCGTCGTCACGATGGCGCGCCGTTACGATCGCGGCGGCATGCCGCTGGCCGATCTGATCCAGGAGGGCAACCTCGGGCTCATGCACGCGGTGTCGCGGTTCGACTATCGCCGCGGTCTGCGGTTCTCGACCTATGCGTGCTGGTGGATCCGGCACGCGATCGGTCGTGCGCTGGCCGACAAGGCGCGTGCGGTCCGCATCCCGGTGCACATGCTCGAGGCGCAGCAGCAGCTCGAGAAGGTGCGTCAGGGCCTGGTCGGCGAGCTCGGTCGTCCGCCGACGCCGCAGGAGCTGGCCAAAGCTGCGCGGGTTCCACTCGCGAAGTTGAACCAGATGCACCGCTACATCATGGGTCAACCGATGTCGCTCGACCGGCCGGTCCACGATGATGACGACCGCAGCTTCGGCGAGACCATGGCGGATCCTGATTCCGAGGAGCACTCGCCCGAGGACGACATGACCACGGCAACGCTGACCTCGCAGGTCACGCGCCTGCTCCATCATCTGTCCCCGATCGAGGCCGACGTGTTGACCAAGCGGTTCGGGCTCGGCGACGACGAGGAACGCACGTTCCGCGAGATCGGTGACCAGTACCACCTGTCGCGCGAGCGGATCCGGCAGATCCAGAACTCGGCGCTCGACAAGCTCAAGCGCGCGCTCGAGCGCGAGCACCGCGGCCACGTCGAGATGTAGTAGCGTCCGGGCATGACCCGGTCGCTTGCGGTTGGCGTGTGGTTGCTGTCGTCGTTGGCGGGTGGGGCGTTCACGGATCCGTTCGCGGCGCGGACGACGAGGATGGCTTCGCACGGCTCAGCATCCTCGACGCGAGGACGCTGAAGCCGAGCGCCATGCCCAAGCTCCCGGCCGCCGACAACGTCTATGTCGCCGGCGCCTCGAGCAATGGCCGCTACGTGCAGCTCGGCTACGACGGAGCGAACCTGGTTCCGCAGACGATCACGTACGACTGGCAGACCCGGAAGCAGACCAGCTGGCGACTGGCGAGCACGCCGGAGGTCGAGACCACCGCGTTCACCAAGGTGACGCTCGAGTACTACCCCGCGCGTGACGGCACGAAGATCCCGATGTTCGTGCGCCGCCCGACGAGCTGCAATGGTCCCTGCCCCGTGGTCGTCGAGTTTCACGGCGGGCCGGAGGGACAGTCCGCGGCCGGGTTCTCGGGCTACGCGCAGCTCTACGTCGATGCGGGCTTCGTGCTCGTGCAGCCGAAAGTCCGCGGCTCCACGGCTACGGCAAGGCGTGGCTGCACTCGGATGATGGTCCGAAGCGGCTGGCCGTGGTCACCGACATCGAGGACTGCGCGAGGTTCATCCGCGCAACCTGGGGCAAGGATAGCCGCGCGCCCAAGATCGGCATCACGGGCGGGAGCTACGGCGGCTATTCGACGCTGATGGGCATGACCTACTTCGCCGGTGCCTACGACGCAGGCGTCGAGAACGTCGGCATCTCGAACCTGACCACGTTCCTCGTGAACACTGCGCCGTATCGCCGGATCCTCCGGATCAGCGAGTACGGAGATCCGGCGAAGGACAAGGACGCGCTGGACCAGCTGTCACCGATCACGCACGTCGCGAAGGTCAAGGCGCCGCTCATGCTGATCCAGGGCGTCAACGATCCGCGCGTACCGGTGGGTGAAGCGCTGCAGATCTATCGCGAGCTCGAGCGCCGGAAGATTCCGGGTGGCCTGATGCTGTTCGCCGATGAGGGCCACGGCGCGGCGAAGCGCGGCAACATCGTGCTGACGATCGGACACACGATCGCGTTCTTCGAGAAGCACCTCAAGGCGAACTAGGAAGCCGTCCCCACAGAAACCGCAGCAGCGCCTCTGCCTTGGGGACGAACGATGCGAGCTCGACGTACTCAGTGGTCGTGTGGAACCCGGCGCCGCGCGGGCCCAGTCCATCGATCGCGGGCACGCCGAGCGGCGCGACGGTGTTGGCATCGGACCCACCGCCGAGCAGCAGCGCCTCGCCATCGCCGAGACCGCAGGCGCGGGCGCACGCGGCGTACTCGTCGCGCAGCGCCGCAGAGGCCGGGGTGCGCTCGAGCGGCAACCGGTTCGCGCCACCGGAGACCTCCGCGCGAACTCCCGCCACCGAGGCCGCGGCGTGGTCTGCGGCGGTGCGCAGCGACGCGACGAGCTGCTCGGCGTCCGCGACCGTCTCGTAGCGAAGATCGAGCGCGCACTCGGCACGCTCGGGCACGGTGTTCTTGGAGGTTCCTCCGGTCATCTGCCCGACATTGACCGTGACGCCGCGCTCGTAGCTGGTCAGCTGCTGCGCGGCATCGATGAACCGCGACAGTGCCCAGATCGCGTTCGCGCCGTCCTTGTGGTTGTTGCCCGCGTGCGCGGCCTTGCCGTGCATGGTCACCGTCATCGCGCCGACACCCTTGCGGCGCGTGATGATCATGTCGTTGGCGCGGCCGGACTCGAACACCAGTGCGCACGCGGCGCCGTTCGCGAGGGCTCGCAGGTGCGGCGCGGACGTTGGCGAGCCGACCTCCTCGTCGGAGACCGAGATCACGATCAGCGGCAGCTGCGCGAGCACGCCCGCGGCCTCGAGCGCGGCCAGCGTGGTGCGGATCACGGCGAGACCGCCCTTCATGTCGAGCGCGCCGGGACCGGTGGCACGGCCGTTGCCATCGTCCTTCCAGCCCTCGAAGTGGCCGGGCGGGAACACCGTGTCGTGGTGGCCGATCAGGACGATCGGTGCAGCGGTGGCGGCGGCGGGCGTCCTCCACACCAGGTGCGTCCCGAAGCCGTCGCCGCCAGGGATCTCGGTCAGGGTCAGGGATCGCAGCGCGAACGCCTCGCGGAGCAGCGCCCCGACCGCATCGACGCCCGCAACATTGGAGGTGTAGCTATTGATCTCGACCCAGCGGCGAGTGAGTCCCAGCATCTCGGGACCGCGCGTTTGTAGGTCGGAGAGTGCGCTGTTGAGTTTTCCCATCGGCGTGGGCATGGCATACCTTGGCCCACGATGGCAAAGCGATTCAAGGCAGCAATCATCGGTGGAAGTGGCTACGGCGGAGCAGAGCTCGCGCGCCGCCTGCTGATGCACCCCGACGTCGAGCTCGTGCGGGTGGCGTCGATCGACCATGTCGGCGAGCCGCTCGGGGCGGTGCACCCGAACCTCGATGGCGCCACCAACCTCGTGTTCGAAGATCTCGCTCCGGCCGAGGCCGTGAAGGGCTGCGACGTCGCCCTGCTCGCCCTGCCCCACAAGGTCACCGCGGCCAAGGTCCCCGAGCTGATCGCCGCCGGCGTGAAGATCGTCGACATGTCGGGCGACTTCCGGCTGCGCGACGCCGCGACCTACGAGAAGTACTACGGCGCCAAGCATCCTCATCCCGAGCTGCTCGGCACGTTCGTCTACGGTCTGCCGGAGCTCAACCGGGCGCAGATCAAGGCAGCCAAGTACGTCGCGTCGCCCGGTTGCTTCGCGACGACGATCGAGCTCGCGCTGCTGCCGCTCGCCAAGGCAGGCCTGCTCGATGGCACCGTGATCCACGTCCAGGGCATCACCGGCTCCTCGGGATCTGGCATCGCACCCCAGGCCGGCACGCATCATCCGAGCCGCGCCGGCAACCTGAAGACCTACAAGCCGCTCGATCACCAGCACGTCCCGGAGATCGTGCAGCTGCTGCAGGACAGCGGCGCCAAGAACGTCGCGCTGCGGTTCGTGCCGATCTCGGCACCGCTGACGCGCGGCATCTTCGCGACCTGTTTCCTCGAGGTTCCCGAGAGCCTTGACAAGGCCAAGCTCGCGTCGATGTTCGACGAGACCTACGCGCGCGAGCCGTTCACGCGGCGGCCGAAGAATCGGCTCCCCGAGGTCGTTGCCGTGGCGGGCTCGAACTACGTCGAGGTCGGCTTCGCCGTCGGTGACCCGCAGAACGGTAAGCGCACCCTCGCCTGCTTCTCCGCGCTCGACAACCTGATCAAGGGCGGCGCCGGTCAGGCGATCCAGAACATGAACATCGTGCTCGGCTGCGACGAGAAGGCGAGCCTCGAGGACGTCGGGAACTGGCCGTGACCCTGGTCGTCAAGATCGGCGGCGAGGTCATCGGTTCGGGCGAGGCGGCGGTGCTCGCGGCCGATCTTCGCGTACTCGTCGATGGGGGTGCGCGCGTGGCGATCGTCCACGGTGGCGGTCCACAGGCCACCGCACTCCAGAAGCAGCTCGGCCTGCCGACGCAGCAGGTCGCCGGTCGTCGCGTCACCGACGCCGCGACTCTCGATGTCATGAAGATGGTGCTCGCCGGCAAGCTCAACGTCGACCTCTGCGCCGCGCTGACAGCCGCGGGGGTTTCGGCCGTCGGCCTGCACGGCGCCTCCGCCCAGATGGTCCGCGCCGTACGTCGTCCACCGAAGGTCTACGCCGGCGCCGGCCCTGACCCCGTGGACATGGGCTTCGTCGGTGACGTCACCGGCTTCAACCTTGCCCTGCTCGAGACCCTGTGGTCCGCAGGCCACGTCCCTGTCATCGCCTGCCTGGGTGCCGACGCCGAAGGTGGCGTCTACAACATCAACGCGGACATGGTCGGTAACCAGCTCGCGGCCGCCCTCCAGGCGGAGCGCCTGTTTCTCGTGACCTCCGCCCCGGGCGTCCTCAAGGACATCAACGATCCGTCCTCGCGGATCCCGACGCTCACCCGCGCCGAAGCGAGGCAGGCGATCGCCGAGGGCGTCGTCAGCGGCGGCATGATCCCGAAGCTCGAAGAAGCGATGGCCGTCGTCGACCAGGGCGTCGGTGCGATTCACATCCTGGGCAAGCTCGCGGCCGGGGACCTGGTGAGGGCAGTGCGAGAACCGGGCTCGGTAGGCACGACGCTACTGAGCTAGGGACGGTTTCAACCTACGCAACTTACGATCTGGAACGCCCTGAAACCATTAGGGGACCTGGGGACGGTTTCAACTTACGCAACCAACGCTGGGCCGTGCCGATACCAGGCGCATGGCACGCAACCCTCGCTGGAATCTCGAAGGCTCCGTCTATCACTGCATCGCGCGCTTCGTTGACCATACGTGGTTCATCGAGCACCCGGACGAACGCGCCCACTACCTGCTCCTCCTTGGCCGCGCGATGGACCAGACCGACTGGCGGTGTCTGTCCTACGCGTTGATGAGCAGCCACATTCACCTGGCCATGGTCGCCGGAAAGCTGCCGATGGCGAGCTGGACCAAGCCGACGCACTCGCCGTTCGCGCGCTGGCTGAACGGTTCGGAGTTCGACGAGTGGGTGTGCCGCACTCCCGGCGAGCCGTCCGACATAGGGGTCGAGCTCAAGCGAAGCGAGGTGCGCCGCCGCGGGGCGCTCGAAATGGGAACACCGACCATCGTCGATGGCGTCGCTCAGTTCCCAGTCCTCGTTCGCCCGTTCTGCCGCGAGGCGCATCGTCGCCCACTGCGGGTTGGCGCTTGGCATCACGCCCTCCGACATCTCGGTTGCTCTCGGAATCAGTCCGCAAGCGGTGGGCGCGCTCCGCCGGCGTCCGCTCGACAAGCCGGCCCGCGCGGTCCGCGACGTCGCGCTCGAGCGAGTGAGCAACGAGCTCTGGGGCGAGGGCAGCATGCGTAGGGTCTGCTAGCCTCGCGAAATCGCTCGTGCGGATTTCTACGCAACCGCGGCGGCGCGCGGTCGATAGCAGCCGTCATGCGCACCTGCCGCTGTCACATCCCGGGAGTCCTGTATCACTGCATCCTCCGCCTGGAACGGGAGTGGTTCCTCGACGAGCCCGAGGAACGCGACCGTCTGCTGAGCTACCTGGGTCGCTCACTGCAACGCACTGACTGGTCGTGCGTGGCCTACGGCGTGATGAGAACTCACGTGCAGCTTGCGATGATCGCCGGCGAGGGACGGATCGAGAGCTGGCTAGGTCGTCTCGAGGCTGGGTTCACGCGCTGGATGATCAAGCGCCATGGCACCGACGGCTCGGTGTTCGCGCACCAGACCAAAGACTTTCAGTTCTACCGGCCGAACGAGGCGAACGTGATCGCTCATATTCACAATGGTCCTGTGCGCGCGGGGCTGGTCCGATGTGCTGCGGAGAGCACGTGGACGTCACACCGCGCATTCATGGAGCTGGACCGGTCACCGCACTGGTTGCGCACGGACGAAACCCTCGCTCGCATTGGCTTCCCGGATCGCGACGTGTTCGCTGGCTGGGTCGACCGCACTCCAGGTTGGGCCCTCGACGTCACCCAGGAGCTGCAACACATCGCGATACGCCGGCGGCGCGCCGACAAGGCGACCACCGAGGGAAGTCCGGTGCCGCCGGATCCGGCACGCGTCATCGAGATCGTGGCGGCGCTCAGCGATGTGGGGATCGCCGTGGTCTGTTCGCGACGGTCGCTGCCAGCTGCGTGCGACGCGCGCGCGATCATCGCCCATTGCGGCCGCGCGTTTGGAGTCGCTCCACGAGAGCTCGGGTGCGCGCTCGGAGTGAGCCCGGAATCGGTCGCCGCCCTGCTGCGGCGCGAGCTTGGCGACCACTCGCGCATCGTTCACGATCTAGCCGTCGAGCGCCTCGGCCTGGAGACGTGGGGGGCCCGCGGGCGTCTGTCCGCGTCCGAGCTCTGGGGCCGGGCGTCGCAGATCGTGAGCGCGAGTGATGGCGTTCCGCAGCCGGTCAGCGGTCCCGGCTGGAGCTCCGCACGTAGCGCAAGTTGAAACCGTCCCCGGCCTCCCTCCCCGGCCTCCCCAGCTACGAAGTCAGCGGTGCGCCCGTCGCTGCTTCGGCTGCCTCGCGCGTGATACCGGGCGCGAGCTCGATGATCCGGAAGCCGTGGCCCGTGGGCTCGAACACGCCGAGGTCCGTGATCACGAGCGAGACGACGCGCGTCGCGGTCAGCGGGTAGTCGCAGTTCTGCACGAGCTTGTGCTCGGCCTTCTTGGTGGTGTGCTGCATCATCGCGATCACGCGACGGCAACCCGAGGCGAGATCCATCGCGCCACCGATGCCCATGACCTTCCCGCCGGGGACCGCCCAGTTCGCGAGGTCGCCACCGGCCGAGACCTGCATGGCGCCGAGGATCGCGAGATCGACGTGACCTCCGCGAATCATCGCAAACGAGAACGCCGAGTCGAACGTCGATCCCCCCGCGAGCACCGTGACCGTCTGCTTGCCGGCATTGATGAGGTTGGGGTCCTCGTCGCCCTCGTACGGAAACGGGCCGGTACCGAGCAGACCGTTCTCGGAGTGGAGCCAGGCGTGACCCTCGGGCAGATAGTCGGCGACCTGCGTGGGCAGGCCGATGCCGAGGTTGACGATCGAACCCTCGGCGATCTCGTTCGCCGCACGACGCGCCATGTCTTCGGTGGAGAACGGCATCACGCGCCTCGCTTCCGTACGGTCCGGAACTCGAATGCGTTTTCGTGCTCGAGCACGTGAACGATCCGGTGGATGAAGATTCCCGGGAGGTGAACATCGTCGGGGTCGATCGCGCCGTTCGCGACGAGCTGATCGCATTCGACGATCGCGAGCTTGGCGGCGGTGGCCGCGACCGGGTTGAAGTTGCGGGCGGTGCGCCAGAATCGCAGGTTGCCAAACCGATCGGAGCGTTGCGCACGAACGAGTGCGACATCTCCGTGCAGCGCGCGCTCGAGCAGGTAGCGGCGGCCGTCGATCTCCTTGGTCTCCTTGCCCTCCTCCACGACGGTCCCGACGCCGGTCGGCGTGAAGAAGGCCGGGATGCCAGCACCCGCCGCCCGCAGGCGTTCAGCGAGCGTGCCCTGCGGCGTGATCTCGACCTGCACCTCTCCGGATGCCATCCGCGTGTGCAGATCCTCGTTGCCGCCGATGTAGCTGCAGATCACCTTGCGGACGATGCCGGCGCGCAGCCACTGCGCGAGACCCTTACCCATGTTGCCGGCGTTGTTGGAGACCAGAGTCAGGTCGCGCACGCCGCGCTCGACGACGCCCTTGATCAGCCCTTCGGGATTTCCCGACAATCCGAACCCACCGACGAGGATGGTCATCCCATCCTCGAGTGGCGCGAGTGCCTCGGCGATCGAGGCCACCACCTTGTCATCCTTGTGCCGGCCGATCACGCCCGGGCTCCGAACGCGGCGATCGCCGCTTCACCGAACGAGCGCACGCCGGTGACGAGCTCCTGCTCGGTGATGCACAACGGCGGCGCGAAGATGGCGGTGCCTCGCTTGCCATCGACATGTAGCGACAGCTTGCGCGCGTTCAGCTCGACACCGAGCTTCTGCCAGCGATCGAGCGGCGCCTCCGGTGCGAGCGCCGCGAGCAGGCCCAGACCGCGGACGTGCGTCTTCACGGCGAGGCGCGATGCGATGGTGTCCAGCTCGCGCAGCAGCACCGGGCCGAGGCGCGCTGAATTCTCGTACAGCTTCTCGTCATCGTAGAGCTTCATGGTCTCGAGGGCCGCGGCGCAGGCCGTGGGGTGCGCATAGTACGTGAGCCCACATGCGAGCACGTTGGTGTCGAAGAACTTCGCGACGCGCTCGTGGACGATCACCGCGCCGATCGTGGCGTAGCCGGAAGCGAGCCCCTTCGCGATCGTGATGAGGTCAGGCGTGATGCCCCAGTGCTGGAAGCCGAACGCGGTGCCCGTACGTCCAAAACCGGTGAGCACCTCGTCGGCGACCAGCAGGGCACCATCGGCATCGCACGCCGCGCGAACCGCCGGCCAGTAGTCGGGCGGAGGTACCCACGCGCCGTTTGCGCCCGGCACCGGCTCGAGGAACACGGCCGCGGTGGTGCGCGCGCCCTCGAGCGCCATCGTCTTCGCGAACTCGCCGCCCATGCCGCGATCGCAGACGTTGCCAGCGCGGTTGCCCGATGCGCATCGCTCGCACTCGCAGTCATGCACGTGGACGACGCCGGGGATCAGCGGCTCCATCGGCGCGCGCCGCCAATCGCCGGTCAGCGCGAGCGCTCCCAACGAAGCGCCGTGATAGCTGCGATAGCGGCTGATCATCTTCAGCCGGCCGGTGACCTGCCGCGCGATCTTGATCGCGTTCTCGTTGGCCTCGGCGCCCCCGAGCGTGAAGAACACCTTGGTGAATCCAGGGCCTGCCATCTTCAGGAGCCGCTGCGCGAGCTCGAGCTTGGCCGGATACAGGGCGTTCGGCGCCGAGAGACACAGCTCGTCGGCCTGGCGCTTGATCGCCTCGACGATCCGCTTGCGCCCGTGACCGGCATTGACCTGATAGCTGAGCGCGCCGAGGTCGAGCCAGCGCTCCCCATCGGCGGTGGTGAACCAGGCGCCGTCGCCACCGGTGAGCTCGAACGGCTTGACGGCATTCTGGGCCGTCCAGGTGAAGAAGAACGGGAAGTCAGTCATCCGTACCGCCACTTCTCGGGTGCGACGTTGTGAATGAAGCCCTGCTGGGCGTAGAGCTCGCCGCTATCGAGGTTCATGGCGATCGCGCCGCAGGTCGCCGCGCCGTGCGGAGACTCCGGCGTTGCCATGTTCGTGCAGATGCTGCGTGGCCAGCCATCATCGGAGCCGAGCCGGTGCCATGCGTCATCGAGATCGGTGACCTGCGCGCGCTCGAGATCCGCCTGCAGCCAGCTCATGCGATCGTAGGTGGTGCTGGTCGAGGGCACCTTCGAGCGCGCGGCCACATCGCCGTCGATCGAGTGATTGGTGTGAGCGTAGATGCGGCCACCCGCGAACACCTGCTTGCGCCGCGTGCCCGAGGCCTCGATCGCGAACGCATCGGTGCGGTCGGCGACGAAGTAGTGATGCCCGGATCCGATCGGGCTGCTCGTGATGAGATCGCGCGCTGCCGCGGCCGTCCGCTGGTGCAGCGCGCGCCGCACCATCGCAGGCCACACCACACCGAGCGTCGCGTCGGTGGAGAACAGGTTGTTGATCGCGATGCCGACGCGGGCGCTGTTCATCCCCGCCATCCCGAGGCAGCCGGTGACGGTGAGCAGGGTCGCCGCCGGTCCATCGGTCGACTCGGGGACCCGCAACACCATGACGTACGGAATCGCCGTGGCGTGCATGTCCCAGGTCTGGGCGACGATCCGTCCGGTCGACGATTCCGACCACAGCACGCTGCAGCCATCACCGCCGAGGCCGTCGGCGCCCTGCCCCGACGAACCTGCACCCGGATCATCCCGCGTCGGCGCGGGCCTCCAGGTCGCGGGGTCGGGATCGAGATCGCGCAGATCCGTGTAGTGGTTGGCGACGACGATCTCCGCAGCGGAGACCCCCGCACCCTCCGCGATACCGAGCAGCTCGGCATGGAGGCCTGCGTGATAGCTCTCGAGCACCGGGAGATGAGCGCGCGCGGCGGTCATCACCTGCTCGACGGTCTTGAAGCCACCGACCTTGGTACACAGGTACGCCCGGATCGCGGCGAGCGCCTTGATCTCGCCGCGGAAACTCTCGCCGTGGATGCATCCCCACTCGCGAGGCGACGCACCGACCGGCAGCTCGAGCACTCTCACGAGAGCACCTGGACGGCGATCGCGAACGCTGCCGTGATGACGAGGAGGTGGACGATCAGCACGAGCTCGCCGAGGTCTTTGGGCCTGGTGTCCGTCATCGCCGGACACCGCGAGCAAGTTGCCTAAGTTGAAACCGTCCCCAGCTCCTCGTGTGGTTTCGCTGCCTTCCACACCGCAAGTAGCGCAAGTTGAAACCGTCCCCCATCACCCATCCCCCAACGCCGCTGCCAGCGCATGCGCGGCTTCCTCGACCTGATCGAGGGCCGGGATGATGCCGAGGCGGCCGCCCGGGAAGGTCCGGACCCGGATGCCGCGGTCGGCGAGCTGGTCGGTCAGCGCGGCGGCGTGGTCGCCCGCGGTGATCACGCGGTAGGCGCCAAAGCCGGCCGAGGTGACGCCGGTGAGGGCGGCATCGAGGGCCGCGATGCCCGGAGCGAGGTCAAGGTAGCGGGCCGCGCGGAGCTGGTGGTGCTGGCGGATCAGGGACAGCTCGTCGCCATCCCAGGTCGAGACCAGGGTCAGCGGCGTGCCGACGAACCAGCGCGTGGCGCAGTGCAGGTAGCCGGTCTGGCCGCCGCCCCACCACACGAGGACGTCGGGCACGAGACCGACGGCGCTCGACAAGAACGGGCCCTTGCCGCTGCGGTAGGTGTGGGTCGTGGTCTCGATCGCGATCAGCGGGAGGTCGAGCTCAGTGCGCAGCGCGGCGAGCGCGGTGATGAATGCGGGTGGGAGCACCTGACCGGTTCGCTCCTGGACCAGCTCGTAGAAGAACCCGAGGATCTTGTCGGGGCCGCCGGCGGCCTCGACGGCTGCGCGGAGAGCGGCGATCGTGGCAGCGGTGCCGGCGATCGCGGGATGCGGGACGCGGGGCCATGCGAAGTGACCCGGACCGCCGTTGTGGACTGATGGATCCGAGAGCGAGCGGCACGATGCAGCGGTGTGACCGTAGTAGCCGCCGTCGAGACCGATCGCGACCTGGCCGGTCTTGCGGGTGACACGGATCAGGCGGATCGCCTTGTCCACGGACTCGTCACGCGAGGACGTCAGGTAGATGTGCGGGAGCTCGGGGACCAGCGAGCCGATCCACTCGAGGGCGCGGACGGTGGCCGGCGTGACGTAGTTCATCAGCGTCAGCTTGTTGACCGCAGGTCCGTAGAGCAAGCCCTGCACCTCGAGGGTCTTCAGCGTGGCCGGTGCCACGGCGAACGGCTTGGTCATGCCGGAGGCGAGATCGAAGGTCACCTCGTCGTTGCCATGGATGGCGGCGGCATCGCGGCGGCGCAGCACGTCCTGCTTGACCACCGGATCGGGCGTCATCGCACCGAGCGGGATCCGGTAGTAGATGGCCTGCCCTTCTGGATCCTCGTACTGCCCGGTGAGGATCGAGACCACGTGCGCACCGAACACGCGATTGAGGTGCGTCATCTGCGCGGTGCGACCCACGCGGTTGCGCCCGGTGACGTAGCGATAGCGCAGCGTGCCATCCGCGCGGGTGCGCGCCGCGGCGTCGCGGAGCTGGTGCTCCTTGAGCTTGCGGCCGATGCCGCTGGACTGGAACGTCGGCGCGACCGTGATCGATACCGAGTACATCGTGTTGTCCTTGCCGAGCATCGGATCGTCGTCGGGACCTTCGACGTCCTTGCACTGCTCGAGCGGAGCACCGATCGCGAAGGCCACGAGCTGCACCTGGCCGCTCGGGCTCGGCGCCTCGGCGACGATCAGCGAGCCCTCGGCATCCTCGATCGCCGCGCGGATCTCGGCCGGCGGCGTGCGCCGCGCGGGCTCGTAGACCTGGTACTCGATGTCGAGGATCGCGGGCAGATGATTCATCGCCTCGACGTGCGGCACGAGCCGGTAGGTCACCGGCGGCGTCGCGGTAGCTGCGGGTGGTGCGGGCGGTGCGGGCTGATCCTCCCACTCGGGAGGCTTCTTGCCCTCATGGGCATCGACCCACGACAGCGAGCGGCGGATCGTCTCGAACAGCAGATCGATCTCGCGCGCGAGGAAGCTGTCGGACAGCCGGTAGCGCGCGGTCTTGGTGCCAGCGCCGAACACGATACCACCGCGCCAGAACCGCTGACCGATCAGCGCGTCGAGGTGCGCCGGTGTGGGAAGATCGAACGCGAACGCATAACCGGCCGCGCGCGGCGCGTGGACGAGGTGCGGATATGCCCGCGCGAGCTGGGCGAGCCGAGGCTGCACGAGCTTCTCGATGCGCTCGGCATTGTGGCTGGTCGAGACCATGTCGGCGTGGATCCGCCCGCGCACGAGGGACGCGTTGTGCGCGCTGGAGTGTTCGGGATCCGCGAACCGCGACATGACCACGCCGACCTGGGCGCGTTTGGCAAACGTGACAGCGTCCGGATAATCCGGCTGCCCTCGCGGGTTCATGAGCCGGAACTTCGAGTGCCACGCGAACGGGCCACCGAGGCCAAACCCGACCTGCACCTCGTCGAACACGAGGAAGGTCTGGTGGTGGCGGGTGAGCAGGCGCAGCGCGCGGAAGAACCGCTCGGTCGCGTAGCGATCGCCGCCCTCGGACTGCATCGGCTCGATGATGCAGCACGCGTACTCGCCCGTGCGCAGCGCTTCGTGCACGGCCGCGAGCGACGCGACCTCCGCGGCAAGCAACGGGTCATCCTTGACGTCGCCGAACCGCTCCTTGAGCTCGTCGAGCTGACCGGTGGCGGCCAGGGCATAGAACCCG
This sequence comes from Myxococcales bacterium, assembly GCA_043753855.1. Lineage (GTDB taxonomy): Bacteria > Myxococcota_A > Polyangia > Haliangiales > Haliangiaceae > JABFXX01. The sequence continues at coordinate 5,544 of JAYUVX010000042.1, read as the reverse complement.
CTCGGCGCCGGCGGCTCGTCGCCCGGGCCAACGATGGACGAGGCTGCGCCGTGCCCGGTCGGCGGGGTCGACCACACCGGGAACGGCGCGAACTGCGTTTGGTAACCCGCGATCTCGAACGGAGCGCGCTTGCTCGGCGAGTGTGTGGCGTGCAGCGAGAGCAGCAGGCGGCCGTGGAAGCTGCCGTCGAACGCGAGGACCTTGGTGGCGTCCTTGCGCGCGCAGTTGATCCGGCACAGCGCCATTGCCTTCTCGTTGGCCTCCGCACCCGATGCGACGAACGTGACGTGGGGCAAGCCCGGCACGAGTTGGCGCAGGGTCGAGGCGTACTCGGCCGCGGCCCAGGTCTCGCCGAGCGCGGTGTCCTCGTTCTCGATCAGCGTGTCGCCGAACTCGCCCTCGGTATACGCGCGGACCACGGGATCCTCTGCGAAGCCGCCGACCACCGTCGCGGTCTGGCTCATGCCGTCGAGGATCGCGAGCGGCTCGGCATCGACCGAGACCATCCACGGACCCGCCGACCGCAGATGATCGAACACCGGCGGCTTCTTCTCCTTGGGCACGCGATCGCCGGCATACAGCCGCGCGAGCAACGCCTCGCTGGTCGGCAGCCGACCGCCGGCGGGACGCGTGATCGACATCGGCCGCGGCAGATCGACGAGCCGCCGCGACATCTCCACGCCCTCCTCGAGCGCGTGCTGCTGATCGAGGGCATCCAGATCGACGCCGGGGATCAGCGACGCGAGCTTGGGGTGTGGCGTCACCGCACCGAGCGGATTCTCGAGGATCGCGACCGGCACGGTGACGTTGCGATGCGCCCACGCACCGGCTGGGCGATAGTTGCCGCTGCGACCGACTCCACCAAACGGCAGCTTCGGGCTGGCGAGGTTGGTCGAGCGATTGCGGTTGAGGATGCCCGAGCGCGTGCGCCGCGCGAACTCCTCGAACCGCGGCTGCGATGCGGTGAACACGGCATTGGCGAAGCCATACTGGCTCGCCTCGATCACGCTGATCGCCTCGTCATCGGAGTCGACCACCTCGACGCACAGATCGGGACCGAACACCTCGAGATCCGTGTACCCCGGGACGTGGTGCACGCCGTCGGGCAGCTTGTGGATCGAGGCGGTGCGGTAGTAACCGCCCGCGAGCTTTTGCCCGGGGACGATCGGCTCGGCGCCAGCCTTCTTGGCGGTCTCGATCGCGTGCTCGAGCTTGGTCAGCGCGCCGTGGGTGGCCAGCGGGCCTGCGAACATCCGCGGATCCTCGGGATTGCCAAACTCCAGGCCCCGCGCGACCTCGGCGAGCGCCGCGATGAACCGTTCCACGATCTTGCGATGCACGAGCACGCGCTCGGTGCCGGTGCAGCGCTGCCCGGCGGATAGCCACGCGCCAACGGCCACCTCGTGGACGGCCTGGCGCAGCGCGCAATCCTCGAGCACCACGCACACGTTCTTGCCGCCCATCTCGAGCGCGACCAGGAGCTCGGGCCGATCGAGTGCGCCCTCGAGGATCCGGCGACCGACCGCCCAGCTGCCGGTGAAGGCGAGCCCGCGCAGCTGCGGTGCCTCGACCATCGCCGCGCCGACATCTCCGGCACCGACGACGACATTGAGCACGCCGGCCGGCATCCCGGCTGCGAGCGCGGCTTCGGCGTAGCGCTGACCGCATAGCGGCGTGATGTCGCTCGGCTTCACCACCACGCTGTTGCCGGCGAGCAGCGCAGGGACCACATGAGCGTGGCACAGGTGCAGCGGATAGTTGAACGGGCCGATCACACCGACCACGCCGAGCGGCGCGTAGCGGAGCAGCTCGCCGGGTGCCACCTGCCCCGGCTTGAGATCGGCGGCCATGGCGGAGTTCACCAGATCGAACCGGTTGAGCAGCGTCTGGACCTCGAGCTTGGCCTCGCTGCGCAGCTTGCCGGTCTCGATCACGATCGCGTCCGCGAGCTGGTCGGCGCGGGCCGCGAGCTGCCGCTTGAACTGCTCGAGTACCGCGGCACGGTCGGCCTGCGAACGCTTCGCCCATCCGGGCTGTGCTGCTGCGGCGGCGGCGGCCGCATCGTTCACCGCGCTGACCGTGTAGCCGGTCTCGAACACGACTGCGCCATCGGCTGCGGGGTTCCGCGACACGAGGGCCTTACCGGACGGCGCCACGAACGCGCCTCCAATGAAGTTACCGAGGGGCTGCACGGGCGAAGTACACCCCCCCCGGATCAAAGGGTCAAGTCGTCCCCTCGCCTCACGGAAACCATTGCGATCCCGGCGCGTTGGGGCCGTCAAGCTGTGCTACTAAGCGGAGGATCATGCCCTCGCTCGTGTTCCTTGCCGGTCCGATCGCCGGGCGCAGGTACAAGCTCGGCGAGGGCGAGTACGTGATCGGGCGGCGGTCCGACTGCCAGATCTTCGTTCCCGACATGCGCGTATCGCGGCAGCACGCACGGCTGTGGAAGGACGGCGAGCAGTGGACGCTCGAGGATCTCGGGTCCAACAACGGCACCTACGTCAACGGCGTGCGCGTCCAGCAGTCCTCGCCGATCAAGCACGACGACGAGATTACGATCGCGAACAACAAGATCCGGGTCGAATCACGCGATACCACTCCGGAGCCGCGGTTTCCGGAGGGCAATGCGGTGACGCTGATCGAGGTCGGCGGCGCCACCAATCTGATCAAGAGCCGCGAGGACTCCGGAGCCAGCCGGATGCCCCTCATCAGCTCCGGCATGATCAGCATCTCCGACCAGCGCGCAGTGCGGCTGATCGAGCGCAAGCTCGACGCGCTCACCCAGGTGCTGCATGCCACCGCGTCCTCGGACAACGCCGAGACGCTGCTCCAGAAGATCGTGGAGGCGCTGCTCGAGCTGTTCCCGCAAGCACAGGACGTCGGCGTGCTGGTCGAGGACGAGCGCACCGGCGAGCTGCGTGTCCAGGTCCAGCGCCACCGCGAGCCGCTGGTCCGCGACGCGGCTCCGGTCACCGGGCCGGCCGCCTCCGACGCGTTGACGAAGGGCTTCGGCGGCAATCTCCGCGTACCCGGCACGATTATCCAGCACGTCATCAGTGATCGCCGCGGCGTGCTGCTCGGTGACTCGCAGGTCGGGCTCTCCAGCGACGAGGAGAAGGAAGGCATCGGGATGCGGATGGGCGCGCCGCTCATCTATCACGGCACTCACTACGGCGTGGTCTACGTCGAGAGCAAGCGCGTCGGGTTCCGCCAGGAGGATGTGGACCTGCTGCAGGCCGTGGCGACCCAGGCCGGCCTCGCGATCCACGCCACCCGCGTGCAGGCGCAACTCGGGCGCCGCGAGAAGCTCGAGCGCGATCTGCGGGTGGCCCGGCAGATCCAGCGCAGTCTGTTGCCGGCGAACGTGCCCGATGTCGTGGGCCTCGACTTCGCGGTGCACTACGAGCCCGCCTATCAGATCGGCGGCGACTTCTACGACTTCATCTGGCACGACCCCTCCCACCTCGGTCTCGCGGTCGGCGATGTCGCGGGCAAGGCGATCAGCGCCGCGCTCTACATGGCGCGGTTGACCTCGGAGCTCCGCTCGCGCGCCGCGATCGCTCGCACGCCGGCGCGCCTGCTCCGCCGGGTCAACCAGGAGATCGTGGGACTCGGCGACGACGGGATGTTCGCCACGCTGGTCTACTGCATCTATGATCTGGAGAACCGCACCCTGCTCTTCACCAATGCTGGCCATTGCGTGCCGCTGCTGCGCCGCGGTGATCGAGTGTTCCCGCTGCAGGCCGAGCGCGCCCACACTCCACCGCTGGGCGTGACCCCCGAGCTCGATGCCGGCGAGGCGCGGGTCCAGCTGCTGGCGGGTGACATGCTCATCATGGTGTCGGACGGCATCCTCGAAGCACGCGATGTCCACGGCAACGAGTACGGCCTGTCGCGGCTGTCCCGGCGGGTGCGGACGGCGCGCGGGACCGCGGAGGACGCGATCAAGGCGATCCTCGCCGATCTCGACAGTCACACCGCCGACCAGGCCCAGGGCGACGACATGACCATCCTCGCGATGGCGATCGAGGGTCGCCGCGCCAAGCGAAAGACCACGACATTGCCAGGGGTTGCAGCGGCCGATGGCAGCCCGACCCGGCTCTCTTCCGAGGGAGGTACGCCTGCGGAATCCTCGGGTGATTCCGAGGATGAGGACTAGCGCGACGTGGCGCTTGCCATGTTCGCGGTTCCCATGGCATAAGTCCGGCCTCCCGGAGTTTCGTTATGGCCAAAAAAGGTAAATCAGGACGCGAGCTGATCCGGCTCGTGTCGACCGCCGACACCGGCTTCTTCTACACGACGTCGAAGAACCGCAAGCGTACGCCCGACAAGCTCGTACTCAAGAAGTACGACCCTGTCGTTCGCAAGCACGTCGAATTCAAAGAGTCGAAGATCTAAGGAGACGTGCGATGTCGCGTGTTTGTCAGGTCACCGGGAAGCGGCCGCTCGTCGGCTCCAATGTCAGTCACTCGAACCGCCACACCAAGCGGCGCTTCGAGGTGAACCTCATGAACAAGAGGTTCTGGCTCGAGGATGAGAAGCGCTGGATCACCCTCAAGGTGTCCGCGCGCGGGATGCGTCGGATCGACAAGCTCGGTCTGCCGACCGTGCTCGCCGAGCTGCGTACTCGCGGCGAGAAGTTCTAGCTCGAGACGCTGTACATGTTGCGAGCGATCGCGTTCGCCGTCGGTGCGACCGTTACGCTCGCAGGCTGCCCGGGTCCGCACCGTCCGCGTGACCGGGATGTCGATCCGTCGACGCTCGAGATCGGGCGCGACGGAATGTCGCTGCGCGGCGCAGCGAGCGACGGCATCAGCACGTTCGCTGCCGTGGCCGCCGCCGATGTGTCGCTGATCGAGGCGCGCCGCGGTGTCAGCATCATCTGGACCGCCAAGCTCGCGGGACGCTGCAGCGCGATCGCAGTGCATGCGCCACTCGTGTTCGCGAGCCTGACCGGGACCGGCAGGCTCGCCGACCGTCCGATCCGTGGAGAGCCGGGCGCGGTCGTGGTCGCGCTCGATGCGGCCACCGGCGGGACGCGCTGGACCATGCCGATCGAGTCGAGCGAGTGGGCCACGATCTCGTCGCTCGCCGCCACCTCCGAGGGCGTCGTGGTCGGCGGAACCTTCAGCGGAACGCTTCGGATCGCGGCGTCGGTGGTGTCGAGCGCAGGCAAGTCGGATGGATTCATCGCGCGACTAGGCGCGACCGGTCAGCCGACGTGGCTGGTGCGCGTCGGCGGGCTCGGCGCGGACGCGGTGCAGGGCGTGGACGCGCGCGACGGCCGGATCGCGGTCGCCGGCACCTTCGCGGCGGGCGCCGAGCTCCAGGGCACCCCGCTGCCCGCATTCGACGAGCGCGCGCCCTATGCCGACGGGTTTGTCGCCGAGCTCGACGAGCACACGGGCGCTCGCAAGTGGTCCGCGTCGTTCGGAGGCAAGCTCGATGATGCAGTCGCCGGCGTGGCGATCGATGGGGCGGGGCGGATCGCGGTCGCCGCCAACGCGCGCGACACGGTCCACGTCGGTGGTGTGGATCTCC
>JAYUVX010000041.1:0-2349 GCA_043753855.1 Myxococcales bacterium | reverse complement strand
CGTAGCCACGGCCGATCGCATGAATGGACAGCACCGCAGCGTCCAGCAGCCCCACGACACCGTTCGCGATCGACAAGGCGCGGCGGGCGTGGAGATCATCCGCGAAGATCTTCTCGACCGTCTCGGCAACCTGGAGTGGATTCTTCACGAAGCGCGACATCGCTCGGCGGTTCAGCATGCCGTCGGAACCGACACGGGAGACCCGAATTCCACCCTGACCGCGGAAAAATCCGGAGCGGTTTCGATCACTACGCCGGCAAAACGAGGGGATCCATCAGATCGCCAAGTGGTAAGGCAATGGTCTGCAAAGACTATCGCCCTCGGAGATTGAGCGCGACGTAAAAATTTCAAACCTCTAAGTGACACCGGACGACACCAACTGACACCGTCCGTCACGCTCGAAGAGGGGATCGAAGAGGGGGCGGAATCGCTCCCTCTTTCCTTTGGCGCGCGCTCAGCCCGGCACATCGTCGACGAGCCGTCCGACGCAGAAGTTTATCTACAGATCCCCGAGCACAACGATCTCTGTGACAAAGCTGATCATGGCGTAGTGCTCGTAGTACGCGAGCTCGAGGTGATCGAGGTGATCGAGGTGATCGAGGATGCTCGCGGCCAACCGCCGGGTGCAGACCACCTCGCAGCGAATGTTTCCGGCTTCGGCGCTGGTACTCCGACGCACTCCGCGATGCCCGCGCCCCCGTGCATCCGTGATCGTATAGCCAGTCACACCGAGCTCATCGAGGTTACGCACGAGCAGCGACTCGAGGGCCTGCTCGGCGATGATCGTAACCACAACGCTGACCGCGCGATCCATCACGACAGCTGCCGGGCGGGCTCCAGGTAGATCGGGATCCCGATCGCGATATTGAACGGGAACGTGTTCCCTAGAGCGGCGGTGAGCGAAAGCGTCGGGTTCGCCTCCGGAACCGCGATCGGGAGGGGCCGCTTCAGGATCTCTTCGCCCGCGACGCTCACCGTGATCGTTCCGTAGAGCTTCATGGTTCGTGCGTTTCCTGGAGCCTGTTGGTCGAGCCACGCAGCGACCTCTCCCGCTCCACCGCGACGACGATCGCCGCAGCGAGGAGCACGGGCAAAGTCGACTCGTTCTCGTCGTCGCGCTCGACCGTGACGATGGAGCCGGTGTCGAGCCAGACACGTACGCGCACACGAGGCCCCTGCCGTGAGCAAGTCACGAACTGGACGACCACTCCGCGGACCTGTTCACGACCGGCCAACGCTGCGAAGGCCAGCTCGCGGATCGCATCCGCCAGCGGCCCTCGACCCGCATCCAGCTCCTGAAGCGAACCGTCCCCTCGATCGACCAACGGGGGTGCCTGACCGCAATCGGCGGCCTGTACACTCACGCCATCTCTCTCGCGCGGGCTCGCGTTGATCGCCGCGGCGGTTCGCGCGCGCCGGAGCGACGCCGCCCGAGCAGTGGCTGGCGCGCGCCACACGTCGTCGTCCTGGTCCTCGTCGCCGAGGCGCGACGCAGAACGGTCGATTGCTTTGAATGGAATGGCGAGCTTCACAGTTACCTCCAGATCTCGTTGTAGCCATCGTGCGCACCGACGACAGCGACCAAGTTTGAAGGGCACCCATCCGTTTTTTGGAAGTGTGCTACGACAACCGATGGGTGGACCGCATGGAGTAGTTGAACTACCACCACCTCCCATATTTCTGGATGGTCGCCCGCGAAGGCGGGCTCGCACCGGCGGGGAAGGTCTTGCGGCTTTCGCAGTCCGCGCTGAGCGGTCAGATCAAGACACTCGAAGACAGTCTCGGCCAGGCCCTGTTCGAACGCCGCGGACGCAAGCTCGAGATGACGGAGAACGGGCGTGTCGTCGACAAGTACGCAGACGAGATCTTCAGCCTGGGTCGGGAGATGCTCGACACACTCCGTGAACGGCCGACGCAGCGCGCGTTGCGCTTGACCGTCGGCATCTCCGACGTCGTGCCCAAGCTGCTCGTGCGCACGCTGCTTGAGCCGGTCTTTCGCCAGGAAGGTGGCATCGCATTGACCTGCAAGGAAGATCGCTTCGATCGGCTGCTCGCCGAGCTCGCCCTGGATGCGTTCGATGTAGTGATCGCGGATGCACCCGTGCCGCCCGATGCCAGCGTCCGGGCCTACAACCACCTCCTCGGCGAGTCGACGGTCACACTGCTCGCACCCGCCGCGTTGGCACCGGCGATGCGCCGATCGTTCCCGACCGGGCTCGACGGAGCGCGGCTACTATTACCGACCCCTGGTTGCACGTTGCGCCGAAACCTCGACGCCTGGTTCGCTGCATCGGTGATCCATCCCCTCATCGTAGCCGAAGCCGAGGACAGCGCGCTTCTAAAGGCGTT
>JAYUVX010000040.1:0-22078 GCA_043753855.1 Myxococcales bacterium | reverse complement strand
CCATCGAACCCCCTGCGAACGGACGGGCGCCGAACAGCGCTTCCCACAACGACACGCAGAACGAGAACACGTCGGCGCGCGCGTCGACGACCTTGCAGTCGAGCTGCTCGGGAGACATGTACGCGGGCGTGCCAACCGCGGTGCCCGTCGCGGTGAGCCGGACGTCACCCGCGACCGTCGCGCCAGTTGTGGGTGTCAAATCATCTATCGACGACGTCGCGCGGGCGATGCCGAAATCGGTGACGACGATCTGGTGCGCAGGCCCCAGGAGCACGTTGTCGGGCTTGAAATCGCGGTGGACCACACCCGCGACGTGAGCGGCGGCGAGCCCGGCGCCGGCCTGCTCGAATAGCCCGACGATCTCGCGCCACGTGGGGCGCGCACTCGCGACGTACGCTGCCAGCGTCGGTCCTCGCACCAGCTCCATCGCGATGAACACCACGTCGCCAGCACGGCCGACGTCGTAGATGGTGATCACGGACGCGTGCGCGAGCTTCGCCATGATCCGCGACTCGCGAATCAGGCGCTCGGAGAGGGTCGCGGCGCCCGCAAGCTCGGGCCGCAGCACCTTCAGGGCGATCGCGCGCTCGAGCTTGGAATCCCAGGCCTCGTACACATGCCCCATGCCGCCCGCGCCGAGCAGCCCACGCAGCGTGTACCGCCCGACCACGACGCCGATCGGGAGCGGTGCACCGCGCGCGACGGGCAGGCTCGGCGTACCGAGCGCGCCTGGCTGCGTGATCGCGACGCCACCGCGAACGGCCGCGACCACGAGCTGCTGGCACGTCGCGCAGCCATCGAGGTGTGACGTCACCCGGTCCGCCTCGTCACCGACGAGCGCGTGATGCACCAGCGCGGCGAGCGTGTCGTCGTTCGGGCACGGCATGGGGTCATCGGACGTCACGGCGGGCACTCTATCGGGGCTGGCCTGGCTCGCACAACGCGAATACGACCTTGCCCCAGATGCCGTCAGTGGATCTGGGGAGCCGCCGGCGCATCTCATCGTCGAGAACGCCGGGTGCGCTTCGAGGCTCACCATGGCGATCGGGAAGACGACATTGCTCGCGATCTTGCTGCGCGCGCTGCGCACGCACGGCGCACCCGATACGCTCTACCTGGACAATGGCTCGACGTGTCGCGGCGAGGCCCTTGGTGTGCGCGCTGTGCGGTGGATGCGGCAAGAAGACCGAGGACAAGCCAGTGCATGAACCGTCTGCCGCTTCGAGCAAGGCGCCGCCCGCCGCAGAGCCGGCGAAGCAGAGCGGTGCTCCGGTGAAGATCGATCCGGCGAAGCCCGTCGGCGCGCCGAGCGCGAGCGACCAAGAGCTGGTCAGCTCGGCGGACACCACAAGGACCGAGCTGCAGTGGAAGTCGCCGTCGGGCGAATCGATCACGGTCGCCGCGAAGAAAAGGCTCAACGGCAACACCTGGATGGTCGATCTCCTCATCGACGGCAGGGTGATCGAGACCATCGACACAGGTGCAGAGAAGGAGTCCGCAGACGGCTTCAAGCAGTACGATCCGCTGGCCGGAGTCGCTGGGATCGCCGAAGGCGTCTTGTTCATTTCGGGATCATCGAAGCTCACCGGGAAGCCTGACGACAAGTATGACTCGAGGGTCCTGGCGTGGGACGCAGGCAAGAAGCAGCTCGTTGTCGCGCGTTCGATCGTGTTCGAGGTTGCCTACGATCCTTTGCTCGACGACGAAGCCGACGAGACCGGTGTCACGCCGAGTGGAGGTAAGGGCAAGGCGGCGAGCCGAGCCGCGGTGAAGTCGACGAAGTGAGCACGCGATCGCCGAGCGAGCGCGCGTTGGCGGCTCGCGGGGATCGTAACTGCTCTCACCGAGATCGGCCGGACCGCTTGCCTCACCCGAGGAGCCGACGGCGCGTGGAGCTGGGTGTACGAGCTCGGACTCTAGTACTCAGTCAGAGGTTCGATCAACTTGAAGAACGTATAGCAACTTGGTGTCGACCGCTGATATCCCGATCTTCGTGATAACCGATGCCAGCCCGCCGGGCCGGCATTCGTTGCTACGTCGCCAATTCCTGTTGCATCAAGATCACCCTCGCCGTCAGGTATCACCATGAAGCTAATCTCGGGTCGCGTTTTGGCTCTAATCGTCGTGGTTGGGGCATGCAAGGGCAAGGAGTCGCCGACTGGCGCCGGTACGGCAAAGCCAACAGTCGACACTGTCGCCGACGTCGCGGCGGCAAGGCTGGCGACCGGAGCATCGACCTTCGGATGCTTTGCCTGGTCGGCTCGCCTCAAGAGCGCAGCATGCATCATCGGAGAACGAACCCCTGCTGACGGCGCGTATCGTCTGGCGTTCGTTGGTGGCCAACGGCCTGCGGTGAAGCTGGACGCAATGATTGACAGCCCGACCGCAAGCTTGGTGAATGCCACGCTTGCCGAAGATGGCTACGCCGTACTCGCCGCAACCACGACGCCACTCACCGCCGACAGCCCCTATGACCTCGGCAGCGGCGGATCACTCACCTGGAGCCGCAAGCAGACCGACGCCGGCGGAGATAATCAACCGCCGACCCATGAGAATAAGGTGACGGCACGCTGTGCTGGCGCCACAGTCTCGGTGCTCCGCGACGAGTCGGAAGGTGACGACCCGGCGGTCACGATCCGGACCGTGGGTGACCACGCGATCGTCGAGCTAACGATCCATGTGGCGCGCGAGGGCGAACAAAGCGATCACGTGCAGACCGCTGTTGTAGATACCACTTCATGCAAGGTCGCATCCTCAGTAGCACCCACGATCCCAATCCAGTGAGCTGAGCCCTTCGCGGCGTTCGTCTCACCGAGACCACACGTCTGGCCATCCCAGTCGGAGCTACGCCACCCGCGAGCACACGCGGCCGCCCGGAAGTTCCGCGCCGCGCTCCGCTCGCTACACGTCAGCTACGTGCCAATTATCGCGTCCGGCCCTCGGACGGTCGGCTACCGCGTTGCCGGTGCCGATCGCAGACGCCAATCCTTAGACGCCAGATCGGTCAGATGCCCAGTCCTGACCGCAATGGCTGGTAAGCCGTTCCCGATCGCTCCCATCGTGGGGATAGCACCCGAGCGCTCCCATCGCGCGGGCCCCCGATCGCCGGCAGTGACGAGTGTCTGCAAGGCTGGCACACGTCCAGCAACCTCCTCAGCGGTCGAGGCGACTCCGTGACGCGAAATAACCGGCGAGACGCCGCCGTTGGTCGCGGATGAGACCTCGCCGCGCCGTCGTTGCCGCCGTGTGTTTCGTGATGGCTCCGCCTCGGCAGCCCCCTCCCCGACCGACGCGAAGGTCCTCGACACGACGCGTGGCAAGGGGCTGAGCGCCGCGCTCGTTGCCGCGGCCACCAAGGCCGAACCACGCGCGTGCAAGGGGCCTCCCGAGCTGGAGCTTCAGGAGATCACGGCCACGCGGCTCGCGAGCGGCGGCATGCTTGATGGGTCCGTGGTGCGACGGATGAAAAAGGTAACCCCAGGCCGTTCGTGCACACCTACTACGCGTACTTCCTCGTGGTCCACGAGTGCTATTCCGGATCGACCATGCGCGGGTCGTGGGTCACGCCCGAACACAGCGCGACCTGGCGCGTCAGTTACACGCAACAGCTCGCCGCCGGCGACAAGAACACGATCGTTCCACCGCTACGCGCACTCACGATCGAACGTGTCCGTGACGTCGCGCTGCCTGCGATGGAGTCGCCCGGGCTGCTGCCTTGAAGCCGGTCGCCCCTGACTCGACCAACGTCCGGCTCTGTGGTGTCAGGATCCGCGGCCAGCAGCCGCGGGACTTCCGTGCCGCGCGCGCGGCGCGGCGTCGACCGGCAGAGCCGACGTTAGTTGCTCGAGCTCGCGGTTCGAGATCGCGTGCTGGCGATCGTCGGCGGCCTCGCGCGTCTGGGTGTCCGTCGCGTAGCGCGAGTCGATCACCCTTTGGGCGTCATTCTCGTCGCAGGAGCGCGGACATGCGCGCGTCGTTCCTCGATACATCAGTGGATGCCGAGCTCGCGGGTATGCAGCGCGGCCTGCGTTCGATCGCTCACATCGAGCTTGGTGAGGATGCTGGTGACGTGATTCTTGACCGTGCCTTCGGCGAGCCGCGGACCCGACTCGACGATCGCGTTCCAGCGAAACGAAGAGATCACAACGGTTGCCATCGCGATTGCCATGCTCGTGCGGGTAAACGGCTCCGCGGGGTGCTCGTTCGTGCTCATGGAACCACCGCCTGGACGGAAGCCGACACTCGCATGACCGGTGGCTCCTCGGGTTGAAGTACCAGTGCCCAGAACACGACCAGGGTCTGAAGCCAGTTCCTTCGGAGCACGAATGCGGTTGGCATGCTCATGCCCGAAGTGTGGAGACAGCCGCTTCTCCACGAAAATCCACCAGAGGTCACGATGTCAGGTCATGGTCCGCCATGACCTCATGGTCCGTGGCACGCAGCATGCTCTGGCCACCGGGCATGTCGACTTCATCAGCCCGCCCCACACCGCCGTCCACGAACAGCGCACCTGCGCCCGACCCCGTGGGGCAGTCACCGGATGCACCGATCGAATTCACCGCGGACGACGAGGTCGCGCGTGGAAACGCCGAGCGCGCGAATGCCGAGCCCGAGCCGGCCGCGCTCCACGATGCGGAGGTCCCCGGCAAGCCCGATCCCGCCGCCGAGCGACGGAACGAAGCCAACCACCACGACACCTGACCGCGCTGACGCCGCGGCACACGTGGTGCACGACCCGAGGTCATGGCGAGGGCCAGCGCAAAAGCCAACCCCGTGAACCAGGACCAGGCGACCGCAACAAGGGCAGCGATCCCGGGCAGGAACAGCTGCCGCCCCGCCGCGAACGCCAGAACACCGGCAACGGCGCCGGCACCAACAGCCACGTGAAGAATCAGGGCCTCCAGCGCGGCGCCGGCAAGGGCCGGCCGCGTAGCAAGTAGGAAGCTTCCTGCGCGTGTGCGCGCGATGTGCACCCGTGCTGAGGCGCGGGGTCGCGATCTTGTCAGCGGACGCCGATGCGATGTCCCCGATCGGACCCCTACACTTTGCATGATGAACCGAAACGAGTTCCTACGGTCGTCGGCGAGCTTTGCCGCGGCGATGTTCGGTATCGGTGCGCTCGCCGCATGCAAAGACGACGGCGGGGTCGGATCACCGGATGCGACCGCAGGCGGACCGTCGGACGCACCGAAGCCAGCCGATGCGGGCACCGACGCGAGCCCCGGCATCGATGCGAGCACCGGCATGGCGAGTTGCTCGATGAACGGCACGCTCGTCGCGATCGGAGGCAATCACGGGCACACGCTGGTGGTGTCCAAGGCCGACGTCGCTGCGGGAACCCAGAAGATGTACAGCATCCGGGGTGCATCGGCCCACAACCACACCGTCGTCGTGACCGCCGCCCAGTTCGCGATGCTCGCGGCCAACACCAGCATCTCGCTGGTGTCTACTCCGACTGACCACTCCCACCCGGTCACGGTCAGCTGCGCCGCGGCGTGAGCGCGCGCGCCTACGGTCTCAGGCCGAACGACTTCGGACCGTAGATGCCCCCGGCGTGGATCCAGTCGGCAGGTCGCGAGGGCACTGCCCGGCTTCATCGGCTCACGGTCGAGTCAGCGCGTACACGCCGACTGCTCGCGGCGGCGGCGCGACGCCCACCGTCCACTTGTCCATGGTGATCCGCCAGCCGTCGTCCTCCATCGCCTCGAGCAGCTGCAGGCTCGCCTCGCGGAACGGATCCGAGAGCAGCACGATGCCGTTCGCCGCGAGGTTAGTGTCGAAGATGTGCCGCAGATTCGGATGCAGTGGTCGCGGGTAGAGGATGTCCGAGCCGAGGATCACGTCGTAGCGCTCGGTATCCGTCCACGCGGTCCAGTCCGCGATGCGATGGTCGATGGACGCGACGCCGTTCCGCTCCGCGTTCTGCTTGCAGACGTGCAACACCAAGTTCTGGCGATCGGTCTGCACCACGTGCGCGCCATGCGCTGCCGCCACGATGCCCGGCAACCCGGTCCCCGCGCCGAGCTCGAGGACCCGCTTGCCGGCGAGTGGACGAGACGCGACCTCATGGGCGAGCGCGATCGCCGCGGGCCACAGTACGATCCCGTACGGCCGGGTCTTCGCGTTCTCGCCGAGCAGGTACGCTATTTCCTGGTCGTGATCGATCACCACGCCGGTGTGGCGGATGGTGTACGTGCGGGCGCCGATGTCGAGCTCGACCTGCTCGACCGGCAGATCTCCCGCGGTGGTCGAAAGGACATCCAGCGTCATCGGGGCGCACATGCTGCCAAACCTGAAACTCGCAGGCTATGTCCCAACGGAGCGATTCACTCCGAACCGCGCTCTGCACACTTCATCCATCAGCTGCGGCTTATGCCTTGTCAAGCCACAGCGCGATACGGTCGGCGCATGAAGCTCTGCACGTGGGTGCTCGCGCTGGCGCTTGTCGCCGGCTGCAAGAAGCACGAAGACGCGGCTCCCGTGGCTCCTCCTGCCCTCGGTTCGAACCAGCCACCGGTCGCTGCGCCCGATGCAGGAGCCCGAAGTGCCGCACCGATCGGAGTGCTCGCGGTCGATTCGGAGTCTCCCGATGACCCGTCGGCGCTCGCGATCGCGTTCGCGAACAAAATCCCGCGCCTCCCGGCGCTCAGCGCCGACGGCAAGCAGATCGCCCGGTACGAGTACCTCGGCGGCGGGCCGATGGTCCCCCAACCGGTGAGCGTCGTCCTCTCGGAGCTCCCGGACGGCCCCGTGGTGGACACGCTGCCGGTGCTGACCGTCGAGGAGGCGGGCACGGCCGAGGCGGCCGGCAGCAGCTGGAGTACGCCCGACCTCGGCAAGCAGCTTCACGTGCGAGCCGCCGTGGCGCGCGCACGGCTACGGGGCTTCCGGTCGCTCGAGCCGGTGACGCTCACCGCGAGCTCGCATGCTGACTCGAGCTTCACGAAGCTCGGCGTGCTGACGCTCGATTCGCAGACCACCGCCGAGCAGCAGCTGGTCGTGCAGCTCCGTCACGAGACCGCAGGCGTGCTGCATCGCGAGCAGATCGCCCCGTATAACGAAGGAACCATGCCGGGCGCGGATGGCCCCACGCCCTGCCACTACAGCCCGATGATGAACAGCGCCTACAAGGATCCGATCAAGCCGCAGATCTACCTGCAGGTCGGATTCCGCTATCACGAGGAGTGCGATCCCGCGCCCACCCGGTGGGTGAGCTGGAGCCTCGACCCGGCGGACGCCTCGCCGGTCGATGCCATCCGCAACATCGTCGAGCAACAATTCGATCTGGTCGGGGTGAACAGCACCGAGCGCGACGAGATCCTGACCGCGGGCACCACCGTGATCGGTACCGGCATGGTGACGACGGCGGACGACCTCAAGCTCCTCGGCGTGGCGGAGCACGCCATGGACTACAGCGGCACCGCCAGCACGTCCGTGCAGGTCACACTGTCGCGGGACGGCAAGACCGCGTGGGCGAGCGAGCTGGCCAGCGTCAGCTTGCTCGAGCCCAACGCGCGTGGCCGCGACGTTCCCTGGCGCGCGAGCGACGTGGTGGTCAAGACACCCGCGGGCTGGCGGATCGCAGCGCTGGCGTGGACCGAGCCGCGCGGCAACAAGCAGACCAACCGCGATGCCAAGGCGGGGACGCTGAAGGCGGCGAAGCTCGATGGCGATCCCGGCGATCCGGGTCTGCGCCAGGCGTTCGCGAAGCTGACAACCGAGGGCGTCGACGCCAACGCCAGCACACGAGCGGACCTGGTCGCGATCGGTAGTGGGCCCGGCGAGCGGACCGTGGGTGGCGCGGTGTTCGCGAAGGGCTGGAATGCGACGTGGAAGGGCAAGGCCACCGTGGTGTCCTCGATCGGACATCTGATGCCGAGCGGGACCACCGGCTGGGTGGCGGCGACGATCACGCTCGCGAAGACCGGATATCAGGTGCCGTTCACGGTGTTCTGCGTGTTCGACAAGGCCGCGGATGGCACGTGGAGCCTGGTCCACATCCAGTTCTCGGTCTGACGCGCGCTACTGACCGGTCCACGCGAACTGGAACCGGGTGATCCCGATCGCCTTTTGCCGTCGACGATCGTCGTTGCCTTGCGGGTGACGTGGATCAGGATCGGCGCATGGTGGACGGTGACCGCGCGCGGTGCGGGCGCTGGCGGCGCGGCCGCGGTGGTCGCACCGTCGGGCATCGTGGTGGCACCGCGATGCAGCCGCTGATCGACCGCGCATAGCATCACCTCGCGTGCCTTGGCGTTGAAGGCCGTCGCGTGGTTCGAATAGGTCGCGTTCATGATCGTCGTGCTGTCGATCTCGTGATCGAGGCCGAGCACGTGGCCGAGCTCGTGCAGGAGCACGACCGCGGTCTTGTGATGACGGAGCTGCACGAGTGCGAGCTCGCGCTCCTCGGCACGGAGATCGGGGAACGCGCTCGCGTACAGCTTGCGCTCCTCGAGGTCCGCATGTCCGCGCAGCGCCAGGTGTCGGCCGTCGACGGTGGCGAGGCCGAGCTCGTCGAACATCGCGGAGACCAGCGGCAAGGACGACGTGAGCACGACGACCGCGAACACGTCGTCCCCCGGATCTCGCTCCTGGAGCGCCATCAGATCCTTGGTGAGCCGCCTCCTTCGCCGACTTGCCGGTGCTTGCCGACCGCCACGCTCGCCGGGCGCAGCGTCTGGTCGCCGATCGCGTAGCCCTCGCGCATCACGTCGATCACCCTGCCGTCCTGCGCCGGATCGGTGACCGCAACCATCGCGATCGCCTCGTGCAGGTGCGGATCGAACGTCTCGCCCATCGCCGGCACCGACGTCACTCCCGACTGGGCCAGCCGGCCCAGCATGCTCCGCCGTACGAGCTCGAGCCCGGCCACCACGTCCGCGGATCCGGAGTGCTTCCTCGCCGCATCGATGCCCCGGTCGAGGTCGTCTACCACCGGCAGGAAGCTCTCGAGTAGCTTGCGCGTGCGCTGCTCGAGCTCCTTGACCGACGCGTTCTCGATCCGCTTCACCGCGGCCTCGAGCTCGGCATGCGCTTGATCCGCACGCTGGTTGGCGCGCAACAGCAGCGCCTCGTTGCGGGCGACCAGGGCGTGGAGAGCCTCGATCTCGGACTCGAGGCTCTCGATGTACTCGCCGCCCTCGGTGCCGGGTCCCGTTCCGGGCTCTCCGAGCAGGTCGTCGAGCTCCTTGGCCGCCGCGACGGCGTCGAACGTAGATTCAGGGTCGGACATACACGCGGCGATCTCTATCACCGATGACGTCATGGAGTCAGCGACCGGCATCGCCCCCGCCCGTGAACGTGTGCGCCAACGTCGCGCGGGCGGTGGCGGGATCGCGGAGATCGCCGGTAACCGTGAGGCACCGCTCGCCTCGCATAAGTAGTAACCCGCATCTCCGCCCGCCTTCGGCAGTACGAGTGCGGTGCTACACCGTCCGAGGGACCGCGTTCGTCCTGTCGTACCTGCGAGAGCGAGCGAGCTATGCTGCACGAATTCCTGGCCGAACATCGCGTTGAATTGGCCCGGCGCTGCCGCGCGAAGGTGGGCGTCCGCGGTGTCCCCCAACCGGCCGCGATTGATCTGGAGTTCGGGATCCCGCTGTTTCTCGAGCAGCTGATCACCACGCTGCGCACCGACCGCGCCGCCGACCGCCCGCCCGGAACGAGAGCCAAGGCGATCGGCGACACCGCGGGGAAGCACGGCAACGAGCTGCTCCGCCACGGCTTCACCGTCGACCAGGTCGTACGTGGCTACGGCGATCTGTGTCAGTCGGTCACCGAGCTCGCCGGTGAGCTCGGGGCGCCGGTCACGGTCGACGAGTTCCGGACGTTCAACGCCTGCCTCGACGACGCGATCGCGGATGCGGTCACCGAGTTCGGACGCCAGCGCGATCAAGTCATCGCCGCGAAGGACATGCAGACAACGAACGAGCGGCTCGGTTCCCTAGCGCACGAGCTGCGCAACCTGCTGAACACCGCGACGCTCGCGTTCGAAGCCATCAAGAGCGGGTGCGTGGCCGTCAATGGCGCAACCGGCGCGGTGCTCGACCGAACGCTGTCGGGTCTCCGCGACCTCATCGATCGCTCGCTCGCGGAGGTGCGGCTGTCGGAGGGGCTCGAGGTCCACGGCGAGCCGATCCTCCTCCATGCGTTTCTTCAGGAGCTCCAGATCTCGGCGGCGCTGGACGCCAAGGTCCGCGGAAACACGTTCACCGTCGAGCCCGTCGACGTTGCCATCATGGTGACGGCCGATCGGCACACGCTCGCATCGGCCCTCTCCAACCTCGTCCAGAATGCGTTGAAGTTCTCCCACCCGCTAGGTCACGTGCGCATCGTCGTCACGGCCACGGTGGAGCGCGTGCTCATCGAGGTTCATGACGAGTGCGGCGGCTTGCCGAAGGGGAAGCTCGACGAGATGTTCCGGCCATTCACCCAGCACGCCGCGGACCGAACCGGGGTGGGACTCGGACTCCCGATCAGCCGGCGCGCCGTGGAAGCCAATGGGGGTCACCTCACGGCGCGCGACATTCCGGGCACCGGATGCGTGTTCACGATCGACCTGCCGCGCCTGCTGCCGGACCACTCGTAGGCTCGACCGCCCGGGGCAGCGACACCTCGAACGTCGTCCCCTGCTCGTCGGACGTCACCTCGACCGAGCCCTGATGAGCCGTCGCGATCGCCTGCACGATGTAGAGCCCCAGCCCGACGCTGCGCGCGTCGGTAGCCTGTTGAGAATCGATGGAGAGCTTCTTGAACGGATCGAAGATGTCCCGCAACCCAGCCTTCGGGATCGGGTTGCCCACGTTGTGCACCGTCAGCACCACGCACTCGGGCTCCCCGGAGAGGCGAACGTCGATCGGCGCGTCCGCGGAGCCATGCTGGAACGCATTGCCGAGCAGATTCGAGAGCAGCTGCGCGATCCGCCCGGCATCCCAGTTGCCACGCAGATCGCCGCTGGCCGCGAATGTCACGGTGGTCCCCGGATGATAGGCGCTGATCTCGTCCACGATTTGTCGACACGCGACCTCGAGGTCGACCTCGGCGCGAGTGAGCGGGATCCCGGAACCGAGGCGCGTTCGGGTGAAGTCCAGCAGGTCGCCGATCAAGGTGTCCATCCGCGTCCCCGCGTTCACGATGCGCGCCGCGGTCTTGGTGTGTCGCCAGTCCGGACCCTCCTGCGCCATCATTACCGTCGCGGACATCACCACGGCTCCGAGCGGATTGCGCAGATCGTGGCCGAGCACCGCGAGAAACAGATCCTTGGAGCGATCCACCTCGGCGCGGTACTGCGACATCGACTCGACCAGGAGTTGATCGATCGCCTCGTTGAACCGGGTCACCTCGTCGAGACCCTCGCGGGTGAACTCGTGCAGCGTCTCGGACCACAGCCGGAGGACGCTGGCGCGGAGGGCGCGAAACTCGGACACCAGCTCGACCATCGAGAAGCCCGTCGCGGCTCGGTCGGTGCCGTGCGAGTTGGCGGCGGTATCGGCGCCGATCGTGCTATCGCTCGCGCCTTTGGCCTTGGCGGCCTGTTCCTGCTCGGACTGCGGGCTCGCCAGATCGATCGCGATCGTGTCCAGCATCCCCACGATGTGGTCCCGGCGCGCCGTGAGGTCCATCGTGCTCGCGGCGCGGATGTGCGTGCGCGCGAACTCCTCCCACTCGGCGATGATCTTCGCCGAGCTGTCGACCATGAACTGTGCAAGCGTTACTGCTTTCATCGTCGCCCTCCTCCGATGCGCTACCGTACCGCGGGTGGCTCGAACAAGCTGACCTCGTGCTCACGTCTCACCGTGGTTGGTGACGGGCATCGTCCGTGATCGTCCACAGCGCCCCGAGCTGCGCTCGCACGCTGGAGAGCTCGGCAGCCAGAGCCTCGTGCTGTTCGGCGTCCGCGACCACCGCCACCAGCTCGTCCCGCCGCGCCGGCGCCAAGCGATCGGCGATCGCGAGCAGCAGGAGCGTCACGGCCTCGGCACGCTCTGCGCCGACGACCTGTTCGACGCGCGGGTACACGCCAAGCCTCCGGATCGCAGCGCGCGCCGCACCGATCGCGTCCTGATGAGCGCTGCTATTTGGCACCCGGACGCTGATGTGGATCGCCACGGGAACGAGCGCTGTCGCCAGTTCATCGAGGCGAGCAGCGGGCCCGAGGTCCTCGACCAGTGCCGACAGGCGGCGCGCGAAGCCCTTCAGGTCATCGCCCGCGCAATTGAGGGTGAATCCGAGGGACACGCCCTGGGCGCGCCGCTGCAGCACGATCCATCCGCGCGAGCGACCCGTCGCGGGATCGATCGCGTGCATCGCTTGCCATAGCCGCTCGGCGGAGATCCAGTGCGGCGGATACTTGAACCGCGCCACGTCCATCACGAGCACGAGATCTCGCGCCGAGTGATAGCCGCCGATCGGCGAGAAGTGCCCGCTGCCGGTCTGGTCGAGCCCCGCGCGATCGTACGACGCGATCAGCACGCCCTCCCCACGCGCCGCGGAGGCCAGCGATCCGCGCCATGCAGCCAGATCACAGCTCTCCGCCCGGAACAGCTCCACGGCCGCACCGTTGCAACGCGCAAGACATGCGACCTCGTCGAGATCCAGCCCGCGGATCCGGACCTGGTCGAGCGGGACGCAGCAGTCGAGCAGCTCCTCGGAGAACCAGCGCCACGGACCTTTCCACAGCCGCCCCGGATCGATGCCGAGCGCGTTGAGCGCCACCACCAGGGAGCCCAGCCCGCAAAACTCCGGCTCCGCCTGCGTGTGGAACTGCTCGGCGAGCCGGAAGTAGCCATCGAGCTCGCCGGCGGCGAGCGCCTCCGCGAACAGCTGCCGACCCGCGGGCGACGAGAACTCGGTAGCGTCGGTCGGCAGGGGGCGCCGGTAGAGCGTCTGGTTCATGGCTGGGCGACCCCGATTATCTCCATCTTCGGCCGGCTGCAGGTTGGCGATGGCCAGGATCGGTGGTCGACTCCGCCGTGTCCATGACCGACGACCACGCTCATCACGATCATGGGCACGCGCATCACGACCATAGTCACGCGCCGCCGGATCGCATGACCCGTGCCTTCGTGATCGGCATGGCGCTGAACATCGTGTTCGTGGTGATCGGAATCGTCGCCGGGCTCGCAGCCCACTCCACCGCGCTGCTTGCAGATGCCGCTCACAACTTCGGGGACGTCCTCGGCCTCGGCATGGCGTTCGGCGCCACCGTGCTCGCCCGGCGCGGGCGCACTGCTCGACGCACCTATGGCCTGCGCCGCACGACGATCCTCGCCGCACTCGCGAATGGTGGGCTCGTCCTGTTCGCGGTCGGCGGCGTGGTCTGGGAGGCCGTGCTCCGGCTCGGCAACCCGAGTGCTGTCGATGGTGGGCTGGTGGCGATCGTCGCGACGATCGGCGTGGCCATCAACGGCGTGTGTGCGCTGCTGTTCGCCAGGGGCCGCAAGCAGGACATCAATGTCCGCGGCGCGTTCCTCCACCTGGTCGCGGATGCCGCCGTCTCGGCGGGCGTGGTCGTGGCCGGGCTGGTGGTCTGGCGCACCGGCTGGTCCTGGATCGACCCCGCGACCAGCCTCGTGGTCTCCGCCGTCATCCTGGTCGGCACGTGGAAGCTGCTCGGCGAGGCGTTCAACTTGCTGCTCGATGCCGTGCCACCGCACATCGATCCGGAGGCCGTGGAGAGCTTCCTCGCCGCGCTGCCGTCGGTCCGCGAGGTCCACGACCTTCACGTGTGGTCGATGAGCACGACGGAGGTCGCGCTGACCGCGCACCTGGTCCTCCCGTGGCCCGGGGCGGCACCGGACTTCCTCGCCGCGCTCCAGCACGATCTCGCGCATCAGTTCGGCATCCACCACATGACGATCCAGCTCGAGGACTGCGTGGGCGTCAATTGCGCGCAGGCGTCCGCCGAGTCACTCTGAGCCGGCCCGGAACGGTGGCGACGTCCGCGGTGAGCGCGTACGGTCGCGCTATGTCACGGAAGGGAAGCTGTTTGTGCGGTGCGCTCCGGTACGAGATCGAAGACGAGGTCGATGGCGTGTGGATGTGTCACTGCTCGAACTGCCGCAAGACCAGCGGGGCGATGGGTAACACCATCCTGATCGTCCCGCGCAGCCGGTTTCGCTGGCTCACCGGCGAGGATCACCGCATCACGTACGCGGTGCGGCCGACGTACTCGATCACCCGCTGCAGGACCTGCGGAACCCCGCTGCCTGCCGAGGAGGACGAGCACAACATCTACGTGACCGCTGGCACCCTCGACGAGCCGCTGGGCGCAGGGATCGAGAACCACATCTTCTACGCTTCGAGGGCCGACTGGGACCGAGATGCCGAGGGCGCTCGCTACTTCGTGGAGCGCTCGTCGGGTCCCGAGTCGACCTGACATCTAGGCATCCAGCGCGACGTAGCCGGCCTTGAGCGCCGGGTAGTAGTCGTCCCAGACCGGCTTCGGCGTGCCCTCGCGCGCGTGGACGAGCAGGTCCAGGTAGTACTCCCAGCCCGGCCCCCAGTCACCGAGTCCGTTGCGGTCCTTCAGGTGATGCGTGAACTCGAGGTGCGTGGTGCCGTTGTCCTCGCGCAGCTTGAGCTCGAGGTGCGATCCGTAGGCACCCTGGGTCGTCAGCTCCAGGTGGTGTGGCGCATCGCAGGTGTTGATCGTCGCCTCCGACCACGAGTCGCCCGTCTCGAACAGCATCTGGATGCGAATCGTGTTGCCGGGGCGCGCATCGCCTTCCCACTTGCCGTACCAGCGCTCGGTGTGCTCGGACTTCGTGACGGTCGTCCACACGTCGGCGATCGGCGCCTTGAACGAACGCGTCAGGATCAGATCGTCGCCACGCAGGCTGCCGGTTGCTCGCTTGCTCATGCGGTCTCCTTCTTGTCGTCGGTGATGTCGTCGCCGCGGATCACCCGCGGCGCGTGGTCCGCCTTGGCGCGCTTGGTGCGGTGAACTTCGGTCTCGAGCGCCATGAAGCGGCGCTCCCACACGGCCTCGCGGGTCTCGTGAAGCTCCGCGAGGAACGCCTCGAGCTCGGCGAGCGCTCCGAGCTCGAGCCGATACATGCGCTCGCGCCCCTGCGCCTCGTCGACGACGAGCCCTGCCTCGCGCAGCACCCGCAGGTGCCGGCTGATCGCGGGGCGGCTGACGTCGAACGCGCCGGCGATCGCTCCCGCGGAAAGCTCGCCGTCCCGCAGCATGCGGAGGATCTCGCGGCGGCGCGCGTCCGCGAGGGCCTGAGCTGCCATATCCACGGATGAACCCGTAACACCCTCGTTACGTGTCGTCAAGCTAGTCTGGACCCCCGCCTATGAGCAGCTCAGCTACTCGTTCGGCGCGACGCCGAGCGCGGGCTTGAGGGCCCCATGGACCCGGCGTTCCTTCTGTTCGCTGTAGCGGCGGCTCAGGATCTCCACGTTGCCGACCTGATGTTTGAACGCCGCTGTCATCGAGCCGTGCTGCTCCGGTGAGACCCACACGTGCGCCTCGGACCACTGCGTGAGCCCGCGCAGCTCGCGCACCTTCGGCAGCTCAAACGACGCGCGATCGAACACGGGAAGCCCGCGGGAATCGAACGTTCGCACCTCGGCGCCAAATGCCGTGAGCACGCGCCCGCACTCCTCGCTCAAGTACCGGCTGAAGCTGTTCTCGCGGAGCGACCCGTAGAGGATCAGGATTCGCGGCGGATGCGTGCTGGGCTCGTGCGCAAAGCTGGCGAGCGTCGTCTCTGGCGTGTGAGCCGGCAGGTCCGCATCGATCCGCTCGGAGGGTTCCATGATGCGTGCAGGCTACCCGTTCAGAGCCGCCCCAGCGCCCTGGTCGCGAACGCGGTGACCTGGTCGTTCGGGATCTCGGTGTTGCCGGGCTGGATGCTCAGGATGTTGTCGCCCTTGTAGACGAACAGAAAGCTGCTCGCGGTGACCGCGTAGTCGCCGAGTCCGGACACCGCCGTGGCCGGCGTGCCGCGCTCGTACGGCTTGATCGCGGCGTCGAAGTTCGCGCGCGTGCCGTGGCTGCGCGTCACCGACATCCACGGAATGTCGGCGAGCGTGTTGGGGCGCGGCGTGACGAGGAAGTACATGCAGCCTCCGCTGCGGTCGACGGGCTCCTTCACCGGGGCGCCGAGGATCGCCTCGGCCTCCGCCTTGGTGACGAGGTCACACGGCTTCTCGACGGCTGTCTGCGGTACGGCCGGCGATGGGGTCGCCACCGCGGCGCTTCCCCGTCGGGGCGGCGCTGCCCGACGACGACGAGTGCGAGCCATTGCAGGCGATCAGGGGGGCGAGGCAACCGGTACTGCGAGGGACATCGCGTGGGATCCTGGCACGGGACGCATCCATCGTGCAGCACCTCGGCGTGAGCAGGATCTCCCGGTCACGCCCGACCGCGTCAGCGGAGCTCGTCGACGTTCACGCCAAGTCGCTCGGCGTACAGCCCGAGCGTGCGCTGCCATGCCGGGCGCGCGAAACAGCGCTCGTAGTACGCCGTGATCCGTGGGAACGGCGCCATCAAGTCCGTCTTGCGAATGGCGCGAAGCACGCACGCCATCAGAATGTCGGCGACCGTGAAGTCGGCGCACGCGATCCAGTCGCGCCCCTCGAGGCGACGCTCGACGTTGGTGAGCCAGTGCGCGGCGAGCTTCCTCACGTCGGCCCTGAGCTTGGTGTTGCTGCCGTCGAAGATCTCGACCAGGTCGAGACACAGCAGTGTCGGATCGACGGTGGCCACCGCGGCAAAGCACCATTGCACGACGCGGGTGCGGCCCTGGACGTCGGCCGGAATCAGCTTGCCCGCCTTCTCGGCGATGTAGAGCGCCACGGCGGCGGACTCGGCGACGATGAAGCCTTCGTCATCGATGACCGGCACTTGGTGGAACGGACTGATGCGGCTGTACGCATCGCTGCGAAGCTCGCCCGCGGTGTGGTCGAGCCCGTGGACCCGATACGGAAGGCCACTCTCCTCGAGCGCCCACTGCGCACGGAGGTCCTTGGTCTCCCCGATGCCCTCGGGGAAGATGGTGCGGAAGCCGTAGAGCGTGATCATGTGTCCTCGGAGCTCGGGTGGTCGTACACCGGGGCGACGAAGGATGCAGTCACGGATCGACAACCACGGCGAACAACCGATTCATCGCGCGCCACGGACGCAGCGCTGCGTCAACGACCCGTCCTGGCAGCCAGCTGCCAGATCGGAACGTGGTCGCCGGTCCCGAGCGATTCGTCGTGGCGAAATCCCACGAGCTCCATAGCGTAGGCCGGCGCGAGCTCGTAGATGTGGTCGACGTCGGCCTTCGGGCCGCCCGCCTTGGCCTGCTCCTTCTCCAGCTTTCCGAGCAGCGTGCGCGCTCCCCACGGGATGGCGCCGGCGAAGCTGGGCGCGGCGACCCCGTCGCTGCCGTCGTAGGTGATCGACCACCGCTCCTGGCCCTCGCCGAACAGGGTGAGCTCGAATGTCATCGCAGCGTCGTCGGTCGCCAGGTAGACGACGTCCCCGTCGTCGGAGAGCCGTGCAGCCTCCGCGCGCTTCACCTTGTCCCGGTGATCGAAGCCGTCCCCGATCACGATGAGCCAGTCATCGACCTCGAGCGCGTAGAGGCCGGTGTCGTAGACCTCCTCGACGAGCTCGCCCACGACCTTGAAGTTTAACCGATCGAGCAACTGCTCGCGATCCCTTCCGCGCGTGGCGAGCCAGCGACAGCGAAATCCCATCGCGGGATGCTACTCCACCGCCCCGCCGACCCGTAACCACGCAAGATCCCGCGAAGGCGAAATCTGCATCGCGCGTGTCGAGGCCACGATCGCGATCGATGCCGCGACGCGCACCGTCGAGCTGCCCGACGACGCCGCGAAGGCGCTCACCAAGGCCAAGCTGCGCAAGCAGTTCGACGCGCTGGCGTTCACGCATCAGAGAGAGCATGTGCGGGCGATCACCGAGGCGAAGAAGCCCGAGACCCGAGCGGCGCGGAGCGCAGCGATGCTCGAGAAGCTGCGCGAATGAAACCTCGCATCTCGGTGAAGGCGCTCATCATCGACGCCGGCCGCATCCTCCTGATGGTGCCCACCAGGTCGAGCTCATGTTTCGCTGCACGTACGTCCGCGGCATACCGGGCAGTGGCACCGACCTCGATCACAGGCAGATCGGCGCCGAGTGGATCGAGATCGCGGCGCTCGATCGGGTGCGGTTCTATCCGAAGCGGTTGGAGGACGTGCTCGTTTCGCGCGGTGACGCGACGTTCGGGTACCTCGGCGACGTCAACTAACCCTTGCGATTGTTCGTCACGGGGAGCCGGGTCGCGTGACCTGTTGGCATGATGCGAACCACAAAGGTCCTGCTCGTGGCCCTTGTCGCCAGTTGCGGGCCACACACGTCGCCAGCAACGTCGACCACCACCACCGCGCCCAGCGTGCCATTCCGGGTGACCACCGTCGGGCACGGCCCGCCGATCCTGTTCATCCCCGGCCTCTCGTCGCCCGGGGCGGTGTGGGATCACGCGGTCGCGCAGCTCTCGACGCGATACACCTGTCACGTGTTCACGCTCGCGGGCTTTGCCGGCCAACCCGCCCTGCCGGGTGAGTCGTTCCTGCCCGTCGAGCGCGATGCGATCCTCGCGTACATCCACGACCACCAGCTCGAGCACCCCGTCCTGGTCGGCCACTCACTGGGCGGATTCCTCGCCTACGGGATCGCTGCGGCTTCACGCGGTGACGTCGCCGGCGTCCTTGCGATCGACGGCGTGCCGTTCCTGCCCGTGCTGACCGATCCGACCGCGACCGCGACCGATATGCAGCCGCAGGCCGCGCAGCTCCGCACCATGCTCGCTGGCCTCGATCGTGCGCAGTTCACGCAGCAGACCAACGCCGCGCTCGCCGGCATGATCACGAAGCCCGAGGACGTGGAGCGCATCGCCGCCGATGCCGACCGCAGCGATCCGCGGATCGTGGCGCAGGCTGTCTACGAGATCATGACCACGGACCTGCGCCCGCAGCTCCCCGCGATCCACGCACCCGTGTGGTTGATCGAGGCCGGCAACCTGCCAGGCATGCCCGAGGCCTACGCCGCACAGATCGCAACAGCCCCCGATCATCGCCTCGTCGTCGCTGCTACCGCGCGCCACTTCGTGATGCTCGATGATCCCGCGATCGTCGAGCACACCCTGGGCGAGCTGCTCGCGAAGGTGCACCCGTGAGTGCGCTCGCCACCGCCGAGCTCGAGCGCGGGCTCGCTCCCGATGTCAGCTCCGCCGCACGCGGCGACCGCGACGCCTTCGCCCGCCTGATCGCGGCGAGCTCCGGGGTGGTATGCGCGGTGGCCCTCGCGATCACGCGCGATGTCGCCGCCAGCGAGGACGTCGCGCAGGATGTGTTCCTCGCCGCATGGACCGGGCTGCCGCGACTGCGCGATCCCGCCAGCTTCCTGCCGTGGATCCGCCAGGTCACGCGCAATCGTGCCCGCAACTGGATCCGCGATCGCGTGGCCCGGCGTAACGCCACCGACGACGCGCTCGCAACCGTGCCCGATCCACGCCCCAGCACCGAGCAGCGCTTGCTCGCCGACGAGGAGCGCCGTGCATTCGATGATGCCTTCGCTGCGCTCCCGGAGGAGGCGCGTGAGGTCGTGACCCTCTACTACCGCGAGGGCGCCTCGACCGCACAGCTCGCCCAGCTCCTGGGACTCAGCGAGCCCGCCGTTCGCCAGCGACTGTCGCGCGTGCGTGCGCAACTCCGCGAGGACGTCCTGCTCCGCCTCGGGGACACCCTGCGCAAGACCGGTCCGGGCGTCGCGCTCTCGGCAGCTGTCATCGCTCTCACGATCGCGGCACCGGGCGCTGCGTCGGCGGCGGGGATCGCAGGCGCGACCGGTGCGACGGCGGGCAAGGCCGCGCTCGCCACGAAGCTCCTCTCGGTGGCCGGCGGGGCGAGCCTCGGCTTGTTCGGCGGCCTGCTCGGCGTATTCCTCGGCCTGCGCCCGTACCTGCGCGACGCTCTCGACGACGAGGAGAGTCGCGAGTTGATCGCACTCGGGTATCGCGCGGCTCTCGCTGCCGTGAGCGCGGCGGTCGGCTACACGCTGACAGGCATGCTCGCGAGCCCGATGCTCGGTATCGCCACGCAGCTGTGGTTCGGCGGCATCATGATGTACCTGTACTGGTGGCGCTTGCCGCGGATCACCGCACGCCGCGATGCGATCCGTGTGGCTGCGGATCCTGCGTTCGCCCGCCGTCTGCGCCTCCGCCGGACTTGGGGCCGCGTCGCCTTTATTGGCGGCTACGTCGTCTCCACGGCCACGATGATCTCGAGCCTCGGCGCGCGCGGCTGGCTGTGAGACGCGGCGGAGGTCAGACCAACCGACACCAGTTGCTGTCCGCCTTCCCAAGTAGGGAAATCCTCGATCCACGGACGCATGGTTTGCGCGCGCGGCCGTCAAAAATGACGGAGTTTACGGATGGTGGCGACGGCCGACTCTACGCTCGATGAAGCGCCTGTTCGTGATGATGATGGTAGCTGCCTGCTCCGGCAGCCCCGAGACCCCGACGAGTAGTTCCACGCAGCCGGTGTGGGCGAACGGCGATTTCGAGAGCGATCCGATCGGTACGGCACCGCCGACCGGCTGGACCCGTAACACCTATCTCAACCCGGGGATCACCGACACCCGGCCGAACCCGCAGACGCTCGCGAGCCTCAGCCTCGGCGCCGGCGGCGTCGCGTTGTCGTCCGTGATCGGCGGCGCGACAGAGAGTCAGGTCGACCCCGACATCGGCGCCACCGGAAGCCTGCGTTATCCGAAGTACGGCGTGCGAGCGGCAGTCGTGAACGACACGAACGCGGGCGCGAACCGGAACGTGAACTCGCTCAAGCAGCAGATGACGGTCGCCCTGGGCGATGTCGATCCGACGGACAACAAGGTCCACGTTCGGTTCGCGGTCGCACCGGTGCTCGAGAACCCGGGGCACGCGTACACGCAGCAACCGTACTACTTCGTGCGGCTGCAGAACATCACGACCGGGATCACGCTGTACCAGGACTTCAACGCCAGCGGTCAGCCCGGTGTGCCGTGGAAGAGCTTTACCGACACGAGCGGCCAGGCCGCGGGGTACACCGACTGGCAGCTCGTCGACATCTCGCCGGGAAATGCCTCGCTCGCCGTCGGCGATCAAGTGGAGCTCCTGGTCGTCGCCGCCGGCTGTGCGGCAGGCGGCCACTGGGGTCGTGTCTACATCGACGCGGTGGGCTCGGGCATCCCCGGGTTGTACGCGTGGGCCACCGGCGCGCAGCAGGCGAACGCCGGCTCCGACGTGACGTACACGATTAACTACAAGAACGGCGGCACGACGACGACCAGCGGATCGATGCTCGATCTGGTGACGCCGCCGAGCACGGTCTACAAGTCGACGACCGGCGCGTCGTGTACCGCACCCAGCGTGGGGGGCACCGGCACGGTGTCATGTGCGCTCGGGAGCCTCGCACCGGGATCGACGGGCTCGTACACGATCACGGTCACGATCCCGTCCGCGACGACGACGGGCACGCAGATCACGAACGGAAACTACTCGGTCTACGCGACGGGCGTGTCGGCGCTCGTCGGACCGAAGGTCTACACGACGGTCACCAACGGTACACAGTACGCGAACCTCGGGATCACGAAGACCGACGGGGTCGCGGCGATCGGCTGGGGCCAGGCCGACACCTACACGATCGTCGTCACCAACGCGGGCCCGCTCGCGAGCACCGCAACGGTCACCGATCCGATGCCCGCGCAGCTCACGAACGTGATGTGGACTTGCGTCACGGCGGGCGGCGGCACCTGCACGGCGATCGGTAGCGGCAGCATCTCCGATGCGGTCTCGCTGCCGGTCGGGGCGACGTTGACGTACACGGTGAATGCCACGATCGCGACCGGCACGGGCACGGGCTCGGTTGTCAATACCGCGTCCGTCGCGACCACCGGCGGCCTCGTCGATCCCGATACCTCGGACAACACCGCTGTCGACACGGACACGATCGGCACGCTCCGCACGCTGACCGTGACGAAGCAAGGTACGTCGAGCGCGGGTTCGATCACGTCGGCGCCGGCGGCGATCGCGTGCGGCGC
>JAYUVX010000039.1:0-7374 GCA_043753855.1 Myxococcales bacterium | reverse complement strand
ATGTCCTCACTTATCTCCACTCCGCCATTCACGCCGCGCTACGCGGTCGCAAGACTCCGTCTCTGATCGCCGCAGCGTAGTCCACCCCGTGAACGGGTCCCCCTGGATTGAACGGATACACGACACCGATCTCCGGCTGGAGGTGCAGCCAGTCGAGTACACGGAACCCGATACCGATGGATGCGACGGGCCGACCGTCGGAAAACGAGAATGCGGGCATACGTCGTGACGCCGAGCGAGTAATCGCGGCGGCTCGCGTAACCGGTGGCCGCGAATGTGCGTCCAACACCGTCATGACCGGGAACCACTCCTCTTATCGTTTGCATCTGATCGCCGCCGCGGCGGCGTTTGGGTGCTCCACGGGCTGTCACACCACCACCACTGCGACGACTCCGGACGCGGCGGGCGCCGATCCTACGCTCGGCGAGCCACCCAGCGGCGACACCGTCGACCGCGTCGAGGTCGGTCAGTACGTCGGCACCTGGTACGAGATCGCGTCGATCCCGATGGGGTTTCAGGCTCGATGCGTCTCGACGACGGCGACCTATGGCGTGCTCGATGCGTCGACGATCTCGGTGCTCAACGAGTGCCGAGTCGACGCGCTCGATGGCGATCCGGTACGGATCGAGGGTAAGGCGACGGTGGTCGACGCTGCCAGCAACGCCCGCCTCTCGGTCGACTTCGGCTTCGCGCGTGCGCCCTACTGGATCGTCGACCTCGCGGTGGCGCCAGCAGGCGAGCCATATCCCTGGGCCGTCGTCTCGAACCCCGATCGCTCGGCGCTCTGGATCCTGTCGCGCACGCCACAGCTGCCAGCCGCGCGCTACGAGGCCCTGACCGCGCGACTGCGCGAACGCGGCTTCGCGCCCGAACGCATGCGGCTGACCCTTCAACCGAGCCGTTGATCAGCCGCTATTGGTTCGGGCGGCCCGCGAGCTGGCCACATGCTGCGGCGATCTCGCTACCGCGAGGCCACCGGATCATCGTGCGCAGGCCGGCGGCTACCACCACGCGGCGAAAGTCCTCGATGCGCTCGCGCGGTGATGCGCGCAGCGGACTCTCCGCGATCACGTTATGCGGGATCAGATTGAGGCGAGCGTTGACGCCGCGCAGGAGGTCGACGAGGCGGACGGCGTCGGCATCGCTGTCATTGATCCCGTCGAACATCACGTATTCGATGAAGTGGACGCGGTCAGGATGTTCGCGCAGCAGCGCGAGCAGCGCGTCGATCGGCCACGACTTCGTCTGCCGCATCACGGCGACGCGCTGGGCATCCGTCGTGCCGTTCAGCGAGAGCGCGAGGCTACACTTGCTCTCCGCGAGAAATCGCTTCATCCCGGGGAGCACGCCCGAGGTCGAGATGGTGACCTGCGCGTGGCCCAGCTGCGGTGCCGGTGACTGCGTGAGGATCTCGACGGCGGTCAGCACCTCGTCGAGGTTGTCCATCGGTTCGCCCATGCCCATGAACACGACGTTCTTCGCAGGAGCCGACGCGGGCGCCACAGCTCGCGCGATCAAGAACTGGGCGACGATCTCATCGGCGCGCAGGTTCCGGCGAAAGCCGAGCGCCGCCGTGGCGCAGAACGTACAGCTGCGCGTGCACCCGATCTGACTCGACACGCAGATCGTCGAGCGGCGCGCCGTGGGGATCATGACGGACTCGACCGCGCCTCCGTGGACGGCCATCAGAAGTTTGATCGTCCCGTCGGTCGCCGTGGATCGACCGGCGATCCGGATGTCGGTCACGCCGCAGGTCGTGCGGAGCTTGTTCCATGCGGCGGCGCCGAGACCATCGACGGCGAGCGGCAGCTCCTGGCCCCAGGGACGCGGACCATAGATCCACTTCGCGGCCGCGAGCGCGCGCGTGCGACTCTCGAGGAGATCCTCGAGAGCGCGGAGCGTCTGCCCGGCGAGCTGCATGGGTAGATCTAACCTTCTCGCCTCTCTCGACGGGCTCCAGCAAGCCCCCTTTCACACCCTGCGTGCGAATTTTCCGGCACACGCCTCATGGGCAACGACGACCGAGCACACCGGTGCTTCATGGCATCGTATGAACATGCGAGCCCTGACCTTCTCTCGATTCGGTGACCCTGCGGTGCTCGAGGTTCGCGAGTTGCCGGCCCCCCACGCCTCACCAGGGGTCGTGCTCGTACGGACCCGGGCGATCGGACTCAACTTCGCGGACGTCTATCGCCGCCAGGGGCGCTATCACCTCGTTGGCGAGCCCCCGTGGATCGCGGGCTACGAGGCCGCCGGAGAGATCGCAGCGCTCGATCCGGCGGATGCAGCAAGCTTCCAGATCGGACAATCGGTCGCGTTCGTGGACTGTCCGCGCGCGAACGCCGAGCTGGTCGCGGTGCCAGCTGATCAGGTGATCCCACTTCCGGCAGACATCTCGCACGATCTCGCGGCGGCCGTGCTGCTGCAGGGACTGACCGCCGATTACCTCGTCGCGGACAGCTACCCGATTCAGCGCGGCGATCACGTCGTGGTGCACGGGGCCGCAGGCGGAGTGGGGCTGTTGCTCGTCCAGCTCGCAACGGCGCTCGGGGCGCACGTCCTGGGGCTCGCATCGTCGGAGATCAAACGGGAAGCCGTGCGGCGAGCTGGCGCCGCGCACGTCGCCCCGTCGGGCGCTACCTGGGCTACGAGCGTCGCTGCCGTATTCCCCGCGGGCGCCGATGTCGTCTACGACTCGATCGGAACCACGGTGCTCGATAGCCTGCGGGTCGCGCGCGTCGGTGGCACGGTCGTGTTCTACGGAATGGCGGGTGGAACGCCGCCGGCCGTGGATCCGCGGATCCTGATGGATCGATCGCTGCGGCTGATCGGTGGAGATCTGTGGAACGTACTGCGCACGGCAACCGATCGCCGCGCGCGGGCAGAACGGCTGTTCGGCCTGACGCGCTCGGGTCGACTCACGGTCACGATCGACGAGCGGTTTCCTCTCGAGCGTGGCGCTGATGCCCACCGTGCGATGGAGGCCCGCGATCGGATCGGCAAGCTGCTGCTCGTGCCGTGACGCCGGTCGGGCGTCGCGCCGTCGACGAACGCGGTCGCGCTCCAGCGCGCGGCGGGGTACCGGCGGCGATCCTCGATCGGCTCACGAGCGCGCCGGTGGCGACGGAGTCACCGTCCCGAGGTTGACCGCGTCACCGTAGCAATTTGAGCACTGGTAACGTCAGCAACCGTGTGTAGGATGCCGGCGTGCGCCGCATCGTTCTCGTCGGTCTCGCCATCATCCTCGCGATCGTGCTCATCGCATGGAAGGGTTGTCGTGGCTCGGACAAGCGCACGACTGCAGAATCGCCTGGCGCGACACAGCCGACGATCGGCGCGCTGCGCGGAAGCCATCGCAACGGTCCCGTCCAGCCGGCGACGGTCAGCGGTCGCGTAACCCGCAAGCAAGACGGCACCGGCATCGCAGGCGCGATGGTCTCGCTGACGCCGGCCGAGCTGATGGCGATGTTCATCCAGAGCGAAGCGCCGACGCTCGTCGCGGTCACCGACGCCAACGGCAACTGGACCGCGCCGCGCGTGATGCCCGGTGCGTATGTGATCGCGGCCACCGCGAGCGGCTACCTGCCGGGCGAGCACGGCAAGCTCACCGTCGGTTCGAGCGAGCAGAAGACCGGTGTCGACATCGCGCTGCTGCAAGGCGGCACGATCGTGCGCGGCACGGTCAGCGACGTTGGCGGTGGGCCGATCGCAGACGCGCGGATCAGCGCGATGAAGGGCGAGATTCCCGATCTCAGCGGCCACTCCGAGCTTGTCGTGACGACGAACACCGAGGGCAAGTACGAGATCACGGTGGCCGACGGCGACTTCCAGCTCGAGGCGTCGCACGACGACTACACGCATGCGGAGAAGCACATCGAGGTAGCGGGCAAACCGCTGACGATCGACTTCTCGCTGCTTCCCGGTGGCGTCGTGCGCGGCCAGGTCGTGTCGCGTGACGGCAACAAGCCGGTGCCTGGCGCACTCGTTCGAGCCGAAGGTGGCCGAACGGGCGGCCGCGGCGATGGTGACGCGACCGGCGTCTCCGACGAGAATGGAAACTTCACGCTCCGCAGCCTCGGCTCGGGCACGCTCGAGCTGTTCGCACTCGCGCGCGGTTACGCGACGGCATTGCCAACGATCGTGTCGCTCGGGATCGGCGAGCAACTCGACGGTGTCCGCATCGTCGTCGACCGCGCGTATTCGATCTCGGGGATGGTCGTGCGCAAGGGTGCCAAGACCCCCGTGCCAGGCATCACGCTCGGAGCGTTCTCGATCGTGGCGAAGGCATTCGGCCTCGCACTCGAGCCCAGCGCGCAGGATGGCAGCTTCGAGATCGTCGGGCTCAAGCCGGCGAGCTACCTGCTGTTCGCGGTCGGTGAGGGCTCGGTTCCCGACCTCGGCAAGCAAGTCGAGATCGTCGACAAGGATGTCGAAGGCGTCGTCGTCGAGCTCTCGGTCGGCGCCACACTCGCCGGTCGCGTCGAGCCACCGACGCCAGGCGCACACGTCACGGTCCAGCTCGCCGGCGCGGTCGGCATCACGAACATGTTGGAGGCCGCCAAGCTGATCCTCGTCCACGGCGAGACCGACGCGACCGGCGCCTTCACGCTGAAGAACGTACCGGCCGGCAGCTTCAAGATTCACGCGATCGCGCCCGAGGGTGGAACCGGCGACCTGCCGCTGACGGTGGCCGACACCGATCAGTCCGGTCTCGTCGTGAAGCTCGATGCGCGCGCGACCGTCACCGGCAAGGTTGTCGACACCAGCGGCAAGCAGGTCGCCAGTGCACGCGTACGCGCCGAATCGCTCGACGACAAACCGATGAACATCAGCTTCGGCCCCGACCGCACCGGTTCGACGTCATCGAAGCCCGACGGCACGTTCAAGCTCGTCGGTCTCGACGCGGGCAAGACGCGCATCCACGCTGCGGGCGAGGACGACGAGTACACGATGTACGCCCGCAAGAAGGACGACAAGTCGAAGGCGTCGGTCGAGATCGAGCTGGTCGCAGGCAAGGAGACCAGCGGCATCACGCTGGTCGTCGAAGCACACGACGGCGTGATCCGCGGCCAGGTCATCGCGCCTGACAAGAAGCCCGCCGCCGACTCGTGGGTCTCGGCCTACAAGCGCTTCGAGCCCGAGGGCGACATGAAGAATGTTCCGGAACAATACGCGCCGCGCGCGTCACGCGTCGGCCGGCCCGTGCTCACGAGTCCCGACGGGCAGTTCACGATCGGCAACCTTCGCAAAGGCACCTACGACCTCAAGGTCGAAGGCCCGCGCGGGACGTCACATGCAGAAAAGACCGGCGTCAAGACGGGCGACTCGGTGACGATCCAGCTGCTCTCGCTCGGCACGCTCACCGGCAAGGTCATCGTCGGCGACAAGCCGGTGACGGTCTACGACATCCGGTGCGACGGCAAAGACGATGACGGCGAGCGCCACGTCACCGACGACAGCGGCGCGTACACGCTCGAGCGACTGCCGCCCGGCGAGTACAAGTGCAACGTCAGCGGCGACGCGGGTACTGCCGAAGGCAAGATTGCAGTGCCTGCAGGGCCCGCGACGCTCGATTTCGCGCTCACCCGGTGGGCAACGGTCACCGGCATCGTCGTCAACGTGCTCGACAAGAAGCCGATCGCAGGCGCCCACGCGGTCGCCGGCGGCGACCGCGTGGGCGCCCAGACCGTCAACAACATCCTCACCGGCAAATCGCCGACGACCGATGCCAGCGGGCGCTTCACGATCGACCGCGTCCCCGTCGGCAAGGGCAGGGTCGCGATCATGCCGAAGGACGGCTTCAACCCACTCGGCTCGCGCGATTACACGACGACCGAAGGCGCGCGCGTCGATGTCGGCACGATCGAAGTCATGCCGCCGCGGGAAGGCGAGGCCGGTACGTACGGCCTCTCGACGGAGATCAAGGACAAGGATCTCGTCGTCGCGTCGGTGAAAGACGGCGGGCCCGCGCAGGCCGCAGGTGTGCAGCAGGGCGACACGATCGTCTCGATCAACGGCCGTTCCGTGGAGCAACTCACGCTGCCGATCGCGGCACTGCTGATCGCGTCGGGCACGCCCGAGATCGGTCAGACGGCCCAGCTCCGCCTGATGCGCGCCGGCTCGCCCATCACAGCGGCGGTGACGAGCGTGAAGTGGTGATGACGACGCGAGCGTCTCGTGCGCCCGTACTCGATCGAGCTCGCGTGCCTGGTCGGCGCCAAGCCGGCGCACTACGTCGGGAACAACCTCGTCCTGCTCGGCCGAACCTCGTGTCGCATGCGGTCGCGGCCTTCGAGGCGCGCACCGACGGTGCCGCGTCGGGATGCAGTGCTGCTGCACTAGGACATCGTCGAGCCATCAGAATACCTGCCACCACTTCTTCTTCTTGACCGGCGGCGGTGCGCTCGGCTCGGGAGCCACGGGCGTGGGAGTGGGCTCGGGCGGCGTCGGTGGACGCGGACCACTGCCACCACCACCACCACCGCCGGTGGCCGGCTTCGGCGGCGGGCGCTTCTTCGGCTTCCATCCGTGCTTCGCCGCGAGCTCCTTCGCGCGTGCGAGGAACTTCTCGCCCTTCTCCGGATCGACCATCCGCACGAAGTTCGCGTAGCCGATCACCGATGCGAACAGATCCGGGGACGCGCCCCAGGACTTTCCGGCGGGGCCGTCCTTGCCGACTTGGAACAGCAGCGCGCGGAACTTCCGTAGCGTCTCGCGATCGACGCCGAGCTGCTGGTTGACGATGACGCCGGTGACCTCTTGCTGCCGGCCCTTGCGCAGTACGCGCGTCTTCGTTGGATGTTCAGCGAAGCCCTCAGCGCCGGTAATGAATCTGATCCGGTGGAGCATCGCGCCGGCCTCGGCGGTCTTCGGGCCGCTGAACGTGAGGTCGTCGGCGTAGCGCGTGTAGGTGAACCCGAGCTTGGCGGCGGCACCGGCGAGCCGCGCGTCCATGCGGCGGCACACGATGTTGGTGATCGCCGGGCTGGTCGGCGCGCCCTGCGGGAGGCGGCGCGCACCGCTGGCGACGTAGAACGTCTGACCGTCGAGGTCGACCTCGTCGGTCTCGGGCTCGCTCGAGATCAGCGCGAAGATCGTCGCGGCGGCTTCGCCATAGCCGAGGCCGCGGAACATGCCGCGAATGCGGTTGAATTCGAGGGTCGGAAAGAAGTTCTTGAGATCGACGTTCAGCACGATGTCCGCGCCGACGTGCGGCCGTGCGTTGCTGACGATCGAGCGCTGCTTGCGGAAGCCGTGGGCCGCGTCGTGCAGCGGCACCTTGTCGAGGATGTGCGTGAGCAGCCAGTGCTGCGCGGCCTTGAGCCGGCGCATCGGCGCAGAGATCCGTCGCATCCCGCCCGTCTTCTTCGGGAT
>JAYUVX010000038.1:0-7389 GCA_043753855.1 Myxococcales bacterium | reverse complement strand
GTGGTCGTTCGCACTTGGTGGACGCCGCAGTCATATCGACGCCTGGATCGGTCCTCTGCTGCGGGCGACCAGCACGCCGGTCGCTGCAACGCCCGTCTACACCGACTGGCAAGCGATGGCCGTGTACAAGGCCGACGCGAACAACCAGGTGCGCGTGATCGGATACGGCAGCACCGACCGGCTCGAGGTCGTGATCGCCAATCCGAGCGGCGAATCGACAGAACGCGATCGCATCGGCGTCAATGGCGAGTTCCATCGCCTGCGCGTCGACTGGAACCGCACCTGGCCCGGTATCGAGCAAACGATCTCGTTGACCGGCGGAACGAACCGCTTTGTCGTGAATGCCTCCGAGGTCCTGCAGGGCGGCATCGACAGCGTCGAGTTCTTCGGCCGCGCCGACTGGCGTGCGCCGGTCTCGAAGTATTTGCAGCTCAGGTGGGGCCTCGACATCCACGATGTCTACGGAGACATCTGGTACCAGGGCCCGCATGTCCCGCAAATCGAGGGCAATCCCGATCGGAGGTTCATGCCTGATCGCTTCAACGAGGTACGTGTCGACGAGAAGGACCGTACGTGGTTCCGGCCGGCGGCGTACGCCGAGGCCACCCTCGCTCCGATCAAGCCGCTCGCGATTACCGGCGGCGTACGGGTGGATCACTTCTCCGACATCTCGAAGTGGACGGTCGATCCACGCATCTCCGGCCGCTACGTGCTCGGCGCGACGACGTTCAAGGGCGGCATCGGTCGGTTTTCGCAGCCTCCCAGCGAGGACGAAACGGTCGCCGCCTTCGGTAACCCGGGCCTGGGCACGCAGCAGGCGATGCACTACGGACTTGGATTTGACCACAAGGTCGACGAGCGCGTGTCGTTCGGCCTCGAGGGCTACTACAAGAGCCTCGACAACATGATCGTCGAGGCGCCGTCGGGCATGAAAGTCAACGCGGGCCGCGGTCGGATCTACGGAGCCGAGGTTGCCGCGCGATGGGCGCCCGGCGGGCGGTTCTCTGGATTTCTCTCCTACACGCTCTCGCGCAGCGAGCGAAACGACACCGGTATGTGGCGCCTGTTTGACTACGACCAGACGCACATCCTCACGGTCTCGAGCTCGGTGAAGCTAGGCCGCGGCTGGGAAGTAGGTGGGACGTTCCGCCTTGTCACCGGCAACCCGGAGACCCCGGTGACCGGCAGCGTCTACGACGCCGATATCGATTCATATCGCGCGCTGTACGGCGCGGTGAACAGCGCGCGGAACACGCCGTTCCACCGGCTCGACCTCCGCGTCGAGAAGCAGTTCAGCCTCGCGGGTCATTCGTGCGCCGCCTACCTCGATTTGCAGAACGCCTACAACCACGCCAAACGCGAGAGCACCGACTACAGCTTCGACTACACGAAGCGCAGCGACATCCCCGGCCTTCCGCTCATTCCGAGCCTTGGCATCAAGGGCGAGATCTAGACCCGAATCGACAAAGGAAATCACCATGACCAAGCTCGTCCCGTGCCTTCTCCTCCTGGCCACCGCGTGCACCTCTTCCCTCGACCCCGCCACCCTGATCGCACGCGATCGCGTGCTGGGCGCCAAGGTCACCGTCGATGTCGATCCGTCTCGCGCTTGGCCGGCGCCCGGCGAACACGCGACCGTCACCTGGCTCACCGCGTCGCCGGGCAGTACGCCGAACTTCTCGTGGACGCTCGCCGCATGCCCGGCCGCCACGAACAGCGGATTTTCAATCTGCAATGGGCCGATCTTCGCGCTCTCGGAGTCGAGCGGTCCCGTGCCGATGATCCAGCTCGCGATCCCCGCTGATATGGAAGCAAGCACCCTCGCAGTGCTAGGCGCGATCTGCGCGACTGGCACGCCGGTGATCGACTCCGCGACGTTCCAGGCCTCATGTGACGATGGCTCGCTAGCGGACCTGGTCTCGCAGCACGTCTTCGTCGCACACGACGGCGCGACGAACCACCACCCGATCATCGCCAGCGCTCCGTTCTCGCTCGCGGGATCCGCGTGGGAACCGAGTACCGAGCCAGGTTGCGACGACCTGCGGGAGATCGCTGCTGGCTCCGAGGACGTGCTCGTCGGCGTCGAGACGGACGCCTCGGCGCGCGAGACGTTTTTTATCGATGGCGAGCCCATGCCGTGGCGCGAGGAGCTCCAGCTCTCTCCATTCGCGACCGCAGGCGAGGTCTCGCAGCGCTATGCCTACGTCGAGGCCGATGACACGCGTCTCGTCTCGCCGGTCAACGTGCAGTGGACCGCACCCAGCGCAGACGAGGTCCCTGCCGAGGGGCTACGCGTGACGTTCAGCTTCGTCGTCCGTGACATGCGCGGCGGAGTCGATGCGGCGACTCGCGCGCTGTGCGTCAGGTGATCGAGACCGCTATTCGCGGTAGCGTGGGCCACTTGGAACATTCAGTGCCACCCGGCAGGAGCGCGGCGTGAGCATCACGCTCTGGTTGATCGCGGCGCTCGGTGTCGCGTTCCTCGGACTGGCGCTCAAGTACGCGATCGCAGCACGGCGTCTACGCACCCTGACCCTCGCGATCAAGTCGCTCGCAACCGGTGGCGATCCACCGGCGCCGGGCGACTTCGAGCATGCGGAGGTGTTCCGGATCGCGCGCGAGCTCGCCGACGCGCGGCGCAGCGACCTCGCAACCGCCGCCGAACGGGAGGCGCTGCTTCGCGCCGCTCTCGAAGCAGCGCCCTCGGCGATCGTGATGTTCTCCGATGTCGGCCGCATCTCGCTCGCGAACGCGGCTGCCCGCGAGCTATTCTTCGAGAACCGCGATCCGCAGGGCGAGAACTTCATGGCGATGCTGGGCGGTGCCCCCGATGCCCTGCGCCGCTCGCTCCTCAGCGATGGCGACGAGCTGTTCTCCGTCGACGATGCGCATGGCGAACGCCAGACCTATAACCTCGCGAAGCGGCGGTTCGTGGTCGCTGGCGAGTCCATGGTGCTCGTCCTCGTGAAGAACCTGTCGCGCGAGCTGCATCGCCAGGAGGCCGACGCCTGGAAGCGGATGATCCGCGTGTTCTGCCACGAGCTCAACAACTCGCTCGCACCGATCTCGAGCCTCGTTTACACCGGCAAGCTGGTCGTCGAAGGTTCGCCGCTCGCTCCGAAGCTCGAACGAATCTTCGCGACGATCGCCGAGCGCACTGAGCATCTGCACGGATTCCTCGACGGCTACGCGCAGTTCTCGCGGCTGCCGATACCGCGGAAGGTCGACGTTGAGTGGCGCCCGTTCTTGGACCGCTTGCTCGCGCTTTACCCCACCGTGCGGCTCGAGGGTGATATTCCTGCAGAGCCCGGCTGGTTTGATCCCGCGCAACTCGAGCAGGTGACGATCAACCTCTTGAAAAACGCGAACGAGTGCGGTGCGGTGGTCGACGCTGTCACGCTCTCGGTAACGTCGCTTGGCACTCGCGGCGTTCGGCTCACGATCGCCGACCGCGGTCCCGGCATGAGCCCAGAGGTGATGGCGAGTGCGCTCGTACCGTTCTACTCGACGAAGGAGCGCGGATCAGGCCTCGGCCTCACGCTCTGCCGCGAGATCGTCGAAGCGCACGGCGGCGCGTTGCGGATCGAGAACCGCGACGGCGGCGGCCTCGCCGTCCACGCTCGCCTGCTGCACCGAAGCGCGCCGCTCGACGCCAACGTTGGCAAGCTGACGCTCACTCGCAGCTGACCGGACACTCGGACACCCGGACACTTGTCCGTTTGGTCGCGGACAGGTGGCCGGACATCGCCCGGAAACTGACCATCGAACGCGGGGTTAGCTCGGCACAGCCGCTGCACAAGGAGAAGTCGAACCTCAACCTCCGAAAGGCTCTTCGATATGGACCTCCAAGCTCGACTCACGGACTTCGCAATGAACGGCGCTGAATGGGTGATGTGGCTGCTCGTCGCCCTCTCGATCATCGGTTTCGCGATTGCGACCGAGCGTACGTTCGCGCTTGTTCGCACCCGCGATCACGTCGGTGCGCTCGGCATCGACATGATGAGACTCCTCAAGCGTGGCGACGTCGAGGCGGCGAAGGTCCGGCTCGCGCGCTCGGCCTCGTTCGAGGCGAAGGTCGTGGCTGCCGGCCTCGCACAAGCGCAGAACGGCCCACAGGCCGCCGAGGAGGGGATGCTCGGAGCCGCCCAGCTCGCGAAGCTGCAGATGGAGAAACGGCTCAGCTTTCTCGGAACGCTCGGCGCCAACGCACCGTTTGTCGGCTTGCTCGGAACTGTGATCGGTATCGTCCGAGCGTTCGCGCTCCTTGACCAGAGTGCCGGCAAGGTCACCTCCGGACTGATGTCAGAGGTTGGCGAAGCCTTGGTCGCCACCGCGATCGGCATCCTCGTCGCGTTGCCCGCCGTCGCCTTCTTCAATGCGTTCCAGCGTGTGATCAAGACTCGCCTCGCGCGGGCTGATGCCCTCGGTCGCGAGCTCCTCGCGCAGCTCCACGCCCCCGCGTAACCCGTCCTGTACTCAAGGAGAACACCATGGCCGCTCGCGCTCTCGACGACGACGACATGATCACCGGCATCAACGTGACGCCGCTGGTCGACATCACCCTCGTGCTTCTCGTGGTCATGATGATCACGGCGAGCTACGTCGTTTCCAAGACGATCCCGATGGAGCTGCCGCGGAGTGCCACCGGCGAGACAACACCCGTCGTGTTCGCGGTGTCGATCACCTCCGCCGGTCAGCTCTTTCTCGACGCCGTGCCCATCGACGAGGCCGGCCTGCGCGGACGCATCATCGACGCACGAGCGCACAAGCACGAACCGCAGGCGATCATCGCGGCCGACGGGCGCACGCCCCACGCGCGGGTGGTCCATGTAATCGACGTGCTGCGGCAGGAGCAGGTCACGAAGTTCGCGATCAACGTCGAACCCGAAGGCGAGCGCCGTTGAGATGTGGAACGAATCGACATCGCCCATGTTCCTTGTCATGGTCGCGGCGAGCATCATCGCGCACGTGACCCTCATCGCGGTCCTCTCGCCGGCAGATGCACCTGTGCGCGAGACCGCGGCCCCACCGGTGTTCATCGCGATCGAGGCCGCGCAGCCTCCAACTCCGGTTCCGCCTCCGGCACCACTACCGTCTCCGAAACAGCTCCCTCCAACCGTCGCCGCTCGCCCGGCGGCCCGTGTCCCACGGCCTCCCGCGCAGCGCGTTGCTCTTCGCCCGGCCGTCGAGACGGCGGAGCCGCGGCCGGCCGCTGCCGCCGAGCCGGCCGACTTCTCGGGCGTCACTCTCACCAATGAGGGGGCAAGCTGGTCCTCTCCTGTCGGCGACGGTTCGCCGCTCAGCGGTCCGATCGGGCCTCCGGCTCCAGCGGTCACGACGCGCACGCGCACGACACCCTCGACAGGCGGCGGCACCGGCGACCGCGTCGTCGCCGTCGGTGACCTCTCGCGGCCACCGCGCGCCCCGAACCTCGACACCCAGCTCGCCGCGAACTATCCCCAGGAGGCTCGCGTCGCGGGAATCGGGGGTACCGCGGTGATCAGAGTCCGGATCCTCGTCGACGGTCGCGTCGGTACGACTCGTGTCGTCTCGGAGACAGCGCGCGGTTTCGGCAAGGCCTGCCAGCGCACCCTCGCCGGATCCCGCTGGCAGGCACCACTCGACAAGAACCAGCAAGCCGTAGCGACCGACCTCGCATACAAGTGCACCTTTGCGGTCGACCGATGAAATCGCGTATGGTGCGAGCGCCATGAAGGTCCTCGTCGTTGATGACCAGCGTGCGATCTGTACCGCGCTCGAAGTGCTGTTCGAGCATCACGGTATTGAGACGCTTGTCGCCGGCGGACCGTCCGAGGTGCTTGAACTGATCGCCACCGAAGACATCGGTGTTGTTGTTCAGGACATGAACTTCACCGCCAACAAGACGTCGGGCGAGGAAGGCGTTGCGCTGTTTCGTGCGATTCGCGCGCTCGATGGCGAGCTGCCCGTGATCCTGATGACGGCATGGACCTCGCTCGAGACGGTGGTTGCCCTCATCAAAGAAGGTGCAGTCGACTACTTCGCCAAGCCATGGGACGACCACAAGCTAGTCACGACGGTCAAGAACCTCCTCCAGATCCGCGAGCTCGCTCGCGAGAACACGCGGACGCGTGCCCGTAGCCGCCGAGCGCGCCAGGGTGTCGAACTTCGCCACGACCTGTGCGGCCTCGTGTACTCGAGCGAAGCCATGCATGCAGTGGTCTCGCTCGCGGTCAGCGTCGCGCCTTCCGATGCACCGATCTTGATCACGGGACCTAACGGTGCCGGCAAGGAGAAGCTCGCAGAGATCGTGCAGGCGAACTCGCGGCGCCGCGATCGCCCGTTCGTGAAGGTCAATGCGGGCGGTCTACCCGACGAGCTACTCGAGACCGAGCTGTTCGGTGCCGAAGTCGGCGCGTTCACGGGGGCGACGAAGCCACGAATCGGCCGCTTCGAGGCAGCTCATGGCGGCACGCTGTTTCTCGACGAGATCGGGAACCTCTCGATGGCCGGGCAACAGAAGCTGCTCCGTGTCCTGCAGACCGGCGAGTTCGAGCGGTTGGGTTCGAGCGCAACCCGCAAGGTGGACGTCCGGATCATCAGCGCGACGAACGTCGATCTGTCGCGCGCCATCGTCACCGGAACGTTTCGCGAGGATCTCTACTTCCGGCTCAACGTGATCGAGCTCCGCGTACCCCCGCTTGTCGATCGACCCGACGAGATCGTCTCGCTCGCAGAGCGATTCGTCGCGGGATTTGCGGTCGACGGCGACTCGCCGGCGATTCTCTCCTCCGCCGCACGTGATGCTCTGCTCGGTCACGAGTGGCCGGGCAACGTGCGCGAGCTCCAGAACCGGATCCAGCGGGCAACGCTTGTGTGCACGAGTGGCACGATTCAGCCCAGCGACCTCGGCCTCGACGAGAAATCTCCTGCGACTCGGCATGCGGAACCGGCGCAGGTTGAAAGCACCGAGGAGCTAGGTCCCGAGCACGCGGCGATTGAGGAAGCGCTCGTGCGAGCGAAGGGTGTCGTCTCCAAGGCTGCGGCGGAGCTAGGGATGAGCCGTCAGGCGATGTACCGGCGAATGAAGCGTCTCGAGATCGTCCTCGAACGCCGCCCCCGCTCGTAGCCCGATCACGGGGTCTTCTGCGCCAAGGTGCTCCGGCCACCGAGATCGATGGCCATCGTCGCCGGCCCCACGCGGGTCTCGTCGGCCGCACGCGGCTTGTCCTTCTGCGAAGCCCGTAGGGTCTGCCACCAAATCCGCGCGGCCCGCAGGTCGTTGCTCGCTGCGTCCTTGCAGGCGAGCAGGTTCGCGCGAAGCACAGCGGCCGAGGCGGGACGCGCATCGCGATCCTTCGCGAGACAACCAAGCACGATCGCTTCGATGTCCGCTGGAAGAGCCTTGCC
>JAYUVX010000037.1:0-2394 GCA_043753855.1 Myxococcales bacterium | reverse complement strand
AGGCGAGCATGCGAACGACCGCGATCGGATAGACCAGCAGCAGCGCGAACAGCGAGAAGAAGTGAA
Source organism: Myxococcales bacterium (assembly GCA_043753855.1). Taxonomy (GTDB): domain Bacteria; phylum Myxococcota_A; class Polyangia; order Haliangiales; family Haliangiaceae; genus JABFXX01. Next base: position 2,328 of record JAYUVX010000037.1, on the reverse strand, counting down.
TCGCGAGCACCGGGTTCAGGCGCCACACGTGCGTGACGCCGCCGGCGTAGTCCACGATGTTCGAGCGCCGCCACCTGAGCTGCTGCGAGAAGTAGGCGGAGACCGTGTTCGGCACGAACGTGCAGCAGCGGGCCTCGAGCGTCATCGTGGTGAGGTAGCCGGCCTTGACGATCTGCCGGGTAAGGAACCGATCCTCGCCGTACTTGATCGGAACGCCGAGGACCTCGCGGGTCTCGAGCACGGGCTCGAGCTCGATCAGCACCGCGCGGCGGTATGCGGTGAGGCAGCCCGACAAGCACATCACGCGGCGGAACCCCCACTCGAGGTTCTTCATGAAGTAGTACGAGTACCAGTACTTCACCACCTGCATGCGGGTGAGCCAGTTCTCATGCTTGTTGCGGACGTCGACCCAGCCGCCAACGGCCGCGATCCGATCATCGGTGAACCGGCGGATCAGCTGGTGGATCGCGTTGGCGTCGACGACAACGTCGGAGTCGACCGAGACGATGATCTCGCTCTCCGCCATCCGGGTCGCCCGGATGATCGAGCGGCGCTTGCCGAGGTTCTTGGCGTTGCGGATGACCTTGAGCCGGCCACCGGAGGTCTTCGCGATCTCCTTGGCGAGCTCGAAGCTATCGTCCGTCGAGCAGTCGTCGACGCAGATGATGTTGAGCTTCGCGTGCGGGTAGTCGGAGTCGAGGATGCTCTTCAGCGTCTCCTGGATCGCGATGCCCTCGTTGAACATCGGGATGATCGCGGTGATCGTGGGCTCGTAGTCGTCTCGCGCCTCGTCCCACGTCTTGTGACGAGCCAGCCTCAACAAAATGCCGGCGACGTAACGGTTGACGAACACCACCACGGCCAGGCAGTGACAGATGACCCACAGCGTGTGGGTGGTCACGCGGGGCTCCGCGGCGACGGCGTTGAAAGGCGGAGTTTCACGGCAGGAAGCTAGGGTGCCCAGGGATGGTTAGGAACCCTGAGTAGTGAAGGCAAACTATGATGATTCGCTCAACAACTCAAGTTGGTTGACGCAGGTTGCCACATTGACCGTACCCCCGTCACCGAACCTCAGGAAGTTGAGGGTCCCGAGCGTGTTTCACCCATCCCCCTCAGGAAGAGCGACGTCGTGCATCGGGTCGCGACAGCCGTCTTGCTGATCGCGATGTTGCACGGATCGGTGATGGCCGGACCACGCGATTTACCGGCTGGTGAGAGTTCTAGCCATGATCCCAACGCCCCAGCTGCTGCCACGGGAGCGAACAACCCGTGGATCGACCTCGCGCCCGCGCCAGCGCTCGCGGCGCCCTCGGATCAACTAGTTCTCGTACGGCGACTTCACGTTCAACACGCTCGGCGCTGTCGGTCGCGATGTCGCTGTGGCCGCGGCTCGACGAGCTGTTCGACTATCGGGTGCAGTACTGGCCGAGCCAGGCGTACGTCGATCAGCTCTAGGGCGGCAACGTCGACATCGCCGAGGACTACACCGGCGAGACCTACCTGGTCGCACTCCACCTCGGCGGCATCCACGCGCTGCGAGATCACAAGTACGGGACGATCAGCCGGTTCATCGATCTCGCCGTCGGCTACGGCACCAACGGGTACAAGCCAGAGCAGCCGCTCGGGTTCCCGAAGTATCGCGAGAGCCAGCACAGCTACATCGGCATCACCTTGAACGCTCAGGGACTGTTCGACTGGCTGTTCGAGCACCGGTCACGGCCCGCGCGCAAGATCACCCACGGTGTGTTCGAGATGTTCAACGCCCCGTACGGGTTCGTCCCCGTGGGCGACCACGAGACGTTGCCGAACGGCATGGTCGATCCGGGCGGCGCCTAGGGTCCTCCTGCCACCGAAGGATCCGCGGACGGCGAACGTGGCGAAGCCTCGCGATCGGGATCTCCCGTAGCTCGGTGCGCACGCAGCCACAGCCGGATGCCAAGCCCGGTCCCGACGAGCATCAGGACCAGCAGCACGATGCCGAGCGTGCGGGTATGCGGGAAGTCGTGGATCCAGAGCAGGCCCCACCAGTCGATGCGGGCCCGATCGTAGCCATCCTTGATGTTGAATGGCGTCGACGTGTAGCGATGCCACGGTCCATTCGCCTCGGCGGTGGCCGCGTCATCGCCGGCGATCACCGAGCGCAGCAGCCACCAGTGGCCGACGATCGGCTGGAACGGCGGCAACCACTCGAGCTGGTGGACGTCCTCGAAGCAACCATCGCAGCGGCCGTTCGCGCGGGTCGGGATGATCGCGCCGGTACGATCCGGCGAGCCGAGCCACGCGATCCGCACGTCCTGGCTGATCCGCACGAAGTGATCCCAGTAGAAC
>JAYUVX010000036.1:0-7420 GCA_043753855.1 Myxococcales bacterium | reverse complement strand
CACACGGCTCGCGCATCCAGGCGCGATCGCGGTGCGCCCGCACTTCGCCGGCGATCCGAAGCTCACGCTCGGTCAGGCGCGCGCGCGGTGGGCGCAGCCGGTCCAGGCACCGAGCGAGATCGCGGAGATCGATGGCGCTCCCGTCGATGCGGTGTTCGTCCACGAGGGCACGCGGTGGGGCGTGATCGTCGGCATCGAGACGATCCTGCGCGCGCACGCAAAGGCGATGGATCCGGCGTGCGCGGTGCTGCTCGAGCGCACCACACCGAAGCCGTGCGATGACGCGCTATGGGTGGTGGCCGAGGCGACGCTGCGCGGAGACCGTACGCGGTTCGACCATGGCTGCACGCTCGCGGCCAATGCGTGTCGACGCTGATCGTGATACCGAGAGCCATGATCACTGCTGGCCAGAAAGTTCCGTCCGTCACCATCAAGCAGGCAACTCCCGAGGGCGGCGCGGACGTCGATCCGTCGGTGCTGTTCGCCGGCAAGAAGGTCGTCGTGTTCTCGCTCCCCGGCGCGTTCACGCCCACCTGTTCGGCGAAGCACCTCCCGGGCTACGTCGCGAAGCTGCCCGACCTCAAGGCGCAGGGCGTGGACATCGTCGCGTGCCTCTCGGTCAATGACGCGTGGGTGATGAAGGCGTGGGCGGAGGAGCACGATGCGCTCGGCAAGATCGTGATGCTCGCCGATGGCAGCGGCCACTTCACCAAGGCGCTCGGTATCGAGCTCGACCTCGACAAGGCGCAGATGGGGCCGCGCTGCCAGCGTGGCGTGCTGACGTTTGACAACGGCGTCCTGTCGTCGATCGCGATGGAGGCCCCCGGCAAGTTCGACGTGTCGAGCGCCGAGGCCTGTCTCCTCGATCTCAAGAAGTGATAGCGTCCAGTGCGTGGCGCCGCCGCTGTTTCATCGCCTCCTGATCGCCAACCGCGGTGAGGTCGCCGTGCGCGTCGCGCGCGCGTGCGACATCCTCGGCATCACCCCGGTGTTCGCCGTCAGCGAGGCGGATCGCGAGGCGCCGTACGCCCGCGACCGCGAGGTCGTGGTGCTCGGACCGGCGCGCGCCGCGCAGAGCTACCTCGACGTCGAGCGCGTGGTCCAGGCCGCGGTGCAAGCCCGGTGCTCCGCGCTGCACCCCGGGTGGGGATTTCTCTCCGAGAATCCGCTGCTCGCCACCATGTGCGCACAGCACGGCGTGACGTTCATCGGCCCGCCGCCGCAGGTCACCGCGCTGATGGGCAGCAAGACCCGCGCGAAGGCGGCGATGCGTGCGGCCGGGATGGATGTGATCCCGGGTTCGGCGGGCGTGCTCGCTGGCGTCGAGGATGCGAAGCAGGTCGCGGCGCAGGTCGGGTTCCCTGTGCTGTTCAAGGCGGAGAACGGCGGCGGTGGTCGCGGCATGCGGATCGCGCGCGCTGCGGATCAGGTCGAGACCGCGTATGCCGAGGCGCAGGCGGAGGCCCGCGCGGCGTTCGGCGGCGATCGGGTGTTCCTCGAGCGGCTGATCGAGGACGGCCGTCACGTCGAGATCCAGATCTTCGCCGACAACTATGGCCATGCGGTGCACCTCGGCGAGCGCGACTGCACCGTGCAGCGCAATCACCAGAAGTTGATCGAGGAGAGCCCGTCCCCGGCGATCGACAACGATCTGCGCGCTGCCACCTGCGCTGCCGCCGCTCGCGCCGTGGCGAAGGTCGGCTACGTCGGCGCCGGGACGATGGAGCTGCTGCTCGATCCCGACCCGAAGGGCAACGTGCTCCGGTTCATGGAGCTCAACTGCCGGCTGCAGGTCGAGCACACCGTCAGCGAGGAACGCACCGGCAAGGACCTGGTGATCGCACAGATCCAGATCGCCGCCGGTCGTCCGCTCGCCTGGACGCAGGACGCAATCGCGATGACCGGTCACGTGATCGAGTGCCGGATCAACGCCGAGGATCCGAGTGCGGGCTTTGCACCGGCCCCGGGTGCGATCACCGCATGGCAGCCACCGAGCGGCGCAGGCATCCGCGTCGATACCCACGTCGAGGCTGGCTACGTGGTGCCTCCGTTCTACGACTCGCTGCTCGCGAAGCTGGTCGTCAAGGGCACCGATCGTGCCGATGCGATCGAGCGGATGATCGCGGCGTTGTCGGCGTTCCGCGTCGAGGGCGTGCCGACCACGATCCCGATGCACCTCGCGATCCTGAACAGCGAGGCGTTCCGCACCGGGCGCTACGACACGCGGTCGATCCCCGGCTGGCCCCGATAACCGGCGCCTCCACCGAAGCGTTGCGCGACGACCTGCTCGCGGTAGTCGAAGATCGTCTTCAGCTGCCGCTTGATCAGCGGATGCGCGATCGACGACAGCGGGGCGAGCGGCAGCGCGTAGTCGACGACGTCGGAGATCTCGGTACCCTGCGGATGGTCGGCGAACGTGTGGGTGTGCCGCCACAACCGGTACGGCCCCTTCAGCTGTAGGTCGACGAACCGGGTCTCGGGCTCCCACGCCTCGATCAGGGTGCGCCACTTGATCGGGATGCCGTGGAGGCGCAGCTGGTAGTCGATCAAGGTGCCGGTGCCCATCGCGATCGGCAGCGACGTCTTGATCTGGAACTTCAGGAACGGCGGGGTCAGCGCCTCGAGGTTGGCGGCGTCCGAGAAGAATGCGAACACCTCGGATCGCGGGCGAGGGACGATCTGCGTGCGTTCGAGACGGGCCATAGCGTTTGGATGCGGCCCGGCCGCAGCACGTTACGCGCGCGATGGTGTAGCGTCGCCTCCCCATGGCGTTCGTTCCGCTCGTCCCGATCGGCGACCCGCTCTCCAAGCTCGTCGACGAGCGCACGGCCGCCGATCAGCGCGCCACGCTCGGCCTCCTCGAGGACCGGCTCCGCGCGCGCCGCCGCGAGGTCGAGGCCGGCTGGGGACCTTCGTATGTCGAGCGCGTTCACAAGAAGGGCAAGCTCACCGCGCGCGAGCGGCTGCAACGGATCCTCGATCCGGGTACGCGCGCGTTCGAGGTCGGCACGTTCGTCAACTACGGCGAGGTGTTCCCCGGCGATCAGAAGTCACCAGCGGCCGGCGTGGTCACCGCGTTCGCCCGCGTCGAGGGGCGCTGGGTGATGGTGATCGCGAACGACAACACCGTGGCCTCCGGTGCCTGGTGGCCGCGCACCCCTGAGAAGATCCAGCGCGCGCAGATGATGGCGCTGCGGCTGCGGATCCCGACAGTCTACCTGGTCGATTGCAGCGGGTTGTTCCTGCCCGAGCAGAGCAAGAGCTTTCCCGGCGCGCGCGGTGCCGGCCACATCTTCAAGATGAACTCGCTGCTGTCGGCGCACGGCGTGCCGCAGATCGCGGGCGTGTTCGGCGATTGCATCGCGGGCGGCGGCTACATGCCGATCATCTCGGATCGCGTGTACATGACCGAGCAGGCGTACATGGTGATCGCCGGCGCAGCGCTGATCAAAGGCGCGAAGAGCCAGAAGATCACCTCGCTCGACATCGGCGGCCCCGAGGTCCACGTCCATCAATCGGGCTGCGCCGATGTGCGCGTGCCCGACGACGAGACGCTGCTCGCGTGCATCCGCCGCGATGTCGCGCGCTTGCCGTCGAGTGGTGCGGACTTCTATCGCGGCGAGCTCGCTGCTCCCCGGACGGAGCCCAGCGGACGTGCTCCGACCGGCGGGATCGACCCGCGGTTCCCCGCCAGCGAGCTCACCGGATTGCTGCCGGCGGATCACCGCGAGGCGTATGACGCGAACCAGGTGCTGGCGCGGCTCGTGGATCAGTCGATGTTCTGGGAGGTGATGCCCGAGGTCGGCGAGGAGATGATCTGCGGCATCGGGCGGATCGGCGGGCTCTACGCTGGGTTCGTGATCAATCGCCAGGGTCTGGTCGGCGATCCCGAGCATCCCGGCCGCCAGCGTCCCGCCGGCATCCTGTACCGCGGCGGCATCGCCAAGATCAGCGCGTTCTCGCGCGCGTGCAACGACGACGGCATCCCGTTGATCTGGCTCCAGGACATCTCCGGCTTCGACATCGGCCTCGAGGCCGAGGCGCATGGCCTGCTCGCGTACGGCAGCTCGCTGATCTACACGAACTCCACGAACACCACGCCAATGTTCACCGTGCTGCTGCGCAAGGCCTCCGGCGCCGGCTACTACGCGATGAGCGGCCTGCCCTACGATCCGATCGTGCAGCTCTCGACCACGCTCGCGCGACTCTCCGTGATGGAGGGCCGCACTCTCGCGATCGCCGCGTTCAACACCAAGCTCGATGACGATTTCCAGATCGTCGCCACCGATCCGGCGGAGCGCGCGAAGATCGAGGCCGGGATGCGCGAGACGGAAGCGCGGATCGAGAACGACATGGATCCGTTCGTCTCGGCGAAGCAGCTCGACACCGACGAGATCGTCGAGCTGGGCGAGCTGCGCTTGTATCTCGCGGCGCTGGTCGAGATGACCTATCAGAACACCGGATATCGCCGCGTGAAGAACCCGCGGATCTGGTCGATGCATGACCTGCGCGAGCTGGTCGGAGGTCGCCGATGACGCGGGTCCACGAGCCGAGCATCGAGGTCCTCGCGAAGCAGGATGGTGATCGCTGGGTGCTGCGGAGCCCCGGGCCGGGCTGGTTCCTGCCGGCGGCATCGCTCTCGCTGGTGACCCAGGGCTCCACGATCGGCGAGCTCGACGTGCTCGGTCGCCGCACGCGGCTGGTCGCGCCCGCGGTTCACGGCCTCGCGAGCGCCGAGCAGCTCGTCCCGCGCACGGTCGGCTTCGGCGACGTGCTGCTCGTGCTCGAGACCGCAACGGTCGCGTCAGCCGTCCGCGAGTCGGTCGCCGCCGCCGCAGATCGCGGTGCCACCGGCGCAGCGCTGGTGTTTCGCGCACCGACCAGCGGTCGGTTCTACAGCCGCGCCACGCCCGACAAGCCGGTGTTCGTCTCGGTGGGCGACGAGCTCGGCGCCGGCACAACCGTGTGCCTGCTCGAGGTGATGAAGACGTTCAACCGCGTGACCTACGGCGGCGCGAACCTACCCGAACGGGCCCGGGTGAGCGCGGTGCTGGTCGCCGACGGCGCGGATGTCACGGCAGGTGACCCGCTGCTCGCACTCGAACCGGCGTAGTCACCACGGCGACGTGAGTGACAGCATCCCGCCACCGCGGGCGGGCGTCATCGCGATCTCGGCGCGCGACGCGCTCCCGTCCCTCGCCGACAGTCTCACGCCGGTTTTCGACGGGGCCGAGACCGAAGCCGGCGGGGTTCGACCTAGTAGGTGATGTAGGGACCGCTGCCCTCGTCGGCTTCGGGCTCGTCGTCGATGATCTGCGAGCTGACGTTGGCGCCTTGCAGGACGAAGATCTTCACCGCGGACTGGGGGATCCGCGCGTTCGGCGCCACACGCCGCAGGATCGAGAGGATGTTGCGCTGGATGTCATCGATCTCGGTAACGGCCGGACCCGGCTTGATCACCTTGCCGATCCAGCGCTCCTTGTCCTTCTCGTCACCGATCTCGAGCACTCGAAGAAAATCTTCCGACGTTCCGTCGAAGTACTTCTTGTCGCCCGGCTTCGAGAGCGCCAGGCCTTCCCGGAGCTTGCTGTCGATCTTCGTTGCGAAGAACAGCGAACACGTTTTATCGAGCCTCATGGTTGCCCCATTCGTTCGGGGACAAGGATTCGAACCTTGATAGGGAGCTCCAAAGGCTCCTGTCCTGCCATTAGACGATCCCCGAGCACGGCGGCACGATAGCCCATCCTCGTCGGAGCCGCCACCCATGTTGCTGATTTCGTTGAGAGGTTGCAGGCTTCGCTGCGAGTGCGTTATGCCAGAACGCGCGCGCTGCTACTTGCCTGAGCGTGATGAACCCATTAGGTTCCTGCCCCAATCGGCGCGGTAGCTCAGTGGTAGAGCAGGGGTCTCATAAGCCCTTGGTCGGCAGTTCAAATCTGCCTCGCGCCACGACTTTTTAAAAAATGATGGGTCCTAGGTCATCCCTAGGACCCATCAGGTGATCGCGAACCCGCCATAGGTGCGTGTGAAGCGTTTTCCGACGACGATTCGCTAACACCACTGCGCCTCCGGTCGCGTGGCAGGGTTCTACTCGCGCGCCTGGATGCACGAAACGGCGGGCATGCCTGACGAACCTGGCGTCGATCATGGGTCCTAGCTAGAACGCGTCCTAACACAGGAGTCACGGAGCGAACTGGATTGTGTGCTGCGTGACCACGCGATTGTCTGCGCGACAATCGACGACGGTCTCACCGTTCCCGAACGCGATCGCCGAGCCGTACCTCACCCATAGCGCCGTCGTGAGGTCGTCGCCGATGTCTCCTGTTCACTTGGCGATGAGCTTGCCGATGGTCCTCTTCTCGGCCTTGTCGATCATCGGCATTTCGACCCACGCGAGCGCTGGCGCCGTCGCACCGAAGTACGCGGCGACGCTCCAGTCGAACAGGTCGGGGTTCGAGACCTTGCAGTTGCACTTCATCAGCCCGATCGTTACCTCTTTGAGAAGCTTCTCCGTCCCCTTCGCGGGCGTTCCGGCGAGCGGGTCTGCCGCAAAGGGCGTGATCACCTCGGAGCACTGGCCGCCGGCGGTCTTCATCTGGCCAGCGACGTACGTCGTGCTTTCGGGCTCGGCCGCCGGAACCTTTGCCGCGATCGCCGCGATGGGAGCCCCAAGCTTCTCGCCGGAGGCCGGGCCCGCCTTGCGTGCGACGACCAGACGCGGCACCCAGTTGCTACCATTTTCAGTCGCCACGGCGAGCAACTCCGCAATGGTGCTGGCGGGCGTGTCGCGATCGGGCCAGATGTAGAGCACGAGCTTGGCGTCGCGCAACGAGCCGCCGTCCATGATGAGCCTCTCGAGGCCGGTCTTGTTCATCGCATCGAGCCACGGTCCCGCCTCCTTGGAAGACCTGAACTTGTCTCCCCGCACCGACGCAGTTCCATCTTTCGCTACGGCGAGAACGAAGCCGCGTTCGTCGAAGCCTTTGCCTGCCTCTGACTCTGGCGCATTGACGTTCTTGACGAGAGGCATGAGCCCAGGCGTCGCCGCGGCCACCTCGCGCATCCGCTTCTCGAGCTGCGTCGCCCGCTCGGTGCACGCGGGGTCTGCCGCAGTGACAGGAGCAGCCACGGCGGCGTCCGGTGTGGCGACAGGCGGTGGCTCCGGCGGCTTCATCGCGGGCGCAGTCTCCGCGGGCGGCAACGGGTCCTTGGGCGGAGGCGCCGCCGGCTTGTCGTCCTTCTTACACGCGACCAGTAACACCAGCAAGGGGAGGAATTTCATCGGCGCACTCTAACCTAGAGCTTGCCCGGAAATTCCGAGGGTTCCCGACGATAAATTTGATCGGGCGGATCGACAAGTCGCCTCGAATCCGTAGCGTGGATCTCCAGTGACTCGACGGGAGGACCCGCATGACTACGC
>JAYUVX010000035.1:0-22464 GCA_043753855.1 Myxococcales bacterium | reverse complement strand
TGCAGCGGGCGCACGAACAGGCCCTCGCGCGAGACATCGAGTGCTTCGGCGCGCACCACGCCGCGCGGCGTCCCGAGCCCGACAGGCCACTCGACCGGAAATCTGCGAGCGGCGCGCGGCGGAGGCGGCTTGATCGTGATCCTCGCATCGCGCGCCGCGGTCAGCAGCGAGGTCAACTGGCGACGGGATGCATCGTCGAGCTTGAAGTCGACGGAGAACGTGGACGCGCCGCTGGTCGCGACCTCGTCGGTCGTCGAGACCTTCCCGACGTTGCCGCGCACGAGGGCCCGATGGCCGCCGAACGACAGCGCCACGTCGACGTGATCGTTGACCCGCGGCAGCGCACCGGCGAGCAGCGCCGCGCCCTTCAGGCTCAGCGCGCCGATCCGGATCGGCATCCAGCGCCCGCTGCGCAGGTAGCGCGCGTAGATCACCGCACCTGTCGGCACCGGCGAGACCGACTCCGCGACCCGCCGAGTCACATCGTCGGGAGGCATCTCGACGGTCTCCGCGCGATGCACGCTGCTCCGCGCGATCACGTTCGGCGAGACCGCGCGCGGCTCGGAAACCGGCGCCATTCGACCGCTTCCGATGGCGCGAGAGCTACCGAGGTTGTCGCGCGTGCCCTTGGCCTGCACCAGCAGGTGCGGGTCCGAGGTGTCGCCGCGCGGCAGACGCCGGAGCGCGCCCGGTGGCAGTGGTGGCGGAACCGGCGAGGACGCACGCGGTAGCGGCGCGGGTAACGGAAGCAGAAGCGGAGCCGCGACGGGCAGCGTGGCCGGTGGTCGGCTCGCACGCGCCTCGCGAATCCGGCGCACCAGCTCGGTGAGTGCACTGGTCACATGGCGCTGCTCGGTGATCTGGATCGTGCAGCGCGCGAGCCGCTCGCCTACGAACCGGCCACGATCGCCCTCCGAGAGCTCGGCGGGCTGCACCATTCCGATCTCGGCGAGCAGTGCCAGCTCGACCAGAAAGCCGAGCCCGTTCTCGCCGATCGCGATCGAATCGTAGCGCAGACCGATCAGCGCCTGGTCCATCGTCGGATCGTAGTGAACGGTCGCGGTGGTCAGGGCGGGGGCACTCGGTTCGTCGAGAGGTGAGAGCACGGCACACCAGTGACTCAACCGCTGCCGCGGCTGGTCGATGATCAAGTACGCTTCGAACAAGGGCATGACGCGCGTCCACGAGGAGCAGCGAAGATGCCATCGGGCAGGAGCGCAACCTGGCTTACGGGCGGATCGCGATCGAGGGAGGATCGTGGAGCAGTTTGCGGCACCCCTCCGCGGCAAAGCGAGGTAGTTTTACCATGCAGTGCGAGGCCTCGCTGCCACGTAATCGCTTGATTTCTTGCTCAAGTGCCCGTCCCACCTAAAATATCAGTCCATGAAATCCGATGATCGCGGGCCCAAGGTTGAGGTGAGCTACCGGCTCCCGCTGCTCCCTCTCCGCGACATCATCGTGTTCCCTCACATGGTCGTGCCGCTGTTCGTCGGCCGCGACAAGTCGCTGTCCGCACTCGAGGAGGCGATGGCCGGCGACAAGCAGTTGCTGCTCGCCGCGCAGCGCCGCGCGAAGACCGACGATCCGAACGACGATGACATCTTCGCGATCGGCACCGTCGGTCACATCATCCAGCTGCTGCGGTTCCCGAAGGGCCCGGTGAAGGTCCTCGTCGAGGGGCGAGCACGCGCGCGCATCAAGAGCTTCGCACAGAGCGAGCCATTCCTGATCGCGGACGTCGAGGATGTCGAGGAGCCCGAGGAAGACGCGAGCGAGATCGCCGCGCTGATGCGCTCGGTGCAGGACGTGTTCGAGGACTACGTCAAGCTCAACACGCGGATCCCGCCGGAGATGCTGGTCTCGGTGCGGACGATCGAGGAGCCCGGCCGACTGTCCGACACGATCGTCGCGCACATCGCCCTGAAGCTGAAGGACAAGCAAGATCTGCTCGAGACTCCGTCACCCGCGCGTCGCCTCGAGCGGCTCGGCGAATTGATGCAGGGCGAGATCGAGATTCGCCAGGTCGAGAAGAAGCTGCGCTCTCGCGTCAAGAAGCAGATGGAGAAGCAGCAGAAGGAGTTCTACCTCAACGAGCAGATGCAGGCGATCCAGAAGGAGCTCGGCGGGGAGCGTGACGAGTTCAAGAACGAGCTCAACGAGCTCGAGTCGAAGATCAAGTCGAAGAAGATGAGCAAGGAGGCGAAGGAGCGCTGCCTCAAGGAGCTCAAGAAGCTGAAGCAGATGTCGCCGATGTCTGCCGAAGCCACCGTGGTGCGCAACTACCTCGACTGGATCGTCGCGCTGCCGTGGGAGGACAAGACCGAGGACCGTCACGACATCAACGAGGCCGAGCAGATCCTCGAGACCGAACACTACGGGCTGAAGAAGGTCAAGGAGCGCATCCTCGAGTACCTCGCGGTGCAGGCGCTGGTGACGCGGCAGCGGGGACCGATCCTGTGTCTCGTCGGACCGCCGGGCGTCGGCAAGACGTCGCTCGCGCGCTCGATCGCCCACGCGACCGGTCGCAAGTTCGTGCGGCAATCGCTAGGCGGCGTGCGCGACGAGGCGGAGATCCGCGGCCACCGGCGCACGTACATCGGCGCGCTGCCGGGCAAGATCATCCAGTCGCTGAAGAAGGTCGGCTCCCAGAACCCGGTGTTCCTGCTCGACGAGATCGACAAGATGTCGATGGACTTCCGGGGCGACCCGGCGAGCGCGCTGCTCGAGGTGCTCGATCCGGAGCAGAACAACACGTTCAACGATCACTACCTCGATCTCGACTACGACCTCTCCGACACGATGTTCGTCACCACGGCGAACCAGCAGCACGCGATCCCGCTGCCGCTGCAGGACCGGCTCGAGATCATCGAGCTGCCGGGCTACACGGAGTGGGAGAAGCTCGCGATCGCGAAGCAATACTTGATAAAGAAACAGGCCGAGGCCAATGGCTTGAAGGACCTGCAGGTGACGTGGAGCGACGAGGCGATCACGATGATCATCCATCGCTACACGAAGGAGGCCGGCGTCCGGAACCTCGAGCGCGAGCTCGCGACCGTGTGCCGCAAGATCGCGAAGGAATACCTCGCCGCGAATCGCGCGATCACCGCGTTCGAGGTCACGCCGGAGAAGCTGCCGCTGTGGCTCGGCGTCGAGAAGTACCGCGAGGCGCGCCGCGAGAAGGTCGACGAGATCGGCCTCGGCAACGGGCTCGCGGTCACGATGTTCGGCGGCGATCTGCTGACCACCGAGGTCACGATCGTGCCCGGCAAGGGCAAGCTGACGCTGACCGGCAAGCTCGGCGAGGTGATGCAGGAGAGCGCGCAGGCGGCGATGAGCTACCTGCGCTCGCGCGCCGGCACGTTCGGGCTGTCCAACGACTTCCAGAACAAGATCGACGTCCACGTGCACTTTCCCGAGGGCGCGATTCCCAAGGACGGCCCGAGCGCGGGCATCGTGATGTGCACCGCGCTCGCGAGTGCGCTGCTCCGCATCCCGGTGCGCCAGACGGTGGCGATGACGGGCGAGGTCACGTTACGCGGCCGCGTACTGCCGATCGGTGGGCTCAAGGAGAAGATCCTAGCGGCGCATCGCGCCGGCATCGAGACCGTGTTGATCCCCGAGGAGAACCTGAAGGACATCAAAGATGTCCCGGAGGCGGTGCTCGCCGAGCTCGCCGTGATCCCGGTCAAGCACATGGACGAGGTGCTGCGCCACGCGCTCGCTCATCCGCACCCGGAGGAGTTCTTGCGCGAGCCCTCGAGCGTGGTGGACTGGCGGATCGTCGAGACCATGCCGCCGACCGACCCGCGCGACGCGCACTGAGTTCCTACATCGACATTTTGGTGACGTAGTCCGCGCAGGCTTCCATCACGTCGGTGGTGCTCGCGCTGGTCTGGTTCAAGCTCGCCGTCAGGTAGTTGATGCAGTCGGGCTTGTTCACCCCGCACGCCATCAGGTGCCCATCGATCGGGTGCTCGAGGCAGCACACCACGATGGCCTCCTTGACCGGCAAGCTCTCCTTCATGACGTGGTCGTCGAAGCACTCCTGGTACGTCGCGTAGGCCTCGGGCGGGGCGTCCTTGCAACCAACCGAACCGAGGACCATCAGCGAGAACAGCGTCGCGGCGAGCTTCATGGCCGCGACAGTACTGCGAAACAGTCCGCGTGGCACATCGCGGCCAGTTAACGCTGCTCATATGCAGTACTATGTATATACACAATGGCGCATAACCTGACGTTCGAGATCCTCGCGAATCCGGCTCGTCGCCGGATCATCGAGGAGCTGCGGCGCGGCGAGCTGCAGGTCAACGACATCGTCACGGCCATGGACATCCATCAGTCAGGCGTGTCGCGTCACCTGCGGATCCTGGACGAGGCCGGGTTCGTCCAGGTCCGCCCGGATGGGCCGCGCCGGCTGTACTCGCTGCGCGCCGAGCGGTTCAAGGAGCTCGAGATGTGGCTCGGCGGCTACCGAGCGCTGTGGGAGTCTCGGCTCGACCGATTCGGCGCGGCCCTCGAACGCAAGCAGAAGAAGCGCAAGGAAGGAACGTCATGACAAACCAGCGAATCACTCTCGAGCGCACGTATCGCGCGTCGTTTCGTGGATCTAGCCGTCGAGGATGACGCGCACGAGGTCCGCCCAGTTGGTCCCGGCCTCGACGCCGACGACGAGCGGCACCTCGAGCTCGAACGCGTGGCGCATCGCCGCGCTCGCGATCCGTGCGGTGACCCCGAGCTCGGCCTCGGGGACCTCGAACAGCACCTCGTCGAGGATCTCGTGGACCGGAACCGCGCCGAGGCCGCCCCCGCGTAGCGCACGGTCTGCAAGGAGCAGCGCGCGGCGGGAGACATCCGACACCGAGCCCTCGTGCGTCGCGCGGCGGGCCAGACGCTCCGCGTACGAGCGATCGTGTGGATCGAGCGATTCGAGGCCGCCGATCGGCCAGCGCCGCCCGGCGATCGTGACGATGTAGCCGCGCTCGCGCGCGAGCCGGAGCTGCTCGTCCTGGAACGCGCGGACCTTCGCGTAGCGGCGATCGAACCGGGCGATCAGCTGCTTCGCCTCGGGCGCGGACACGCCGAGTTGGAGCGCGAGCGCACTGGAACCCTGCCCCGCGAACGTCGCGAAGTTGACGACCTTGCCGAGCTGGCGCTCGTCGGCGGTGATCGCCTCCACCGGCTTCTCGAGCACGGCGGACGCGGTCAGCAGGTGCATGTCCTCGCGGTTGCGCAGCGGCTCCACGAGCGCCGGATCCCCGGTCAGGTGCGCGAGCACGTAGAGCCCGAGCTGATGGAAGTCCACCGACATCAGCACGCGGCCCGGTGGCGCCACGAAGGCCCGGCGGATCATCGCCATCTCCGGCGTCCGTCCAGGGACGCGGCCGAGATCGGGGTTGGTGTTGACCAGGTGGCCGTTGAACGAGCGGGCGGGGTGGAACCGCGAGTGGACGCGGCCGTCATCGTCGATGCACTTGCGGAGCGCGATGATCCAGCTGTCGCGCATGCGGCGCAGCAGGCGCCAGCGGATCACGAGCGGTACGATCGGATGAGCGTGCTCGACCTTCTCGAGCGCGTCGGTGGCCGTGCTCCACCCGGTCTTGGTGTGACTCGCGACCGGCAGCTTCAGCTGCTCGAACAGCACGCTGCCGAGCTGCTTGGTCGAGTTGATGTTGAACGAGTGACCCGCGAACGCCTCGATCTGCGTGGTCAGCTCGCCCTCGATCTGCGCGAACGCCTGCTCCGCCGTATCGAGCGCCGCGGGATCGACGATCAACCCGGTCAGCTCCATGCGCGCGCAGGTCCCGAAGAGCTCGAGGTACTCCGCGAGCAGGCCGCGGTTCACCGCCGGTGACAGCGCGCTCCAGATCCTCGCGGAGGCATCTGCAGCGGTCGCGGCCGCATCGCCCGCACGCTCCACCGGCAGCGCCGCCCAGGTCTTGCGCTTGTGGCTGACACCGCGCACCGAATCTTCATCGGGCAGCGCTCGGCCGAGCACGTGCTTCGCGACGATCGCGAGATCGTGGGGCGCCCAGTTGCTCGGCTGCGTGAGGTGGGACGCACACGCAGAATCACCGACCACACCCGCGAGCTCGATCCCGATCCGGAGCAGCGCCACGATCGTCGCGACCAGATCGTGCCCGACCTTCAGAGCACCTGGGTCCTGTAACCACGCAACCAGCACGAGCCACGCGGCACTCGCCGCCGGAACATACACCGCCGAGCCGTCGCCGATCGCCAGCGCGATCCCGACGATCGCTTGCCGCGACGGTGCCTGATCCTCGAGCAAGGCCTGGACCGCGACCGCGCCGGTGCCGAACCGGGCGAGCGCCGCGCGACATGCATCGGCGGTCTCGCAGACCTCGAGTTGGAGCTGCGCGCCGTCGGACACCAGCAGCTCGGCAAATCCGAGCTGATCGAACCGCGCGTTGAGCGGTGCCGCCGCAGGGAGCGTGTAGACCAGGTCCTCGAGCGGCACCGGGACCGAGCGCTGCGCATCGAGCCGTGCGCGGGCGAGCTCGAGCGGCACCTGGTCCTTGCCGGCGCGCAGTGCGTTGCCGAGCCGGCCCTTGATCCCATCGATCGCCGCGAACGCGCCCTCGATCGAACCGTAGGTCTCGAGCAACGTGGTGGCGCCCTTCGCGCCGATGCCCGCGATCCCGGGGAGTGCGTCCTCGTCACCGACCAGCGCGAGCCACTCGGCGATCTGTGTGGGCGGCACCGCGAACCGCTTCGTCACGATCTCGGCGGTGTAGCGAGTGTCCTTGTTCGCGTCGTACCACCACAGCCGATCGTTCACGAGCTGCGCGTAGCGCTTGTCGACCCCGACGATGATCACATCGTCGCCGCGCTCGAGGGCCGCACGCGCATACGAGGCCACCACGTGGACCTCGTCAGGCACCTCGACGACGTGGAGTCCGAGCGTGCGCAGGAGGCCGGGCAGCGGCGCGAGCTGCTGGGTCAGGATCGCGGGCCAGGCCGGGCCCGGCGCGTTCGTCTCGACCACCGCGATCGCCCGTGCTGGCGTCTTGAACGTCATCACCCGCTGGATCGCGCGCGCGACCGCGAACAGGCCGTTGACGGGCTCGCCGGCCCGGGACGTTCGGTCCGTCGGGATCAGCAGGAACCCGCGCGCCAGCACGTTGGTCGCAGAGACGACGAGCGTTCGATCGGACATCGGAGACCGCGGCGCGAGGATACGTCCGTCACCGGGGCAGGTCTATGATGTGGGCATGCGCGAGACCGACGGATGGCACAAGACCGCTTGCATCCTGTGCAGCCAGAACTGCGGCATCGAGGTCGTGCTCGATGGGCGGCGGCTCGTGAGGATCCGCGGTGACCAGGCGCATCCCGCCTCGCAGGGCTACGCATGCGAGAAGGCCCAGCGGCTGGACTACTACCAGAATGCGAAAGGTCGGCTGACGTCGCCATTGCGGCGCCGCGCCGATGGAACGTTCGAGGAGATCGACTGGGATACCGCGATCCGCGAGATCGCGGAGAAGCTCGCACACGTACGCGATACTCACGGCGGCGACACGATCTTTTATTACGGCGGCGGCGGCCAGGGGAACCACCTCGGCGGTGCGTACTCGCGCGCCACCCGCGCAGCACTCGGCTCGATCTACTCGTCCAACGCCCTCGCGCAGGAGAAGACCGGCGAGTTCTGGGTGGATGGTCAGCTCTATGGCAAGCCGCGGTGTCACACCAGTGGCGACTTCGAACATGCGGAGGTCGCGCTGTTCATCGGCAAGAACCCGTGGCAATCGCACGGCCTGCCGCGCGCTCGCGTGGTGCTCAAGGAGCTCGCATCGGATCCCGCGCGCACGCTGATCGTGATCGATCCCCGGCGAACCGAGACCGCCGCGATGGCCGACTTCCACCTGCAGGTGCGACCCGGCGGCGATCCGTTCGTGCTCGCGGCGCTGCTCGCGGTGCTCGTGCAGGAGGATCTCGTGGATCGCGCGTTCCTCGACCAGCGCACCAACGACTTCGCGGCGATCCGCGAAGCGGTCGGTTCGATCGAGGTCGCCGACTACGCCGCGCGCGCCGGCGTTCCGGAATCCCAGGTCCGGCAGGTCGCGCGCCGGATCGGCAGCGCACGCGGCGGTGTGGCCACCTACGAGGACCTCGGCGTGCAGCAGGCGCCGCACAGCACGCTGAACTCGTACCTCGAGAAGCTGCTGTACTTGGTGACCGGCAACTTTGCGAAGCGCGGGGCGATGAACATCCACAGCTACATCGCGCCGCTCGTCGGTGGCAGCGCGAAGGACTACACCACGCCGGTCGGCGGTCACCGGATCATCGGCGGCATGGTGCCGTGCAACGTGATCGCAGAGGAGATCCTCGCGGATCACCCGAAGCGGTTCCGCGCGATGCTCGTCGAGAGTGCGAATCCCGCGCACTCGCTCGCGGACAGCACCCGGATGCGTGCGGCGTTCGCGGAGCTCGAGCTGACGGTGGTGATCGATGTGGCGATGACCGAGACGGCGCGGCTCGCGCACTACGTGCTACCGGCGGCGTCGCAGTTCGAGAAGTGGGAGGCCACGTTCTTCAACCTCGAGTTCCCGAACAATGTGTTCCAGCTGCGCGAGCCGCTGCTCGATCCCCTGCCGGGTACGCTCGGCGAACCGGAGATCCATCGCCGGCTCGTGCGGGCGCTCGGCGTGCTGCACGACGAGGATCTGACCGAGCTCCACGCTGCCGTGGCGAACGGCCGCGCCGCGCTGGCACCGGCGTTGTTCGCGGCGAGCGCGCGCAATCCGATGCTGCAGAAGCTCGCCCCGGTGGTGCTGCTCGAGGTGCTCGGCCCCACGCTTCCGCCGGGCGCCTCCGCCACCGCCGCGCTGTGGGGCGCCGCGCATCTGTGCGCGATGGCGTTCGCACCGTCGGTCAAACGCGCCGGCTTCGACGGCGTGGGTCCGGCGCTCGGCGAGCAGCTGTTCGACGCGATGCTCGCGAACCGCTCCGGCCTGAGGTTCACCGTCGACGACTACGAGGAGACCTGGCGGCGGATCGAAACCAAGGACCGGCGGATCCGGCTCGCGATTCCCGAGCTGCTCTCCGAGCTCGCGACGCTCGCAACCGAGACCGGCCCGCGCGACGCGGCGTTTCCATTCGTGTTGTCGGCGGGGGAGCGCCGCGGTTTCACGGCGAACACGATCTTCCGCGATCCGAGCTGGCGCAAGAAGGACGCGAGTGGCGCGCTACGGCTGTCACCGCTCGATGCAGCGCAGCTCGGCATCGTCGATGGTGGTCGGGCGCGCGTCACGACCAAGGCCGGCTCGGTGGTGGCCACCGTGGAGCTCACGGAGACGCTGCAGGCGGGCCATGCGAGCCTGCCCAATGGCCTCGGGTTGGACTACGTCGGCGACGATGGCCTCGCGGTGGTCCATGGCATCCCGCCGAACGAGCTGACATCGTCAGAGGATCGCGACTGGCTGTCAGGAACGCCGTGGCACAAGCACGTGCCCGCGCGGATCGAGGCGATCTAGCCTTGAGCCACCGCAGTACACTCTCCGTGCTTGCCGTCACCGCCACGGCGTGCAGCCAGCTGCCGCGGCCCGCGGAGCCCAGCCAGCGCGCGCTGTTTCGCGATCTCGAGCGTCAGGTCACCGTCACCGCCGCAACCGGCTGGGGGATCGATCGGTTCGAGGTCGAAGGCCTGCTGAATGCGGCCATGGACTCCGCGTGCCGCGTCGATGCACTCGATCGGCGCGCGCTCGCGACCTGGCTCGATGCCGAGATCCGCCGCCTCGGTGGCCCCGTCGACATCGCGTGGCGCGCTCGCGGTAAGCGGCTCGCTGCGGTCAGCGATCTGATCGTCCTCGATCGGATCCAGCGCGTGCTCGGCCGAACGGAGGAGCTCTCGCTCGACTGTCCGTTCTGGCTCGAGCCCGAGCATCCGTTTCGCGGCAGACAGATCTCCGATGGCCGCTGGCTGGTTTCGTTCGGAGGCGGCGGCAAGGCGATCCTGTCGGTCCAGGGCGCTCGTACCGACGCCCAGTTCGGAGGCGCCGGACGCTTGCTGCTCGGCCGCGTGTTCGCGGATGGCAATGCACTGTTCGCGGGCGTCGAGATCGGAGCGAGTGCGGCATTTCCCAAGAACGACCTCGGCCAGCGCACCTCGCTGGAGGTCGGCGGCGACGTCGTGACACCGGTCGTCTACCGCCGCATGCTCACCAACGCCTTCGTCGAGGTCGAGGCGGGCTGGCTCGGCCGCACCTCGGAGCGCAACTGGGGCGCATTCGATCACGGCATCCACGCGGGGTTCGCCGTGGGGGCACGCGGGCTGCGGACCCGGTTCGTGTTCCCCGGCGCCTCAATTGGCCTGTCCTGGGAGCGCACGTTCCTCGACGGTGACGACGCCACGACCATCAAGGTCGGCGCGCGGTTCGTGTTCGACCTCGAGCTCTGACGAGGCGGCCGCCAGCCCGGCATCTCGCGGGAGGCCTTTGTCGCGCTGCTCGGCGGTGCGCGGCAGATCACCATCGACGGAGTTCCCGAACAGCTGCTCCTGCTCGGAACCTTCGCCGCGCCGTCGGAGCTCCTGCTCGAGATCGCACGGCTGACGCACACCGCGAGCGAGTTCCGCAGTGCCCTCGCGGCAGGTCTTCGTGCGCGGTGATCGGTGCGCACGCGCACGCTGCGGTTCTCACGCGCAGCTCCCGGCAGCCGGTGCTTGCGTTGTCTCGCCCAAGGACCAGCCGCTCGAAGGCATGTCGGTTGCAAATCGCGGATCGGCGAGGACCTCATGAGCAGTAACCACGTTCGCTCACACCGGTGAGCATCACCACACCAGACGCACGCACAACGATGGAACGGTGCGGAGCTGGAGCTGACCAGCGCTGCATCGCAAATGACACAGCGAGACATGAATGCGTCTCGGAACCTCGCAAACCGGCGAGACCACGAGTAGACGTGCTCGCACGCTCGTTGCACAGTACCCGGCACATGGCTTCGTGGATGCTGGGTCGGATCAAGCGAGAGACCCAGGCGCAACAGAACGCGGCGGACGCGGGCCGGCTCGAACCGCTACGTACGCCCGGCACCCACGCTGGCTACACGAGCTACCTGGTTCGCGTCTACGGCTTCGAGGCGCCGATCGAGGCAGCGTTTGGTGCAGTGAGGGATCTGGCACTCCTGCTCGATTTGCGCCGGCGCAGCCAGCTCCGGCTGCTCAAGTCCGACCTCGCCGCACTCGGCGTCATCGACACCAGCACGCTGCCGGTCAACGCCGTCCCACCGCTCCTATCGATCGCCGATGCGCTCGGCTGGATGTACGTCGTCGAACAGAGTGCGGCGGCACACGGTCAGCTTCGTGACCACCTCGAACGCTCGATCCCTCACGAGCTCCACACGGCCGGCTGCTACCTGCTTGGTAGCGAGCGGGCGGTCGGCACACGACTCGAGGAGCTCGGCGCTGCGATGGACGAGCACGCGCGACAGCCGGAGATCGCGACCACCGTCGTCGAGGCCGCGCGCGCCGGGTTTCGCCGTCAGCGGGTGTGGTTCAACTACACGCCGCCATCCGCACTGATCGCCCGTCACGGTCGCTAAGAGGAACCCAGGGTCGTGAGCCACGATGCCGATGCAAGCGGCGCGGTGTTCGACGAGGTTCCGGCGATCGGAGCACTGACCGGCGGGAGTGTCATCGTCCGATCGCGATCTCCGTGCGCCCGTGTCAACGAGCGAGGCGGTGCGCCGGCGCGACATCGGAGCGTGCGGATCACCGCGAGAAGTCGGGCCTCGGGATCTCGATGATGTGGCCGCGCCGCAGGAGTGCGGTCGCCGCCTCGGCATCGAGCGGCTCCGAGAACAAGAAACCCTGGACGTACTCGCACTCGAGCACGCGGAGGCGTTCGAGCTGCTCCGGCGTCTCCACGCCCTCGGCGATCACGTCCATCCCCAGGTTGTGCGCGAGCGCGACGATCGCGCGGACGATCTCCGGTCGCTCGGACTTCATGCCGATGCGGGAGACGAACGAGCGGTCGATCTTCAGGGTCGTGACTGGAAAGTCGTGCAGGTAGCTGAGGCACGAGTAGCCGGTGCCGAAGTCGTCGAGGCTGATCGATACCCCGAGCGCTCGCAGCTGGGTCAACGTCTGCTGCATCGCCGGATCATTCGGCATCATCGCACTCTCGGTGATCTCGACCTTCAGCATCCGGGGGGCGATGCCCGCGGCGCGTGCGGCCCGCTCGATCTCCGCGGCCAGATCTGCTTGCACGAGCTGCCGCACCGACAGGTTGACGCTCATCGTCAGCCCCGGAGCCCATGCGGCGAGCTGCTGGCAAGCACGCTCCACGATCCAGCGGCCGATCGGCAGGATCATCCCGCTGTTTTCGGCGATCGAGATAAACTCGCCCGGCCCGACGAGCCCGTCGGTGGGGTGGCGCCAGCGCACGAGCGCCTCGAACCCGACGATCTTCATCTCGCGCAGGCCGACGATCGGCTGGTAATGCAGCTCGAGCTCGTCACGTTCGAGAGCGTGCGAGAGCTCCGACTCGAGCCGCAGCTGCGCGCTCACCGTCCCGTGCATCTCGTGATCGAATACTTGGAACCGGGCGCGGCCTTCCTCCTTGGCCCGATACAGCGCGACGTCCGCATCCCGCAGCAGATCGGTGCTGCGCTGGTAGCGCGAGCTCATCATCGCGATGCCGATGCTCGCGCTGATCAGCACCTCCTTGCCAGCGAGGTCGAACGGCTGCGTGAGCGCTAGCTGGATCCGCTCGGCGGCCCGCGTGGCGTCCTTCACGCCGAAGATGCCATCGATCAGGATCGAGAACTCGTCGCCACCGAGACGCGCAGGCGTATCGACCTCGCGAAGGCACCGTCGTAGACGGTTCGAGACTTCGACGAGCAGCTGATCACCCGCGAGGTGACCCAGTGTGTCGTTGATGACCTTGAACCGGTCGAGGTCGAGCATCATCACCGCGAAGGCGGGGTTGGTGCCGCGGCGCGATCGAGCCACGGCACCATTCAGGTGCTCCATGAACAACGCCCGATTCGCGAGGGTGGTCAGACTGTCGTGGTGTGCGAGATCGAACAGCTGCTGCTGCGCGATCTTGCGCTCGGCGATCTCGCTTTCCAGTGCGATGTTGGACTGCGCAAGCTCCGCGGTGCGCGCGGCCACGCGGGCCTCGAGCTCGTCGTGCGCGTTCTGCAGCGCGATCTCTTTCTGTCGGAGCGCGACGAACACCGATACCTTTGACCGCAGCGATTCCGGATCGAACGGCTTCAACAGGTAGTCCACCGCGCCCGCCGAGTAGCTGCGAAGCATCTGGTGCTGCTCGGGATAGGCGCTGAGGAAGATGATCGGCGTGTGCCGTGACTGCGCGCGCTGGCGCAGCAGCGCGATGGTCTCGAACCCGTCGAGACCCGGCATCCGCACGTCCATCAGGATCACGGCGAACTGCTCGTCGAGCACTGCGCGCAGGGCCGCAGTTCCCGACTGGGCCTTGACCAGCCGCTGGCCGAGCGATTCCAGGCTCGCCTCGAGCGCGAGGAGGTTCTCGGGGCGGTCGTCCACGAGCAAGACGCTGACCGGTGGAAGTTGCGTGCTCATTGCCAGGCGATACGGCACAAACCCGACGACGCAGGCCTAGCGTAATACGCCGACCGTCGGCAGCCGCCGCGAATCCCTCAGCGAGACCAGGTCTCACCCGGGCCTAGCTGTCTCGCGCCCGCTCACCCCGGCGACTGAAGAGACGCGAGCCACGCCTCGATCTCGGCGCGATCGGTCTGAAACCTCGCCGTCGGTGGTGCCGAGCGAACGTAGATCTGGAGCGCGTCGGCCGCGAGCTTGCGGGCGAGTGCGAGATCGCCCTTGCTCTGCACGAGCGCACGCGACGGCGCGTACCGCAGCTGGGCCAGCTGGAGCGGACTTGTCTCCGCGGGATCCGCATCAGCATCCGCGTGCGCGAGCTCGGTGGCCGCAGCCGCGGCATCGCCACGTGCGAGCAGCGCGGAGCCGAGCTCGAGACGCTCCGCGATGATGTTCGGATGGTGCGGATTGAAGTTCTCGAACGTCTTGATCATGTCCGCCAGCGCCGCGCGGTGCTCGGCGATCGCAACCGCGGCCTTGCCTTCCTGCTTGCGCAGCGAACCAAGAGCGGCCGCATCATCGAGCTTGATCTCCTCCTCCTCGCTCGCGGCCGCAGCTTCGAGTAGTGGGCCTGCGAGCTCGGTGTGCCGGAGCCCGAGCTCTGCCTGCCCGAGATACAGCTGCAGCCGAGCGATCAGGCCGTGATCATCCGGAGCGACCTTCTGCAGCCGCGTCAGCGCATCCTGGCACTTGGTAGCGCTGCGCGTGTAGTCGCCGAGCGCGTTGAGACCGTGGCAGAGATACGCGCGCATCTCGAGCGTGCGCGGATGGTCGGCGCCGTTCTCCGTGCGCGCGAGCTCCACGCCGCGCTCGAGCCAGCGGATCGCATCGGCGAGCTCCCCGGCGTCCGTCGCGGCGATCCCGAGCGTGGTCAACAGCCATTCGGTGGGCTTGCCGATCGCATCGCGACGCACGGTGAGCTCGCGCAGGCAGCGCAGCCGGGTAAGGGCGTTTCCGGAGTAGTGATTGGACATGCAGCCGAGCTGATCGATGAACAGCCCGACATCCGTCTCATGCGTCCGGGTCGCGAGTGCGTTCGCGAGGCGGGCCCACCGCTCGAAGTCCGGAAGTCGAGCGGACCACAGAGCCTCCTGAGCCATCCGCGCGGAGGCATCGGCGGCCATCCGGTCATCCCCGGCGGCGAGCGCCGCGGCCATGGTCTGCTCGAACATCGCCTCGGCCTCGGCCCCGCCATCGCGCTCCGCGATCGCGCGGCCACGCCAGTACAGCGCCTGAGCCAGCGTGGGGTCATATCCGATGGCGCGCGCCTCGACGAGCACCGTATCGACCAGGGTGAGAGCGCGCGTGACATCGCCGACCGCATAGAGCGCGATGACCTGGGCCAGCGCGCCGTCGAGCTGGGTCAGGCGCTGCGCCTTCGCCGGGTCGGTGGGCCGCCGAACCACTTGGCGCAGCGCCTGGACATCGGCGCAGTCGGACACAGGCGGCAGGCTATCGACGGACTCGCCTGCCCTACGCAACGCGTCGAGGTTGGCGTCGCTCATCACGTTGACGAGAGCTTCGAGGCCCGCGAGATGGCGATCGAGACATGCGCTGCGCAGATCGAGGGCCTCCCCCGACTGACTGGCGCGCACGTGCGTGCTTCGCAGACGTCCTGGTACATCGCCTTCCAGTCCGCGACGTAGTGTTCCGTGCGAACCGCGAATGCACCCACCGAGCCGACCGCCCAGGGCACGCCGCGCGCTGCGGCCGCTTGCTCGATCGCGGTGCGGCGCTGGGGGTTCCAGCTCGCGAGCACACGATCCTCGCCCGCCAAAGTACTGTGGACGACGATCATCCTCGGTTCATTCGCGACGTGGTCACGGTGATTCCCGCGCAGACCTCTGCGATGTGTCTCGCCACCGCCACGAGGACACAATCCTGGGCGACACCGGCTACGACAGTTCTGGACGCTCGGCGCGCCACGGCCGCCCGGACGTGTTCGACAATCGTCGGAACTGGCCGCGCTCGGCGACCACTGCAGCCGGTGCGCTGGAGCCGTTCAACCGCGCGGGCTCCGCAGGACTGCTGAACGGGAGCTACCACAGTGCGTTGAAGCGCGAGGCGTGCCCACAATGTGCGAATGCGCTCGGCGCCGCCCCCCTGAACGCCGCGTGGAGGGGTTGCCAGGATGGCATGCCGATCGCACGAGGCGAGGTCATGCACATTCTCTGGATGCTCATCATTGGTCTCGTCATCGGTGCTCTCGCGAAGCTCGTCATGCCGGGAAAGGATCCGGGCGGCGCGATCATCACCATCATGATCGGTGTCGTTGGCTCGTTGATCGCTGGATTCCTCGGACGCTCCCTCGGCTGGTATCACGACGGTGAGAGCGCGGGATTCATCGCATCGATCCTTGGTGCCGTCATCCTGCTCGCCGGCTACCGCATGATCGTGGGCCGCCGCAACGTCGCCTAGCTTCGTTTCGCTTCGCTCACCGTCACGTTTCGGCGACTGCCCTCGCGAAGGCAGTCGCCGAACATCGTTCCGGCGGATACGCTGTGGCCATGCGCTTCGCCATCGCCGTGATCCTGCTTGCCACCTCGTGCAGCGGCAAGCCCGCGGCCCCCGCGGTCACCGGCGTCGGTTCCAGGCCCCCGTCGATCACGCTCACCGACGGCGCCGGGAAGCGGGTCGCGCTGGCCGACGTCACCACCACGCACGCGAACAACGTCATCGTGTTCTACCGCGGCTACTTCTGAGGCAGCTGCATCCGCTGGCTCGGTGAGCTGGCAAGTCACGCGGACGAGTACAAGGCCCGCGACGTCGGGCTGATCGCGATCGCGGCCGACGAGGTCGGCGATATGGTCGCGCTCCAGCCGAAGTTGCCACAGATCACGTTGCTGACCGATCTGGGGCTGGTCGGCGCGGACGCCTGGGGCCTGGCGATCAAGGGTTCGGAGCGCGCTCCCGCCGCGACCTTCATCATCGATCGCGAGGGCGTGGTCCGGTACCGCAAGCTCGGCGATGCCAGGGGTGACTGGCCGCCCTACGCCGAGCTGGCGAGCGTCCTCCACTGAGCTCCTCGCCGCCCACCACGATGCGACCCTCGCACAGACCCACCGTCCGGACCGATATGGCCCGCCTGTTCACCGTGAGCCTGCTGCTCGCCGCCGCCTGCGGCACCCGGCGCGACCACGTTCCCCCCGATGCCAGCTCCGCCGACGACGCCAGCGCTCGGTTCGACGCGAGCCCCCTGCCCGACGCGCTACCCGATGCCCTGCCCGATGCTCCGCCGGATACCGCGGTGGTCGATGCGTTCCCGGCCGTCCTCGACCTCGGCATCGACTGTCACAATGACTGCACGCTGACCGCGACCCCCGCGCAGATCAACGTCGCGGCAGGTACCGGGTTCGAGGTCAACTGGATCAACATCGGCGACACCCCGTGCGACGTCGCGAAGATCGATCAGTTCAACCAGGTGCCGATCATCATCGGACTTTCGCCCGGCACGAGCTACCACGACCCCGTGCACACGTGGTGCGGCGCGATCTTCACCGGTACGTTCCGGTTCCGGATCAACATCTGCACGCTGCCGTCGTACATCCCGGTGAACTGCGGCTCCTAGAGCGTGCCGCGGCTGATCGTGACCTTCATCTTCACCGAGGTCGCAGGCCGGTCGTTGTCATCACGCTTCACGCGGGCGATCTTGCCGACGACATCGATCGGCTTGCAGGCGCCGAAGATCGTGTGCTTGCCGTTCAGGTACGACGGACTGCCCTCGGTGATGAAGAACTGGCTGCCGTTGGTTCCCGCTCCCGCGTTCGCCATCGCGAGCACTCCGGGCGCCATCTTGATGTCGGGCGAGGTCTCGTCCCCGAACTGATAGCCCGGGCCGCCGGTGCCGGTCCCCGTCGGATCGCCGCCCTGGATCATAAAGTCGGGCATCACGCGATGGAAGATCGTGCCGTCGTAGTAGGGCTTGCCCTTCTGTACCTTGTTGGTCTTCGGATCGAGCCACGGCTTCTTGCCGGTGGCGAGCCCCACGAAGTTGGCCACCGTCATCGGCGCCTTGTCGGCGAGCAGCTGGCAGCGAACCGTGCCGATCGACGTCTTGATCGTGGCGATCAGCTCGCCCTTGCCGGCGATTCCCTTGGTGTAGGTCTCGAGATCCGCGGCGACCGGGGCCTTGATGGCCGCGAGGACGCCGGCCGGGGGAGCTGCCGGCAGCTCCGGGTCGCCGATCCGCTTCATCGCAGCCCCGACCGCCGGATCCTCGGTACACTTGTTCAGGCTCGCCGCCTCCTTCGTCATGCGGTCGGTGAGCTTGGTTTGCACGTCGGTGGGGATCACCTTTCCGGCGGCGAGCTGCTTCATCACACCACGCAGCATCGAGACGTTTGCCGTCACCATGCCGTCGATGGTGATCGCCATCTTCGCGCAGTCGTCCTTCACGGCCAGCATCGCGGGGATCAGCTGGTCGAAGAACGCGACGAGCTTCGCCGCGTCGGCGGAAGGGAGCGCGGTGGTGGACGTGGGGGCCGCGCGGCTCTCGTGGGAACCCACCGCACCGGCCACCAGCGCGAGGCCGACCACGACTCGTCGAAGCATCATCATGCGTCTCATCGTGACACATGGGTACGTTCGCGTCGTGCGAGCCCATGCGCACTGGTGAGCTCGAGGCCGCGCGCACGAGCCGTCAGCGAGGCCCCCGATCGAGGTATCGTCACCGACGATGACCACACCACCGACCGACCGTATGCGCGAGCTCGAGACCTTGCTGGGCAAGATCCGGCACGCCGGCATGGTCCAGCTCAATGTCGACATGTGGGAACAGCACGGCGCCGAGCACGCGTCGCCCGAGGAACGCGCGACGATGGCGGCCGACCTCGCGGCCGCCAACCAGGAGCAGCTCGCCGCGAAGGCTGCCCTCGACGCACTGGTCAGCGCGACCCGCGCCGCCGCACCCGCCGAGATCGCCGCATGGGCAGCCGCGCACGACGCCTACCTCGCCGCGTTCCTCACCGATTGCGCCGCAAAAGGCGAAGCCGACGGCACCGCCGCATCGGTCGCGACCGACGAGCGCGCCCGATGGACCGAGGTCCGCGCCGGAACCCGCGCGTACGTCGACGAGAACTTGTTCTACGTCACCGAGAACGCCGAGCGCTATCGCCGCTTGTTCGGCATCGATCCGAAGACGCTCGAGCGCATCGGCTGAACCGTCGGCGTGCTACGTCGAGGTGTGCACTCCGTGCTCGCCTCGCTCGACGGCTTCGGCGGGATCTACATCGCGATGTTCCTGTTCGCGATCCTGTCGGGTGTGTTCCCGCTCGCCAACAGCGAGGCCGCGCTGATCGCGCTCGGCGCGGCGTCACCGTACGGCTGGCCCGAGCTGATCGTGCTCGCGATCGTCGTCGCACTCGGTCAGTCGGTGACCCACGCGATGGTGTTTCAGTCCGCGCGAGGGCTCGCGAAAGTCGGAGCGAAACGTCGCCCCAAGCTCGAGGCTCGGATCGCGAAGGCGCGCGAGCTCGGCACGCGCTGGAAGAACAGCGAGCTGCTCTTGATCACGCTCGGCGCGACGATCGGCATCCCGCCGCAGGTGCTGGTGGCGCTGCTCGCGGGGGTGATCGGCATCCGGTTCCGCACGTTCGTGGCGATCGATGTCGCGGGACGGATCGCGCGGTTCACGACGATCGTCGTCGTCGCGCACTGGATCTGACGCGCGCCGGTTGTCCCGTGGTGCGCCGGGCCTGGTGCGCCGCGCGCAGCCGCGCGTACGTCGGATGGTCCCGCGCGCGGTCGTAGTAGGTGCGGAACTCGGCCGCCGCCGCGGCCTTAACCGGATCGCGATCGATCGGGCGAACCCGCCGGGCATCATCGTACTTGCGCCCGCTCTTGTGATTCGCGTAGCGACCCGCGCGCGTGATGCCCATCTGCAGGAACTTGCGCGTCATGTCCATCCCGACGAATTCGCCCTGCGTGCCATACGCGAGGAACGCGCGGTAGAGCGCGCGAACGGACGTGCGCGCGATCGCAGGGGTGCGGAACCGCCACAGCGGCAACAGCTCGCTCTTGTAGGGCTCCTACGGTCAGCACGCCCTGCTCGCCGCGTCCGATCACGTAGCGGTCGGGCTGCGCACGGTAGTCCATGCGCTCGACGTCGCGCGTGCGCAGCCGGATCGGGCCACGCGCGGTCGCGAGATCGATCGGACGGCCTCGCTGATATCCGTCGAGCCGGCCGCGCTGTTGCAACCGGATCGCGGCGGCGCGCACGTCCGGCATCAGCGCGCGCCAGCCGGTGCCGCCGACCTTCCGCGCGACCTCCGATGGACAAGCCGTGGCGGTGCCACGCTCCGCGAGCAGCTCCATCACCGCGGTCTCGAGCGCGCGCGGCGTCACGACGCCTCCAGCAGCGCGCGGGCCGCGGCGAGGTCGGCAACGAGCTCGTGTTCGTACTGGCCGCGGCGGCTCGGATCGACACGCAGGATCGCCGCGGGGTGATGCGTGGCGATCAGGTGGGGAGCCCATCGCGTACGCGTGTCGCGCCCACGTTCCTCGGTGATGCGGAACCGAGAACCGACGAGCGACTGCGCCGCGACCGCACCGAGGCAGACGACCACCGTCGGCGACAGCGCGCGCAGCTCGGCCGCCAGCCATGGCCGGCACACGCGGATCTGATCGGCCGTGGGGCGCTGATGCAAGCGCTGCTTCCCGCGCGGCAGGAATCGGAAGTGCTTCACGGCATTCGTGACATAGACCGTATCGCGCACGATGCCGGCGCGCGCGAGTGCTGCATCGAGCACCTGGCCAGCGGGGCCGATGAATGGCTGGCCGTGGAGATCCTCGGTGTCGCCGGGCTGCTCACCAACGAGCACGAGCTTCGCAGTCTCGGGCCCTTCACCGAACACCGTCTGGGTGGCAGGTCCGCACAGCTCGCACGCGCGGCACGCTGCGGCAGCCGTGCGCAGGGCCGGCAGATCGGCCGCGACGGGTACGTACGGTACGCGATCGAACATCTCGTCGAGCCGCGGCGCCGCACGCGCCAGTAGCTCCGGCACGAGCGCGGTCTCCGGCATCGCGGGCCAGTACCTCGCGGGGATGTGCTTGCGCAGCAGCTTCGGATTGACGCGCGCCGGGTTGAACGTCGACGCGTAATAGGTACACCACAGCTCCTCCAGCTCGTCGGCCGATGGCGCTGCGTGACGCGGGACGCCGGGTGCGAACGCGAGGGCGTCGCCGTCCCAGACCGCGGTCTTGCCCGGAGTCATGATCGACCACCGCATCGTCGCAAACCGCTCGACGAAGAACGGAGCGGCGCGCTCAAGCACGTGCTGATGCGGGTCATACCAGGCGGCGAACTGGTCGCCGTCGACCTGGCGAAACCGCACGAACGCGTGCATCTCGTGGATCGCGCGGCTCACCTGGCGCGCGCGCATGTCGAGCTCGCGGACATCGCGATCGGCGGCGTCCTCGAGCAGCCGCGAGTCACCGTGGGCGATCCGCCACAGCACGCGGTAGAGCAGCGCATGCGCGCCGGGATCCCGGTGCAGCAACACGTCCTCGGCGATCGCGAGGAAGCGTGCGGGGACGCGCGCGGTGGGCGCGGCGGCGGGAGCCGGCGCCGGCAGCTCGAACAACAGGCCGGTCGCGCCGTCCTCGATCCATGCGACGTCGCTCGGCGCCACCGCCGCGGCGAGCAGGAGGCGCGCTTGATCGCGCCACGTGGCGGTATCGCGGCTCGCGCGCGCCGATCTCATGTGGGCTCCGGGCCCGACGCGAAGTCCAGCGACAGCTGCGCCGCCGGCGCGACCCGTGCGCGCAGGTCGACACGGTCGATCAGGTTCGCGTCAGGATTGTGATCCCGCGTGAGCACGAACGGCCCGGTCTTCGTCAGCGACACGCGGAGACGTAGGAGATCCTCGAGGCGAATCGACCGAATCCGCCGCATCGCGAGGATGCGACCGACGTTGCGCACACCGAGGCCGGGCACACGCAAGAGCAGCTCGCGGTCGGCGCGATCGAGATCGACCGGGAACCTCTCGCGATGGCGGAGCGCCCACGCGAGCTTGGGATCGATCGCGAGGTCGAGATTCGGCGCCTCCGGCGTGGTCAGCTCCTCCACCTGAAAGCCGTAGTGGCGCAACAGCCAGTCCGCCTCGTACAGGCGGTGCTCGCGTACCAGCGGAGGCGACCGTGCGGGGAGTCGCGCGTCCGCTCGCTGCGTGGGCGAGTACGCCGTGTAGTAGACCCGGCGCAGCTTGTAGTCGCGGTAGAGTGTCGAGGCGGTGAGCAGGATCGTCGCATCGGGCGTTGGCGTCGCACCGACGATCATCTGCGTGCTCTGCCCTGCCGGGGCAAACCGCCCGGGCGCGTCGGCATGGTGATCGCGGATCGCGACCATCGATCCGTGGATCGACGGCACGGTCTTCTCCGGCGCGAGCATCGCGAGGTCAGGCGCAGTCGGCAGCTCGATGTTCACGCTCAGTCGATCACACCACTGGCCGGCCTCGGCGAGCAGCGCGTCGGAGGCGCCCGCCACCGCCTTGAGGTGGATGTAGCCGCCGAACCCGTGAGCCTCGCGCAGGGTGCGCGCGACGCGGGTCACCAGCTCCATCGTGTAGTCCGGATCGCGCAGCACCCCCGAGGACAGGAACAGACCCTCGATGTAGTTGCGGCGGTACATCGCGAGCGTGAGCTCGACGACCTCGTCGGGCGTGAATGCGGCACGCGGCACATCGCTGGACCGGCGGTTGATGCAGTACGTGCAGTCGAACGTGCACTTGTTGGTCAACAGGATCTTCAGCAGCGACACGCAGCGGCCATCCGGCGTGTAGGCGTGGCATATCCCCATGCCCTCCGTAGAGCCGACGCCCTTGCCGCCGATCGAGTCCCGCTTCGTCGTGCCGGAAGACGCGCAGGAGGCG
>JAYUVX010000034.1:0-135885 GCA_043753855.1 Myxococcales bacterium | reverse complement strand
ACTTCGCCGCGAACCTCGCGAACAGCGCATTCAAGGGCAGCCCGCTCGAGAAGCACCTGCTCGCCAAGGGCAAGGTCGCCGCCATCACCAAGGCCGCGAGCTACCTGATCTGGAACGACAGCTTCTCGGGAATCCGCGACTACCTGCTCGCGAACATGGTCTGGATGGCATCAGACTCGACCGGAATTCCCCCGAGATTCGCGAAGAAGGCCGGGTTCACCCAGACCACCTACGGCACGTTCACCAGCGCCTTCTTGGAAGAGGCCGATCCGACGACCAGCGAGGCGTTCGCAAAATTGTGGGCTTCGCAGCCCCGGCGGAAGCTGCCGTTCCGCTATGGATATCCGGACTTCGACAAGCACGTTCACCTGATGATCACCTCGCTCACGGAGCCGAAGCCGAAATGAACCACTCGTTCGCGATCTGCGTCGTCCTCGCCTCGAGCCTCGGCATCGCGCATGCCGATGATCCGATGCCGACCGAGGTGCCGACCAGCGCCGCGAGCGAGCCGTTCACCACGCCCGAACCGACGGCGTCGCCGACGACGGCGAGCGAGCCGTCGCGACCCGCCGACGCTCCGGTCACCACGCCTGCACCGGTGCGAGCGCGGCTGTCGAACCCGACGCCGCGGACGATCCGCCCGCGGATTCAGGACGATGGAGAGAGCCGGCTCGACAAGCAGGAGGACACCGTCGCGGGTGGCCGCCACTTCCGGGTCAAGACGGCGCAGGGCGCGGTTCATATCTGGTTCCCCGAGAACTACGATCGCGCGACCGCGGGCACGGTGGTCTACGTGCACGGCTACTGGACCGGCGCCGACGGGGCGTGGCGCGATCACGAGCTCGCCCGCCAGTTCCGCGCGAGCCATCAGAACGCGATGTTCGTGGTGCCCGATGCGCCGTCGTCGAACGAGCAGTCGGTGCAGTGGCCCGCGCTCTCGGATCTGCGCCGCGCGGTGGCTCGCGCGAACATCAAGATGCCCGACGGTCCGGTGATCGTGATGGGCCACTCCGGCGCGTTTCGCACGGTGATGCAGTGGGTGGATAACCGCGTTGTCGATCAGATCATCCTGCTCGATGCGCTGTACGCCGGCGAGTCGGCGTTCGACGAGTACATCAAGAGCGGCAAGCGCGCCGATGATCACAAGCTGATCGTCGTCGCCGCGAGCACCGCGCAGGCGTCGCAGGCGTTCGCGACCAAGTACAAGTTCGCGGTCGCCCGCGAGAAGATGCCGGACTCGGTGAAGGGCTTCACCAAGCGAGAGCGCGGCGCCAAGCTGCTCTACATCCGCTCGCAGTACGAGCACATGCAGATCGTGACCAGCAAGAAGGTCATCCCGATGCTGCTCCGCCTGACGCCGCTCAAGGCGCTGTGAGCCACTCCCGGGACGGGCGGCGACCTCGCGTCTGATACCATCGGTCGGTGACTGTCGTTCTTGTCGTACCGGGTAGCGAGCTCCACGCCCAGCAGCTCGCGACCCGGCTCGGCGTCTCGGTGGTGAACCCCGAGGTCCGGCAGTTCCCCGATGGCGAGCTGTACGTGCGGGTCGATGCGGATCTCGCCGGTCACGAGGTGATCCTCGTCGGCTCGCTGCACGGCAAGGGCGATACGTTCCTGCGGATCGCGTTTCTCGCCGGGACCGCGCGCGACCTCGGCGCCACGCGCGTCGGCCTGGTCGCGCCGTACCTCGCGTACCTGCGGCAGGACGATCGGTTTCATCCCGGCGAGGGCGTCACGGCGCGCTACTTCGGCAAGCTGATGTCGCAGGTCGTGGACTGGCTGGTCACCGTGGATCCCCACCTGCACCGGCTCGATTCACTCGAGCACGTGTATTCGATCCCGACGTCGATCGCGCGTGCGGCACCCGCGATCGCCAGCTACGTGGCAACCCAGGTCGAGCATCCCGTGCTGATCGGGCCCGATGCCGAGAGCGTCCAGTGGGTCGCCGCGGTGGCAGCGGGGTGCGGCGCTCCGTTTCAGATCCTCGAGAAGACCCGGCGCGGCGATCGCGACGTGTCGATCAGCGCGCCCGATGGCAGGTGGAATGGCCACACGCCGGTCTTGATCGACGACATCGTCTCGACCGGCAAGACGATGATCGAAGCCACGCGTCAGCTGCGCGCCGCGGGCAGTGCGCCACCGCTGTGCATCGCGATCCACGCGGTGTTCGCGGATGCCCTCGAGGCCGAGCTGATGGCCGCGGGTGCGCGTGCGATCATCACCTGCGATACGGTGCCGCACGTGACCAACCAGATCTGCATCGCGGACTCGATCGCCGACGCCGTGCGGCCGCGACTGTCGTGAGATCCGACGCGGTGGGCGATCGCTGAGTCGCATGGCAAGCTGACCTCGTGCCGTTGCCGCTGTCCGTCCTCGATCTGTCTCCCGTCGGTGTCGGCGTGGCACCGAGCCAGGCGATCCGTGACTCCGTCGAGCTCGCAAAGGTGGCCGATCGTCTCGGCTACACGCGGTACTGGGTCGCGGAGCACCACAACATGGCAAGCATCGCCACCTCGTCGCCGCCGGTCCTGATCGCGCACATCGCGGCGACCACCCAGCGGATCCGCGTTGGTGCCGGCGGGATGATGGTCCCGAATCACTCGCCGCTCGGCGTGGTCGAGACGTTTCGCACGCTCGAGGCACTGCATCCGGGCCGCATCGACCTCGGCCTCGGCCGGGCGCCGGGAACCGATCGCATCACCGCCGCCGCGCTGCAGCGCTCGGATCGTGACGTCAACAGTCAGCTCGCGGAGCTGCTGGCGTTCGAGCAGGGTGGGTTTCCCGCGGGACATCCGTTCGGCTCGATCTTGCCGATGCCCTCGGACGTCACGTTGCCTTCGATCTGGATGCTCGGCTCCACGCTGGCGGGCGCCTCGATCGCGGCCCAGCTCGGTGTGCGCTACGCGTTCGCCGGGCACTTCGCGATGCGCGAGGCGAGGGCGGCGATCGCACACTATCGCGAGAGCTTCGCACCGTCGCTGTCCCTGGCTGCCCCCTACGCGATGCTCGCGGTGACCACGGTGTGCGGCAAGGACGATGCCGAGGCACAGCGCCTGGCCGCGCCGCTGCGCGTGGCGATCGTCAACAGCCGTACCGGCAAGCGGCAGCCGATCTGCTCGATCGAGGAGGCGCTCGCCCGCACGTTCACATCCGACGAGCAGGCGATCGCCGACGAGTTCTTTCATGGCGCCGTGATCGGCGGACCGGATCGCGTCGCGGCCGGCCTCGCCGATCTTGCCGGTGCGGTGGGAGCGGACGAGCTGATGCTGTCCTCGCTGGTCCCGGATCCGGCATCGCGACGCAGCTCACTCGAGCGGATCGCCCGCGCGTGCAAGCTCGTCGCTGGATGACCGGCGAGCTCAGCGGCCGCGCATGAGCTTGACGCTGATCCTGTCGCCATCGAGCTTGCTGTACAGCTTCTGGGTCACGGTCTTGAAGCCCGGCTTCTCGACGGTGACCGTGACGCCGGTGAAGCCCATCACCTTGACCGCCGTCGGTGTGGTCCCGGCGCGGCGCCCCGCGATCGAGACCGTGGCGCCCGAGGGCTGGGACGTCACCGTCACGCTGTGGGTGGGACGTGCGAGCGCGATGTCGACGGTCTCCGGCTTGCCCGCCGAGAGCGTGACCCAGCGCGTACCGAGCGCATAGCGAGGATGCTTGACGTCGATCTTGCGGCGCGCGCACGGCCCCGCGATCGTGATCGGAGACGGCCCCAGCGGCTGATCATCGACCTGCACCATCGAGCCTGCTGGGGAGCTCGTCACCGTCACCCGGCACGGGCCGCTGCCAGCGACCGGCGGACCGTCCGGATCCGCGGCCGGTTCGTTGACGGGATCCATCACGGAAACCTTGGGAGCCGGCGGCGCGGGCGTCTCGACGTGCCGCTTCGGAGCGCTCGCGATCGCCGGCCTGCTCAGCGCAGCCGAGGGCTCGCGTGCGGGAGTCGCGGCATCGCTGTCACCGCCGCGGTTCGCCAGGACGGTGATCAGCAGGAGCAGGCTGATGCCCACGGCGACACCACCGATCACCAGCCAGCGCTTGCGCTGGCGCTGGCGCTTGCGGTTGAGCGCGATCAGCGACGCGGTGCTCTCGAACGTCACCCGCGGCAGCATCGCTGCGGGATGTGGTTCGGCGGGCAGCGACCAACCGGACCGCCTCGGCGAGGGATGCATCGACGGCTGCGTGTGCTCGCCCGCGAACATGCCCTGCGACGCGTCGTAGACCGGCGGGGTCGGCGCCCGGCCACCGCGCGGCATGTCGGGCATCGGCACGGGCGTCTCGGCGCGCACGGAGCCCGACGGCGTGAGGCCGGCGAGCTGCGGCAACGGTGTGGTCTCCGGCGCGAAGTCGTGATCGGCGCGCGAGGGCGGGACGAACGCGTTGGGGCGCAGAGCCGGAACCGGGGACAGCGTGCGGTGACTCTGACGTTGCGGTGCGGGCGGCGCCATCAGGTCGTCGAGCTCGTCGACCTGCGAGTCCGCGTACTCCGGTGCGCGAAAGAAGTTGCCGGTCTCCTCGTAGAGCGCGCAGTCGACGAAGCCCTCGAGCGACTTGTCGGTCAGGTTCATCAGCGGATTCGCGGGAAGGATGAAGGTCGACCCCGGCGTGCGGGTCTCGGTCGCCACCGGGTTGGTCAGGTCATCGCTCGCGGCGATCGGTTCCGGTGCGTAGCGATCCGGTTCGACCGCTGTTGGCTCCGCCGCTGCTGGCTCGACCGGGGCAGGCTCGACCGGAGTCACGACGGCGACGCGAACAACCGGCAACGCCCTCACCGGCGTCACCCTCGCCGGCACGGTCACGATCGGCGTCGCGGGCGGCGTAGCGCGCGGAATCGGTGGCCGCATCGGCGGCGGCTGGATTGGCGCGGGCTGCGGGAGCACGGGCGGCGCGAGGGCGGCGAGGGCGGCGGGCTCGGAACGCTTGGCGGCGTCCGCAACCTCGGCAGCCTTGCGGGCGACCTGCAGCTGCTTGAACACGACGATGCTCTCGTTGGTCAGCCGCTTCACGGCGAGTCGCACGCCGGGACGCCCGAACCGGTTCGCCGGCGTTGCCCAGGCCTCCACCACGGTACACAGCCCGCGGAGCACCGGCGTCTTGTCCTCGAGCTGGATCGAGAACGCGGTCTCGAGGCCCACCGGGCGTGAGGCGAGGGTGGCCACGAAGAACGTGGAGTCGTCGCAGAACCGGAAGAACGTAGAGACGAATTGCTCGACACTCGAACAACGCGTGGCCACCACCAGCGCCTTCGTCTTCGGTTGCGCGACGCTCATATCCCAGCCAGGCGGCCTTCATTGTAGAGGATCCGCCACGAGCGTGCCTACCAAACACGAGAGCCGCGAAGTCCGCCACCAAGGCAACGGACTCCGCGGAGAAAACCCCGTCGAATTCGGACAACGGCCCACCTTGCAAGGTAGGACGCGACGGCGCCTGCACCCGCGCGCGGGACGCGAACGTCCTGCGGACCGTGGTGCTGTACTGGTGGGGAAACGGTAGCGGAATATGTGAACGTAGGAGCAGGAACCACGAAATCGGCGATCCGGTGGTTCGTGCGCGCGCGTCACGCCGCACGGTGCGGTGGTCTGGTCGATGGTGGTCTCCGCCGCACACAGCCTGGCTCGTCGGCCCGCCGAGAGCGCCGCAGGCGTGCGGGTGTGCGACGACGCCCCGAGCTGGTGGCATACGTGCTGCACCGTCGCGTCATCATGCGCGTGCGAAGCCAGAGCGAAGCCCGGAGCGGCGGTGGTCCTGGCGGCTCGGCCGCCTGCTCGCGATGCGCGCCAGCAAGCTCCAGTATCAGGCGCTCAATCCGGTGCCGGTGAGCGCAGTGATGCTCTCCCGGGTCGATGCCGTTCACCCCGACCAAACCCTCGGTGATGCCGCGCGCCTCGATCTCCACGGCTTCGTGTCGCGACGTGGTCACGGTGGATCCATCGACGCCGGCATCCGAAGTTCTCGCACGGTTGCGGTCGATGCCCGATGCGATCGCACTCGTCGTCGATCGAGGAACGCCGGTCGGGTTCGTCACCGCGGATCAGCTCGCGGCGTATCTGTCGTTCGTCGCGCATTCAGGCTGACGCGAACGCTCTGCGCCAGCTACGGAGCTCGGCGCAGCATCTGCACGTCGAATCGCTGTGGTTGTGCAGGGTCTTGCGTGGTTAGCCCGCGGAGAGGGAGGCGCAAGAGCTGCACGGCCCGAACAAATGCGCCGCCTCTGGTTGGGCTTGTCCCTTGTTCTATCGATCTCGTTCGCCGTGCTGCTCTGGGTCGGCTCTCGGATCTATCAGCTCGCTCCTCCCATCCCCGATCGCGTCGTCTCGACGGAAGGCCGCTTACTGTTCGACTCCGGCGAGGTGTCGGCGGGACAGGATGTGTGGCGGTCATTCGGTGGCATGCAGCTCGGCTCGATCTGGGGACATGGATCGTATGTCGCGCCTGACTGGAGCGCGGACTGGCTGCATCGCGAGCTAGTGACGATGCTCGACGAGTGGTCCGTGCGCGAAGGCGGCGTTAGCTACGCGCAGCGCAACGCTGAAGCACGCGCTGGTCTCGAAGCGCGCCTGCGCGAGGAGATCCGACTCAATACCTACGATCCCGTCAGCGGCACGATCACGGTGTCACCGCAGCGCGCGCGCGCGATCGAGGCCAACGTCGCGTACTACACCGAGCTGTTCGCGGCGGGTCGCGATGACTATGCGCTCCCGCCCGGCACGGTCAGGGAGCCCGACCGCGCGCATGCGCTGGCCGCGTTCTTCTTCTGGACCTCGTGGGCAACCGCGACGGCTCGGCCCAACGACACCGTCACGTACACCAGCAACTGGCCGCACGAGCCGCTGATCGGCAATCGACCGACCTCGGACGCGATCGTGTGGACCGGCGTCAGCATCCTGATGCTGCTCGGCGGCATCGGCGCACTCGCGTTCTGGCACGCGGCCCGCCGCAAGGACGAGGGTCCGGTAGAGCTCCCTACCAGCGATCCGCTGCTCGGCAGCGCGCCAACGCCGTCGCAGATGGCGACCGTGAAGTACTTCTGGGTCGTGTGCGGCCTGATGCTGCTGCAGATCGCGATGGGCATCATCTCCGCTCACTACGGCGTCGAGGGCAACGCGCTGTTCGGCATCGCGCTCGCCAAGGTCCTGCCGTACTCCGCGGCTCGCACCTGGCACGTCCAGCTCGGCATCTTCTGGATCGCGACGGCGTGGCTCGCCGCGGGCCTGGCGATCGCTCCCTCGGTGGGACGCGAACCCAGGTTCCAGAAGCTGCTCGTCAACGTATTGTTCGTGGCCCTCGTGCTGGTCGTGCTGGGCTCGCTCGCCGGTCAGGTCCTCGCGGTCAATCACCAGCTCGACGCCAGCGGCGTGTGGTGGTTCGGCCACTCCGGCTACGAGTACATCGACCTCGGACGGATCTTCCAGTACGCGCTGCTCGTCGGTCTCGTGCTGTGGGTCGTGCTCGTCGGTCGTGCACTATGGCCGGCGCTGAGGCGCAAGGACGTGCAGCGCCCGCTCGTCATGATGCTGATGATCTCGACTGTGGCGATCGGCGGGTTCTACTTCGCGGCACTCGGCGCGGGACGGCACACCAACCTCGCCGTCGCCGAGTACTGGCGATGGTGGGTCGTTCACCTGTGGGTCGAAGGCTTCTTCGAGGTGTTCGCGACGGTGATCATTGCATTCTTGTTTGCGAGGCTCGGACTCGTGCGCTACGCCGCCGCGAGCCGCGCCTCGATCCTGGCTGCGACGATCTTCCTCGCCGGTGGCGTGCTCGGAACGTTGCACCACCTGTACTTCAGCGGGACCCCGACGGTGGCCCTTGCCCTCGGCTCGGTGTTCAGCGCACTCGAGGTCGTGCCCCTCGTGTTCCTCGGCTACGACGGCTGGGAGAACTGGCGGCTCACCCGATCGACGCCCTGGATGAAGTCCTATCGCTGGCCGATCTACTTCTTCATCGCGGTCGCGTTCTGGAATGTCGTCGGCGCCGGCTTGTTCGGCTTCATGATCAACCCGCCGGTCGCTCTGTACTACATGCAGGGCCTCAACACGACCGCGGTCCATGGTCACACGGCGCTGTTCGGCGTCTACGGCATGCTCGGGCTCGGTCTGGTGCTGTTCACCGTCAAGGCGCTGCGCCCGATGCTGGTGTGGCCCGAGCGGCTGCTCAAGTTCTCGTTCTGGGCGATCAACGGTGGGCTCGCCGCGATGACCTTGATCAGCGTGCTCCCTGTCGGCCTGCTGCAGACCTGGGCCGCCGTCGACACCGGGTACTGGTATGCGCGCAGCGCCGAGTTCTTGCATGGAAGCCCGATGAATGCCTTGCGCTGGTCGCGCGTGTTCGGTGACACGATGTTTGCGGCGGGTGCACTAACGTTCGTCGTGGCCGTGCTGCGGATGACGGTCGGCAGCAGCGCCGCGAAGACCACGGCCAACGCCGAGTCGGCCATCCCGGCGGCCTGAGCATGGCGCGGCGATCGCTGTGGCCGCGCGAGCACGGCGCGTGTGGGGCGAGCTTGTCGCGGCGGTCGCGTTACCCGGTGCTGCAGCGCCGGTCGCGGCCGCGTCGGGATTGCCGTGGCAGATCACCGCCGCGCTCTGGGTCGCGTGGACGCTCGGCTACGCGTCATCGGTGGTGGCGGTGCACGAGGTGCTTCGCCGGCAGCGACGCCGGGCGCCGGGACTTTCGCTCGCGGGGCTCGGCATCGTGGTCGCGTGCGCGAGTATCAGCGTTCGAGAGCTCGTGGTCGCGCTTCCGCTCGTCGGACTCGGTGCGGTCGTGGCGATCCGCCTGCCGCCGGCGAAGCGGGTCCGAGCGATCGGGGTCGCGCTCGTGATCGCCGCGACGGCGGGTGCCGTGCTCGCGCTCGCCCTCGCGAGGTGAGCGGAGGCACGAGGGGTCGGTTGCCCGCGCATCAGTGCATGAGCACGACGACCATCACCATCACGATGGCGATCACAAACATGCACCACATGCCGATGCGGATCGGCAACGTCCAGGACTCATCGGTTGGTGACGACACGCGGTCACCCAGAGCAGCTGGCGTGCCAGCTCCCCTCCGGCGGGTGGCGGCAACTCCTGCACCTGCCGGGAAGGGACCGCGAACGCACCGCAAACCTTGCGCGTTTCGTCAGGACCGACCGGGCACACGCCTTGATGCGTATCGTTCCAATGCTCGAACGGACCGACGAGACGACGACCTGTCTGGCGGAGTACGCGGGTCGAGGGCCACGCTACACCAGCTACCCGCCGGCGACCGAGTTCAGGCCTGTGACGGCTGAACAGGTGCGTCGCGAGCTCGGCCGGCTCGGGAAGGCGAGTGCTCCGATCTCGCTGTACGTACACGTGCCATTCTGCAAGAGCCTGTGCGCGTACTGCGGGTGCAACGTCATCCCCACTCGCGACGAGTCGCGCGGGGTCGCCTACATCGACCAGCTCGCCACCGAGATGACCCTGCTCGGCGGTTCGCTGTTCACGGCACGCTTGACCGAGATCGCGATCGGTGGTGGTTCGCCGAACTTTCTTGCACCGAAATCAATGCGGACGCTGGTGACCGCGATCGAGCGCTACTTCTCCGTCGATCCGGACGCACGTCGCTCGATCGAGCTCGACCCGCGGTGGACCTCGTCGGCGCAGCTCGAGACGCTCGCAGCGCTGCGGTTCAGCTCGCTCAGCATGGGCGTGCAGGACTTCGCGGAGCCGGTTCAAGACGCGATCCGCCGCCACCAATCGGTGCTCCAGACCAAGTGGCTGGTCGACCGCACGCGAGCCGCTGGCTTCGATGACATCAACATCGATATCGTCTACGGCCTACCGCGGCAGACCGAGACCACGTTCGGCACGACGCTCGATGCCGTGATCGACCTCGCCCCGGATCGGGTGGCGCTGTTCGGCTACGCCCACCTGCCCGAGAAGTTGCCGCACCAGCGCATCGTCGAGCGCGCCGGGCGCGTGCTCGATCGCTACGAGCGCGCCGAGCTGCTGCTGCTCGCGATCGAGCGGTTCACCAATGCCGGCTATCTCCACCTCGGCCTCGATCACTTCGCGAAGCCCGGTTCCCCGCTGGCGCGCGCCGCCGCGGAGCACCAGATGATCCGCACGTTCCAGGGCTACGTCGAGAAGCGAGCCGAAGCGGTGATCGGGATCGGAACCTCAGCGATCTCGTCCACCTCACGGATGCACTGGCAGAACCAGGCGCTGTTGCCGTTGTGGGAGGACGCGATCACCGCTGGTCGGCTCCCGGTTCATCGAGGCATCGTGCTCGACCGGGACGATCGGCTCCGCCGCGCCGTGATCGACAAGTTGATGTGTGACGCGACCGTCGAGCTCGCGGTGATTGGCGCGCAGTTCGGTGTCGACATCGCCACCTACTTCGCACGCGAGCTCGCGACCATCGCGACGATGTCGCAGCTCGCGGCCTATGATCGGGTGTCGCAGATCGTCACCACGACGGAGATCGGTCGCCTGCTCGTCCGCAACGTCTGCATGGTGTTCGATCGCTACTTCGAGGAGCGGCCGGGCGAAGTTCGGTTCTCTCATACGATCTAGGAGGATGCATGACGTCGTCTGGAGCCCTGGCCGAGCTGATCGCGCAGCACGATGCATTGCGCGTCCTGATGAGTAACTGCGAGCGCTTGGCTGATGACGTCGACTCGTCACGAGCGGAACCCACCGCGCTGATGAACCAGATCACGCAGCTGCGCGAGGCCTTCGATGCACACAACGTGTACGAGGAACGGCTGCTGCGTCCGGTCCTGCTCGAGGGTGATGTCTACGGCACGATCCGCGTGGAGCGGATGGTCGAGGACCACGTGAACGAGCATGCCGAGCTGCGCACGCGGCTGCGCTCGCCCGTCACCGCTGAGCTGCGCGACGTGATCGAGACGCTGCGGGCTCACCTCGATGCCGAGGAGCGCTACCTGCTGTCGTCCAAGGCGCTCCGGCGCTGAACCTGCGCCCGGCAGGAGCTGCGCGATGGCCATGCGGATACCAGCACCGACGACGACG
The DNA here is from genome assembly GCA_043753855.1 of Myxococcales bacterium. Taxonomy (GTDB): domain Bacteria; phylum Myxococcota_A; class Polyangia; order Haliangiales; family Haliangiaceae; genus JABFXX01. Next base: position 124,890 of record JAYUVX010000034.1, on the reverse strand, counting down.
CCGCGTAAGACTTGCGCCGAACGATGCGTCGAACGCAAGTCCTGCGCGGACGCTGCGCCCAGCGGACGGAATCGCGGGCACGCAGGTTGCGAGACGTGAGCGGCAATGTCCCGAGAGACCGTTCGCTACGACGACGCGATCGTCAGGAAGTTCGTCACGGCCACGATCGTGTGGGGAGCGGTGGGTATGGTGGTCGGGCTGTGGTGCGCACTTCAGCTGGCCGCACCGAGCCTGAACTTCGGCCCGTACTTCACGTTCGGCCGGCTCCGGCCGCTGCACACCAACGCGGTGATCTTCGCATTCGCCGGCAACGGCATGTTCGCGGCGATCTACTACTCGACCCAGCGGCTGGTGAAGGCGAGGCCGCTCGCGACGCTGTCGAAGATCCACTTCTGGGGCTGGCAGGCGATCATCGCCGCGGCCGCGATCACGCTACCGCTCGGGTTCACTCAGGGTAAGGAGTACGCCGAGCTCGAATGGCCGATCGATATCGCGATCGCCATCGTGTGGGTGACGTTCGCCGTGAACTTCTTCGCGATGCTGCGCAATCGCCGCGAGAAGCACATGTACGTCGCGCTGTGGTTCTACATCGCCACCATCGTCACGGTCGCCATCCTCCACATCTTCAACAACCTGGTCGTCCCGGCCGGGCTGTTCAAGAGCTACTCGATCTACGCCGGCGTGCAGGACGCGTTCATGCAGTGGTGGTACGGGCACAACGCCGTCGCGTTCTTCCTCACCACGCCGTTCCTCGGGCTCATGTACTACTTCCTGCCGAAGGCCGCCGAGCGCCCGGTGTTCAGCTACCGGCTCTCGATCCTGCACTTCTGGTCGCTGGTCTTCATCTACATCTGGGCAGGCCCGCACCACCTGCACTACACGGCGCTGCCGCAGTGGGCGTCGTCGTTGGGCATGATCTTCAGCGTGATGCTGTGGATGCCGTCGTGGGGCGGCATGATCAACGGCCTGCTCACGCTGCGTGGCGCGTGGAACAAGGTCGCCGAGGATCCGGTCCTCAAGTTCTTCGTCGTCGCCATCACATTCTACGGCATGGCCACGTTCGAGGGCCCGATGCTCTCGGTGAAGACGGTCAACGCGCTCTCGCACTACACCGAATGGAACATCGCGCACGTCCACGCCGGCGCGCTCGGCTGGGTCGGCTTCATGGTGTTCGGGATGGTCTACTGGCTGATCCCGCGGCTGTATCAGGCACCGCTGTACTCGAAGAAGCTCGCGACCATTCACTTCTGGGTCGCCACGATCGGCATCGTGCTCTACGTCGTCTCGATGTGGGCCGCCGGCATCACGCAGGGCCTGATGTGGCGCGCGTTCGACCAGACCGGCCGCCTGCAGTACCCCGACTTCCTCGACACCGTGGTTCGGCTCGCTCCGATGTATTGGGTGCGCGCACTCGGCGGAGCTCTCTACATCAGCGGCATTCTGATCTGCGCGTACAACATGTTCAAGACCTGGCAGGCGCGCCCGAAACAGTACGAGGAGCCGGACTACGAGGTGCCGCCGATGATCCGCGCCGCGAAGGCCGAGGCGAAGGAGCAGCGGGCGCTCGAGCGCGGGGTGGAGCCGCGGCAGCACTGGCACCGCCGCTGGGAGGGCATGCCCGCGCTGTTCACCGCGCTGACCATCGTGGCGGTGATCGTCGCCTCTGCGTTCGAGATCATCCCGACCTTCCTGATCGGCGACAACGTCCCGAAGATCACGTCGGTCAAGCCGTACACGCCGCTCGAGCTCTACGGTCGCGACATCTATCTGCGCGAGGGTTGTTACAACTGCCACTCGCAGATGGTCCGTCCGTTCATCGACGAGACGGTCCGCTACGGCCAGGGCGGCGTCCCCGCCGAGTACAGCAAGGCCGGCGAGTTCATCTACGACCATCCGTTCCAGTGGGGCAGCAAGCGCACCGGCCCGGACCTCGCGCGCGAGGCCGGGCGCCGCGACGAGCTGTGGCACCTGCGCCACTTCGAAGATCCGCGCGCGCCATCGCCTGGCTCGGTGATGCCGAGCTATCCGCATCTGCTCTCCGATGACATTCCGTTCGGGGATATCCAGTCGCGCGTCGATGCGATGGCGATGCTCGGCGTGCCCTACGGTGCGGCGATTCTCGACGACGCCGGAGCCGTGGCGCGCAAGCAAGCCGCCGAGGTCGCGGCGAAGCTCGTGAAGCTCGGCGGTCCGAGTGGGATGGAGTCCAAGGACGTGATCGCGTTGATCGCGTACATCGAGCGCCTCGGTGTCGATATCCGTCAGGCGCCCGTGACGGGAGGTACCCAGTGATCCGGTTCTCCGATCTCGTGTCGGCGCTGTCGCCGACCCAGTATGCCGAGCTCGCGCTCGTGTTGTTCCTCATGGTGTTCGTCGGCGTGGCGATCCGTCATGGCGGCAAGCGCCGCGCCACGGAGCACGCCGAAGCCGCGCTGCTGCCGCTGTTCGACGACGAAGGAGGTCGGCGATGAGCGTCGCGCATGCAACTCCCTCGGCGGTCGAGGCACCGCAGGACACCACCGAGCCGGCCGAGCCGCGCCTCATGGATCACTCCTACGACGGAATCCACGAGTACGACAACCCGCTACCCGGTTGGTGGTCGGCGATCTTCATCGGTTCGATCGTGTTCGCCGCGATGTACGGCTTCTATTTCCACATCGCCAACTGGGGCACTACGCCGCAGCAGCGCTATGTCTCCGAGCTCGCGGAGTTCAACGACAAGAAGAGCATGCGTGATCAGGCGGAGGCTGCTCACGTCACCGAGGCCGCGCTCGCCCGCAACGCGCAGGACGGCAAGCTGGTCGAGCACGGAGCCGCCGTGTTCGCGACCAAGTGCATCGCCTGCCACGCGGCGGGAGGTCGCGGCCTGATCGGGCCCAACCTCACCGATAACTTCCAGCTGCACGGCACGACCCGGATGGACATGTTCCACACGGTGCACGACGGCGTGAGCGGCACTGCGATGATCGCGTGGGGCGAGCAGCTCCCCGCCGCCGACATCCTCGACGTCGTCGCATATGTCACCACGCTGCGTGGCACGAACCTCGATGGTGGGAAGGCGTCGCAGGGAGAGCCCGTCGAGGCGTTCGCGCCATGACTCCTCCGATCGCGGGCGCGCGGGTGCTGTCGACTCTCAACGCCGATGGCACGCGGCACTGGCTGAGCCCGCGGCTCGCCCGCGGCAGGTTCCTGCGCGGCCGACGGATCGTCGGTGTGGCGCTGATCATCCTGTTCGTGCTGCTGCCGCGGATCCGGATCGGCGGTCGCCCCGCGCTACTGATCGATCTGATCTCGCGCGAGGTCTCCGCGTTCGGCGCCGTGTTCCGACCGTCCGATGGTTTCGTGCTGATGCTGCTCGGGTTGACCATCGTCCTGCTGGTGTTCCTGGTCACCGCGCTGTTCGGCCGCGTGTGGTGCGGCTGGGGGTGCCCGCAGACCGTCTATCTGGAGCTGGTGTTCCGCCCGATCGAGCGCTGGATCGAGGGCAATGCGGCACAGCAGGCCAAGCTGCCGCGGTTCCACTGGCGCCGGATGATCAAGTGGATGATCTACGCGGCCTTGTCGTTCGTACTCGCCAACGTGTTCCTGGCGTACTTCGTCGGTACGGAACGACTCGAACGCTGGGTGTGGGGCTCACCGCTCGACCACCTCGGTGGCTTCGCGGTGGTGTTCGGCGTGTCCGCGCTCATGCTGTTCGACTTCGCCTATTTCCGCGAGCAGATGTGCATCGTGGCGTGCCCGTACGGGCGCCTGCAGACGGTGCTACTCGACAAGCAATCGCTGATCATCGCGTACGACGTGACGCGCGGCGAGCCGCGGTCCAAGCCGAAGCACAAGCTGCCGGTCGTGACCGAGCGCGGGGCGTGCGTCGATTGCGGCGCCTGTGTCGACGTGTGCCCGACCGGCATCGATATCCGGAAGGGTCTGCAGATGGAGTGCATCGGTTGCGCGCAGTGTGCCGACGCCTGCGACACTGTCATGGACAAGACCGGGCAGGCGCGTCATCTGATCGGCTACACGTCGAGTGATCAGCTCGCGGGCAAGCCTCGCAAGGTGCTGCGCCTGCGCACCGTGATCTATCCGCTGCTGCTCGCGACGGTGTCGGGCCTGTTCATCTGGTCGGTCGGCACCAAGCCGCTCGCCGAGGTCTGGGTCGAGCGGCTGAGTGGTCCGAGCTTCGTCGAGCTGTCAGATGGCCGGATCGCCGCGCGCGTGCAGCTCAAGATCGAGAACGAGACCGACGAGTCCCGTGGCTACTCGATCTCGCTGGTCGGAGCGCCCGACGCGACGCTGCGCTCGGTACAGCCGAGCTGGCAGGTTAAGTCGCGCCACTCGATCGACGTGCCGCTGTTCGTGGACGCGGCGCCGAGCTCGTTCGTGAAGGGCAAGCGCTCTGTCCAGCTCCGGATCAACGACAGCTCCGGGTTCGAGCGGATCGTCTCGGTCACGCTGCTCGGTCCGGAGCGGGGGACGCCATGACGCCGGCTCGCCGCTGGGTCCTCGCGATCGTCGTGCTGCTCGCCGGCAACGTGACCGCGATGGTGATCCTTGCGACCGTGGCGAGCGTCGGATCCTCGGAGGTGATCCCCGACTATTACCAGCAGGCAGCGCACTATGACGACACACTGGCGGAGGCCACGGCGAGCCGCGCGCTTGGCTGGCGCGTGGATGCGACCCTGGTCGATGGCGAGCTCGTGATCTCGGCACGCGATGCAACGGGTGCGCCACTCTCGGAGGCGCAGGTGCGGGTGACCGGCTATCCGCGTGCACGGGCGCACGAGCGGCTCGACGTGCAGCTGGTCGCTGCAGGCGCGGGCGCATACCGCGGCCAAGGCGATCGCACACCGGGCGTGCACGATCTCGTGATTGCAGTCGACCGCGCGGGCAAGCGCTATGTCCGCCGGCTGCAGGTGGATGCACGATGAGCGCGCTCGCTGCCACGATCTTCGTATCGAGCTTGATCGGCAGCGTGCACTGCGTGGCGATGTGCGGTCCGCTGGTCGGCATGCACGGCGGCGCGCGATCGATCCGGCTCGCGCTCGTTCATTCGCTCGGGCGGCTGGCGACCTACGTGGTGCTCGGCACGATCGCAGGCCTCGTCGGTGGCGCCGTCGATCTGGCGGGTGACCTCGCGAGCGTGCAGCACGTCGCCACCATCGTCTCGGGACTGATGATCGTCGGCTGGGGTGTCCATGCGATCGCGGTGGCGCGCGGCTGGCTACGTGGACCCGCGCAGAGCGGCGTGCTGTTTCAGCGCGGGCTCGTCCAGCTGCGTGGTCGACGTGCGGTGACCCGCGCAGCCTTGATCGGCGTGCTCACGGGCCTGTTGCCATGCGGATGGCTATGGGCATTCGTCGTCACCGCTGCGGGGACCGGCCACGCGGCGTCGGGTGCGCTGGTGATGCTGGTGTTCTGGCTCGGTACCGTGCCGGCGATGACCGGCGTGCTCGCGATCGCAGGACCGCTGCTCGCTCGGCTGCGCGGCCGGCTGCCGGTGATCACGGCGTGCGTGCTGATCGCGCTCGGCCTCGTCACGCTCGCGAGCCGGTGGCGCGACGCGGGCCCCGGCGGTGTGACGGCTCCGCATTGCCATGCCAAGGCCGGTACGTGACGGCGGCGCTGGCGCAGCTCGCTCCGTGTATCCACTGCGGCCTCCCGGTGCCCGTGGGCCGTGCGGAGTTCTGCTGCAGCGGCTGCGAGGTGGTCTACACCGCGATCAGGGCCAACGGGCTCGAGCAGTTCTATGCGCTCCGCGAGGACGCCGCACCCGCGAACGCGACCGGGCGCGCGTACTCCGAGCTCGATGATCCGGCGTTTCAGCGCGTGCATGTCCAGCTCGCCGCGAGCGGCATGGCACACGCGGCGCTCTACCTCGAGGATCTGAGATGCACCGCCTGCATCTGGCTGGTCGAGAGTGCGCCGCGGTGCGTGCCCGGCACGCTGGAGGTCCGCGTCGATCTGGGGCGGAGCCGGGCAGATGTGACGTGGGATCCGCGCGCGGTGTCGCTGTCGACGATCGCCCGGTTCCTCGACGGCGTCGGCCATCCGCCGCATCCGTACCGTGGGCTCGACCGCGATGGGGCGCGACGCAAGGAGGATCGCGCGCTGCTCGCGAAGCTCGGCGTGGCGGGGGCCGCGATGGGCAACCTCATGCTGCTCTCGATCGCGCTGTACTGCGGACTGTTCGGCGGGATGGCGCGCGCCGATGCGACGTTGTTCCGCTGGTACTCGATGCTGGTCGCGGTGCCCGGGCTCGGCTACGCGGCGACCCCGATGTTCCGCACCGCGATCGGTGCACTCCGCGCGCGCCGGCTCCACCTCGACCTGCCGCTCTCGATCGGGATCCTCGCCGGTCTCGGCTGGGGCTCGGCAAACGTGCTGCGCGGCACCGGCGAGATCTACTTCGACAGCCTCGCGATGCTGGTGTTCCTGCTGCTGGTCGCCCGCTGGGTCGTGCTGCGTCACCAGCGACGCGCGTCGACCTCCGCCGAGCTGCTGCTCGCCCTGACGCCGGGTCGCGCGCGACGGATCGATGGCGTCGTCGTCGTCGAGGTGCCGATCGAAGCGATCGTGCCCGGCGATCTCGTCAAGGTCCTCGTCGGCGACGTCATCCCGGTCGATGGCGTGATCGTCGAGGGTCGTTCGGCGCTCGATGTCGGGCTGCTGACCGGCGAGTCGCGGCCGATCGAGGTCTCCGCTGGAGATCCGGTGAACGCCGGCACCGCGAACCTGGCGGCACCGTTGATCATCCGTGCGACCGCGATCGGCGAGACCACGCGGATCGGTCGGCTGGTGGCCGCGATCGAGGCGATGTCCGCACGCAAGGCGCCGATCGAGCGGCTGGTCGATCAGATCGCCGGCCAGTTCGTGAAGATCGTGACGTTCGCGGCCTTGATCACGTTGCTGGCGTGGACGGCGGCGGTGTCGCTCGAGGTCGGCGCCGAGAATGCGATGGCCCTGCTGATCGTCACGTGTCCGTGCGCACTCGCACTCGCCACGCCGCTCGCCGTCACCGTGGCCCTCGGCCGTGCGGCGAAACGGGGCGTGCTGATCAAGGGTGCCGATGCGCTCGAGCGGCTCGCGACCCCGGGCACGATGTTCGTCGACAAGACCGGCACGCTGACCGCCGGCAAGCTCGCCGTGGTCTCCTGGCGCGGCGATGTCGATGCGGTCGGGCTCGCGGTGGCCGTCGAGGCGGGGAGTGATCATCCGATCGCGCGCGCGTTGCGAGCTCACGCGACCTCACCACTCGTGGCCCTCCAGATCGAGGAGGAGCTCGGTCGCGGCATCGCCGGTCTGGTCGGGGGTCACGAGGTGATCGTCGGTGCGCCGCCGTGGGTGCGCGCGCGAACGTCGTGTCATCCCGGGATCGAGGCATGGATCGCAGAGGTCGCCGAGCGCGGCGAGACTCCGATCGTGATCGCCGTCGATCAGCGCGCGGTCGCCGTTGCGGGGCTGGCGGATCCGATCCGTCCCGACGCAAAAGCCGCGCTCGACGAGCTCACCGCGGCGGGCTGGCAGCTCGAGCTGCTGTCCGGCGACGACGCGCGGGTGGCGCGGCGCATAGGAGCTGCGCTCGGGATCCCCGCCGATCGCTGTCACGGCGGAGCGAGCCCCGAGGACAAGGTGGCCCGGGTCGTCGAGCGACGGCTCGCGGGCCCGGTGGTGATGGTGGGCGATGGTGTCAACGATGCGGCGGCGATGGCAGCAGCCACCGCCGGGATCGCGGTCGCTGGCTCGGCCGAGATCGCGATCGAGACCGCGGACGTCTACCTGCGCTCGCCGGCGATCGGTGACATCGCCGCGACGGTTGCCGGCGCACGCGCGACGCTCGCGACAATTCGCCGCAACCTGCGCCTGTCCTTGATCTACAACCTGACCGCCGGGACGCTCGCGGTGGTCGGAGTTATTCATCCGTTGATCGCCGCACTCGTGATGCCGCTCAGCTCGCTGACGGTGCTCGCCAGCTCGCTGCGGTCGCGAGCGTTCCGGAGGACCTCGTGATCTCGCTCTACATCGTGTTGCCGCTCGCCCTGCTCGTCGCTGGCGCGGCAGTTGCAGCCTTCATCTGGACGGTGCGTTCCGGTCAGCTCGACGACGTCGATACGCCTCCTCGGCGTATCCTGTTCGACGACCCACCTGTTCCTGCGCGGGACCCTCGTCTTCCGCCTTCCTCCTAGTACCTTTGACTCATGCTGATCCGCCACGTACTGCTCGCACTCGCACTCGCCGCCTGCACGCGCGACTCACGAACCGCCGGCGCCCCCGCACCTGCCACCGGCGAGCTCACGGCCCTGCAGGCATCGCCGGGGTCCGCGCCGCCACCGATGCGCACCGCAACGCCGAGCGCGCCGGGTCCGATCGATCCGATGGAATCTCCTGCCGCGGCTGCGCCCGGGGGCCAGGGCGTCTCCGGCACCGTCGTCGAGACCATGGACTCGGGGGGCTACACCTACGCCAAGCTCGACCACGGCGGGACCATGGTGTGGGTCGCCGGGCCGGAGACCAAGCTCGCCGTGGGGACGCGGATCGGGAGCGTCACCGGCTCGCTGATGACGAGCTTCCAGAGCACCACGCTGAAGCGCACGTTCGACGAGATCTACTTCATCTCGTCATTTCCGATCGACGGCGCTGCACCGGCTCCAGCTCCTCCGAGCGTCCCGGCGATGGCCGCGAAGGTCCAGCCCATCGCACCACCGGCCGGCGGCCTGACCATCGCGTCCCTCGCCAGCGACAAGGGCAGTGCGGCGGGCACCGCCGTGCTCGTGCGCGGCAAGGTCGTCAAGGTGAACAACGGCATCCTCGGCCACAACTGGGTCCATCTACAGGACGGCAGCGGCGATTTGACGCTGACGACCGAGGCTACGTTGACGCTCGGGCAGGTGGTCGCGATGCGGGGCACCGTGGCGCGCAACAAGGACTTTGGCGCGGGCTACGCGTACGCGGTGATGCTCGAGAACGCCACCGTCGAAGCTCACTGACGGCGCGGGATCGTGACGTCGAACCGCGTGCCGCGGTCGTTGGTGTCGATCGCGATCGCTCCGCCGTGCAGGGTGACCAGCGAATATACGATCGACATCCCGAGCCCGGTGCCGCTCTCCTTCGTGGAGAAGAACGGCTCGTAGATCCGCGTCTTCACCGCTTCGCTGATTCCCGGACCATCGTCGTGGACCCGGAGCGTGAACGACTCGTGCGAGCCCTCGAGCTCGACGGTGACATGCCCGCCCGGAGGCACGGCTTCGATCGCGTTGCGGATGATGTTGGCGACGATCTGGTGGAGTTTCGGCGCGTCGACCTTCGCCGTCAGATGAGCCGGACTGACCACGAGCTCGAAAGCCGCACCGTGCTTCTCCGCACCGGGCCGCTCCACCTCGTAGACATGACGTACGAGCTCCGCAATGTCGCGCTCCTCGAGGTTGAGCTCGGGTGGACGGGCGAAGGCGAGGAAGTCGTTGAGCAGCCTGGTGAGCCGCTCCATCTCCTGACTCGCGAGCGAGCTTGGCTCGGTGAACCTCGGATCATCGTGCTCGCGGCGCAGCCGGCGATCGAGGAGCTCGAGCTGAAGCTTCGCCGCGTTGAGCGGGTTTCTGACCTCGTGTGCGAGCCCCGCGGTCAGCGTCTGCATCGCGAGGAGCCGATCGGAGAGCGCATGGCGCTCGCGGTGGACCAGCCGGGATTCGGTATCGAGCTGGTAGTGGCGCACCATGATCGCGAGCTCGACATCGAGCAGCTTGTTGACGGCGGCGAGTGGAGCCGCGGCGGCAGCGCCTGGAAACGCGGCGAAGATGCGCTCCTGGTAGGCGAGCCGGACCACCGTCATGCCGGTGAACATGTACTCCTGTGCGAGTCCGATCTGGACGTGGCGGCGGCCGATCCGCGACCGCTTGTCGTAAAACTTCTCGTCGTGGGGGCCGAGCAATCCCGTCGACATCCAGTCGATCAGCGACATGCGAAGCCGCTGGACCTGGTCGGGACCCGACAGGATCGCCGCGGTCCGTGGGTCCTCGAGGACGGCCTGGTAGAACTGCTCGGCGATCGCCGGGAACTCGGGCTCCAGCACGTGATGCAGCTCCGAGAGTCGAGCCAGATCCCCACCGGTCATGCTGACGTATCGGAATACATCGTCGAGAAAGCAGCTCACGTCTTGGAGGCTTCCTCGGCTCCTGATTTCTGGACCACGTCGATGTCCGAGCGTGGTGCTTCGTTGTACTGGTGGAGCCGGTACTGGATGGTGCGCACGCTGATCCCGAGGATCTCGGCGGCCCGCGATGTGGAGCCTCCGGTCGCCTTCAGGGTCTCGAGGATCGCGTACTTCTCGATGTCACCGAGCGTGGAACCGGGGACGATCGGCGCTCCGGTGGGCGCGAGCCGGGGACGGATGCTGGTCGGCAGCGAGCGCGGCTCGATCACCGCGCCCGAGGTCAGCACCACCGCGCGCTCGATCGCGTTCTCGAGCTCGCGTACGTTGCCCGGCCAGTCGTAGCCGGTCAGGAGATCCATGGTCTCGGGCGTGAACCCTTCGATCGGCTTGGCGTTCTCCTTGGTGTAGCGATCGAGGAAGAACTTCGAGAGCGCCGGGATATCGGAGCGGCGATCGCGCAGCGTCGGCATCTCGAGCGACACCACGTTGAGACGGTAGAACAGATCCTCGCGGAACCGGCCCTTCGCGACCTCCTCGGTGAGGTTGCGGTTGCTCGCCGCGATCACGCGGACGTCCACGCGGATCGTCTGGTTGCCGCCGACGCGCTCGAACTCGTGCTCCTGGAGGAACCGCAGCAGCTTGACCTGGATCGAGGGCGAAATCTCGCCGATCTCGTCGAGGAACAAGGTCCCGCCATCGGCGATCTGGAACCGGCCATCCTTGCGCGCCGAGGCGCCGGTGAATGATCCCTTCTCGTGGCCGAACAGCTCGCTCTCGAGCAAGGTGTCCGACAGCGCAGCGCAGTTGATCTTCAAGAACGGTCGGTCTGCGCGGGGCGAGGCCTTGTGCACGGCCTCGGCGAGGTTCTCCTTGCCCGCACCGGTCTCGCCGTTGATCAGCACGCTGATCTTGCCGGCGGCGAACTGCCGGATCTGCCCATAGAGCGCCACCATTGCCTCGTCGGCGATCACGGGGCCGTCCACGTTGGACTCCATGTTCCCGACCGTTTGATCCTCCAGGTACTGCACGCGCACGCGCACGCGCGGCGTAGCTTGTTCGATGTCTCGCCGGAGCTGATTCGAGCGCTCCTCGCAGACCTGGACCGGGATGTCGCTGAGTAGGGCTCGAAACATGCGGTCTCCGTACCGAGCGATGCAATCCGTGCCGAGGACCTCCTCGATCCGGGACCGAACGTCGTCGACATCGGGCACCTCTTCGAACGCGACGCTGACGATCGCGAGATCGGCCCCGGTTCGCCGGGCGAGACTGGCGGTATCTGCGAGATAGGCCTCGAACTCGGGGGGGTGAAGGACCCGCCTGCCCAGGCCAACACCCGGCGTGAACTCGATCGAAGCGACGACGTCGCCGATCGAGAACAGCTGATAGGCCTGGAGCGGCGCAGCGACGCCATCCCCGACCCGGCTATGCCCCACGCGCGTCCCGTTGCGACTACCGAGATCTGTGATGCTAATCTCGTCGCCGATCGTCAAGACGGCATGCTCGCGCGACACCGATGGGTCTCGGAGCAAGAAGTCGGAGCCGGGGTGTCGACCGATCCGGACCGTGCCGTGAGACGGCAGCGGCTGGACATACGATCCCTCGTTCAGGTGGACGTGGAGCACCATGCGCCTTTGCGGCTGATCGGAGGCGACCACGACCTTGGTCGCCGTCACATCGGGATCAGGCCGGACGGCATCAAGCTCTCGCGGTCGTCGAGGCGGCGTACCCATGCAGGCGCGAATGATAGCCTGATCTCCGCCGCGCGCCGCTGCGCGTTTGATCAGAAGCTGGCAAACAGCGTTCGGTCGTAGGTCTCGAGGGATTCGAAAAACCGGATGGGCAGGTGAAACATCGTCGGACCATGCCGCAGCAACGACACCCGAGACGGTCCGGCGACGAGGTTCGTCTCGTCCGGTAGGTTCGCACGCTGGAACACGTAGCTCAGCGGCTCCTCGCAGTGCGAGATGATGAGCCGCCTCGAGAAGCGCAGATCCAGGTTGCGCAACCACAACCGGCCGGCGAGCTCCATCCGAGCGCTGAGGACGCCGACCGGATCATTGGGTGCTGCCGCCGCGAGCGGCGCTTGCCACAGCAGGTGGGTCGGTAGCGCGGAGGGCTCCTCTTGTCGCTGGTAGATCTGCTTGAGCGTCAACCGCCGGACGCGCTCTTCGAGGGTCACGCGAGCACCGCCGCGTGAATGCTGCGAAGGTCGCCGGCCATCGAGGCGACCGTCTTCTGATAGTCACGTTCGTAGCACACGCTCGTCACCCGCATCACCTGCATCGCTTCGGTAAGTCGTCGTGTCGTCTCCGTCGAGACGTCGGAGTTGTGCGTATCGTGATAGAGACCACTGCCTTCGTTGAACGCGTAGCTACCGACGTGAAGCTGGATCGTGCGGCCGGCGAGCCACTGGAGCCAGAGGTCGACCGGGCCGAGCCCGTTGAGCTCGCCGACGACGGCGTTCGAGACATCGAACAAGATGCCGCAACCTGTCCGCGCGCTCACCGCGTCGAGGAATTCGATCTGGCGGGTCGCGTGGATCTCGGTGGATGCGAAGTTTTCGAGCGCCAGCGGCTGCTGGAGCGCCTCCTGATACTCGGAGACCCGCTCGCAGACGTGGTCGAGGGCGCGATAGTCATGCTCCTGCGGAATGAGCAGGCGCAGCGCTTCGGACCGGAATCGACACAGGTGGTCGGAGACCGCGATCGGACGCAGCACGCGAACGTGAGCGCGCAGCTGCGCGAGATACGCCTTCCAGGACTCCGCGTCGCGCTCGAGGAACTGTGACCACATCACGTGCATCGAGACGCGATCACTGAACCGCGCGACCATCGCCGCCAGCGCGCCCGGGTCGAGGTGGCAGTAGTTGTCCCAGAGGATCTCCACGCAATCGAGTCGGGACAGTCCAGCCTCCGCGAGCACGGCCTTGGCCAGCCCGAACTCGCTGAGGTTGTTCACGCTCATCGTCAGCATGTCTCCACCCCCGCTCGGCGCTGCAACTCGCCGACGAAGTCCGCCACGGGGTCGTGGAGCATGCCACCGTAGAAATCTCGCTCGTCCTCGCGCAACACCACGGTCGCTTGCGGTTGGCTGCGAACGCGGTGGAGGTACGCCGGAGCCCAGGCGCGCACGAGCGCATCGAATGCCGGCCGACCGAGCTCGGCATGCACGGCAGGCAAGCGTTGTGGAAGGACCACGTTCGCCATGTATCCGATCGCGACCTGGTCCGGATCGATCGGGAACGCCGGCAGGCGTGGCGCTGGCGCTACCGACGCCGCGCGGAGCTGATCCCAGTCTCGCGCGAAGCCAGCGTTGGCGTTCGTCCAGCGTGGATCCGAGTGCTCGAGCACCAGCGTCACCGGCCGGCCGATGACCGCGAGCGTACGATCCAGCAGCTCCCACACGCGAGGATGGACCGGCAGCTGATGCCCGTCATGATAGGCGCCATCTCGGCCTTCCGAGATTCCCGACAAGTGGATCACGGCTACCTTCTCGAGGTCGATCATCCCGAGCAAGAAGTCGGGCGCGACGCCGAGGTTGTGCGCTCCCATCGTGAGGTGCGAGAGGTCGAGGATCAGCCCGACCCCGGGGCATTCGCACAGGCGATTCTGGGTCGCCAAGGTGGCCGCGGCCTGCCCCAGCGTCTGATCGTAGTAGTTCGCGTTCTCGATCAGCACGCGGCGTCCGGTCGCGTCGATCAACAGCTCGAGCAGATGCCGCGCGCGGCGCTCGTTGTCGGGGGTCGGGAGATAGGCGGTCCCCAGCCCGAAGAAGCCGAGGTCCGTCGCGTAGGGGCCTCCGAGGTGGAGTCCGACCGACGACACCGTGGCCGGCAGGCGGGCCGCGAGCTTCGCCGCGAAGCGCTCCTGGACAGCAGGCGCCTCGCAGAAGGGTGCGCGCGAGAGGTGGAGTGAAGTCTCCCGGATCGCCGAGAAGACCGCCGGCAAGGTAGGCGACGCGAGCAGCAAGCTCGCCCCGGCTTCCAGGTACGACGCGTTGCTTGGACACGTCAGCTCGCCTGTCAAGTAACGTGGATTGAAGCCGATGCCGAGTTGCATGAAGTCACTCCGCGAGTAGTTTGGCCATCGCGACCTCGTCGACCCAGCGGCCGGCGATCTGCAGCGAGTGCCGTTTTCGCCCCTCGACCTGAAATCCCTGCTTCACGTACAGAGCGCGGGCGCGCTCGTTCTGCTCGATCACGGTCAACTCGAGTCGGTGCACGTCCGTGCGGCGCGCCCACGCCTCGAGCTCGACGAGGAGCGCCGTTCCGATGCCGCGGCGAGCGTGTGCCGCGAGGACACCGATCACGAAGCTCGCGGAGTGTTTGTTCCGGCGTGCAGCGCCCCGCGAGGCGCCGACAAATCCCACGATGCTGGAATCGTCGTCGGCAACAAGCACGACCTGCGTGGTCCCCGCCTGGATCGTCGCGATTCGCCGGCGCTGGTCTTCGACGGTGAGCGTGCGCTCTCCTGGCTCGAACAGCATGTATTCGGTCTCGCTATCAAGCGCGATCGAAAGCGCTACGAACGAGGCGGCGTCATGGTCGGTGATTGGGCGGATCATAAAATGGGTGCGAAGTATCGCCTTCGCGCGCGGGCTAGAGCCGGTGAGATGCCCGCCCTCGCAGGTCCGGCTGAGAAGAGGCCTACGAGGGGGGCGCGATCAGGTTGCCTACAGTTGGCGAGAGCTGGCTAGAGGTTGTAGTCGCCGCAGGTCGCGACGTTCCTCGACGGGCCCGCGCCGCCGAGTGCCTTGCGCAGATCCTCGGCCGAGAGCTCCTCGGCAGACTCAGCGGCGACCGGCAGCTCCTCGTTGGTGGAGGTGACTTCGGACTGGTTGATGGGGTTCGATGCAATGTTCTTGTTCATTGTGAACCGGAGAAGGAGCAAGCGCCGCGCCACTGCTTCGAGCCTCGAAACGCGCCACCAAACGTCCGTCTGGTTGCCGCGATGTAAAGGTCAGCAGCGGCTGCTTTACATGACGTTCAGGGCGTGACCTCGACGATCAACCCGGGGGTCAAACACGGGTCGTCGGACCGTGCCATGTGACGACCGGGCCGGCATGTCATCCGCAGGTGCGTGCACCAACAAGCTCGGCGAGGCCCGAGAAAAGTGAGCACCCATGAGCTTCCTCAATGGTAAGCCCCAAGAACATGGGGCGCGCAGCAACGCGAGCGTTGCGCAGGTCAACAGAGCGGAGGAGACGTCGGCGAAGGCCAGTCCCACGCCAGTCAACGCCTTGACGTTCTCCGGTCCGGTCACTCACCGCACGGGCCCCAAGCCGAGGTTCGACCGTGACGACCGGCTGTCCGCGTACGACGGCTCGTTCGTCGTAACGCACGGCACAAAGGTCGCCACAGACCGCCTCGGATCCCGACTCGCCTATCGCCGTGGAGGAGCCGTGGCGTCCAACCCAGCGCGGCTCGTCGAGCGCGGACATCCGATGGATCCGACAGCCCTCTGCTCCCTCCTCACGTTCGGCCACATCCCGAGCACACGCACCTTGTTCGAGGGCGTGCAGCGGCTTCCGCCCGGCACCTGGTTCGACCTCGCCACCGGAGCGAGCTCCCGATACTGGCAGTTCCCCGACGACGAACCGGCCGATGCTGATCCCCGCGATCTCGCCGGCGCGGAGGATGTGGCGGTCGAGCGTGCCATCTCGAACGCGCGGACGCCGATCCTGCTCTTGCTCTCGGGCGGTGTCGATTCACGTGCGATGTGGAGACGCGCGCGCGAGCGAGGGGTTCCGCTCGAGGCGGTCACGTTTGGCCCCGACACGGCGGGTGATGTGATCGCCGCGCGCAGGTTGACTTCCGGAGCAGCGGTCAAGCACCACGTCATCGGCGTCGACTTTCGCGATGCCGTCACCGCGATGGTCGAGTGGGCGAACGTCGTGGCAGATCCAAGCGAGAACACGTTCGCGACCTTGCCGATGGGCCCGCGGCCTCTGCAGGACCTCCCGGCGGGCGGGCTGTGGCTGGGGACCCACGGCTGGGAGCCTCACGTCGTCGCGGCCGCTCCAGATGATGTCGAATCGCTACCGTGGTGGATCGCGCAGCGCGTGGTCGCGAACAAGATCGTGTCCCTGACCCCGCTGCTGAAGGCGAACATGCTCGATGATCTGCGCGGACCGGCGACGCAGGCCGTCGAGGAGATCCTCGCGGTCGCAGCCCCACGCGGCGACGAGTCGCTGGGTGCGTGCCTCGAACGGGTCTCGCTCGAGAACCGCTTCGTGCTGTGGAACATCAACCGCGCGCTGATGGCGAGCGTGCGCAGCGTCGTCACGCCGTTCCACGACGTCGACCTCGTCGAGTTGCACCGCCGCTTGCCGGTCGAGTGGCGCGCCGAGCGACGCGCCCACCTGGCCGCGAACCCTGACCGCCCCGAAGAGCCACCCGCGAGGTCCTATGGCGTCACGGTTGACTACGTCGCCGCGCTCGGCGACCCCCGGTTGCAACAGCAGCTCGTCGAGCTCGTGCTGGGCGAGCGGCGGATCCTGGCACACTTCCGTCCCGCGTTCGTGCGAGCGCTGCCCGCCGTCGACCAGCTCGAGGCTCGCCTCTTGCTGCTGCGGCTTGGCTTGGCCGCGGCCGCGCTGTTCTCCACACGAGGAACCTGAGATGCAAATGACCGACGCCGACCTGATCGCCCACTTCCAGCGAGCATTTGGCTTGCCCGCCCAGCATCGGGAGCTCGCGATCCTGCGAGACGACCTCGCGACGCCCGGTTCGTACTATTGGATCATCTTCCGCGGCGGACTGCCGTACCTCGAGATCGACCTCGCGGTTCCGCCGGAGTTGATCGAGGAGGCCATCGCGCTCGACGAGCGCTTCGTCCCCCACCGCGACGGCGAGTATGAACACCGCGGATGGAGAGCGCTGTGTCTTCGCGGTCTATCAGCGAGCCACACGCAAGGCGCTCGCACGTATGGCTACGCATCGGACCTGGCGGCCCCGTACCGCTGGTGCGACGAGGTCGCGGAGCGTGCGCCGCAGACGCAGCGCTGGTGTGCAGCCAGGTTCGCGGGCGCGACGTTGTTTCGGACGCGCTACATGGCTCTCGATCCGGGCGGATACGTCGCGCCACATACGGACTGGAAGCTCCCGAGCATGATCGGCCTCAACGTCGTGCTGAACATGCCCGACGGTTGCCGCTTCACGTTGGGCGATGGCGTCCTCCCGATGCGCACGGGCGCGGCGTTCCTCCTCGACCTCAGTCATGTTCATCACGTCGTCAACGAGAGTCGCCAGACCCGCTATCACATGATTCTCCACGGCCTGTTCGGGAGCTGTTCGTCGCTGCGAGACGCGACCGAGCGTGCCTATGCACGCACCCTCGGGTCAGCGCGGATGAGGGAGCCGGTTGGTGCGGTGTTCGTGGTCGAGTGAGATCGCTTGTCCCCACGGATGCTTGCGCAACACCAGCTCTGCACGCACGCGAAGCTCGGGGGCGATCGCGTGGCGATATGCCGCGGCCAACGACCGGGATAGCTCACCGGCGGTCGCGAAGCGGTCGTCGCGCCGCTTGGCAAGCGCGAGCGCGAGGACCGAGTCGACATCCGGTGGAATCCGATCGACGAGCTCTCCAGGGCGGGGTGGCATCCGGTAGACAACGTTGAACAGGACCTGCGGCGTGTTGGGCGCGCCGAAGGCTTGCCGACCAACGATGGCTCGGTACAGCACCGCGCCCAGCGCGAACACGTCACATCGCGCATCGACCCGCTCCGCGCGCGCCTGTTCGGGCGCCATGTAGCTGGGCGTCCCGACCAGCGCGGCCTGCGTCAGCGTGCCTCGTGACCCGGCGAGCGTGGACACACCGAAGTCGAGGATCTTCCAGCGATCGACGCCAACCCGGAACAGATTCTGCGGCTTGAGATCGCGATGAATGATCCCCTGCGCGTGCGCCGCGTCGAGCCCGCAGGCGACTTGCCGCGCGAGCTCCTGGACCTCCGCCGGCGGCAGGATCCGGATTCGCCTGAACAGTCGGGCGAGGTCTTCGCCCTGGAGGAGCTCCATCGCGAGGTACGGGATCAGCGCAGAGATCCGTCCGGTCTCGTACACCGTCACGACGTTTGGAGATTGCAGCGCGCTGGTGATCTTTCCCTCACGTTCGAAGCGTTCGATCGAGATCTCGCTGAGCGCAGCCGCGTGATGCAAGATCTTCACGGCCGCTGGCTCGTTGGTGTCGGTGTGCCGCCCTGCGTAGACATCGCCCATGGCTCCGCTGCCGACGACCTCGAGCAGCTTCCACGAACCGGCTAGCTGCCCCGTCCACGGGCCACGACGTCGAACCCCGACATGAAGTGCGTCATCGAGGTTCTGGTGAGCTTCGGCGAGCAGCGCTTCCTGTTGACTTGCGAGCCGCAGCGCCGCGTGACAGTCCGTCGCCGCCCTCTCGAGGGTCCGACGCGACAGACGCGCCAGCCCGAGCGTGATCAGCAACACGACCGGCGGCACCACGACGCCGAAGATCTTGGCGACCGTGGACAGCTCGTCGGTGCGGATCAAGCCGGCGTCCGGGATCGTGCCGCCGACGACGAGGGACGCGAGCGTCGCATACCCAGCAATGCCGTACACCGTGATCGCGAGCGCGAACCGGCGGTCGAGTCCGAGACCGAGCGCGGTGACGCCGAGGGTGAGAACGATCGGCGCCGGCGATAGCACCCCGACGCGATAGATGACCTCGAACGAGATCGTTGTGAGAACGAAGCCGAAGATTCGAAACACCCGCTTCGTGTATCGTCGCGGATCAGCACATCGATGGCGAACGATGAGCGAGGTCACGAGCGCCAGGACGAGCGCAGCGATGAAGGCTGCCTCGTCGACGACCCGGCCGCCGAACGCCGGCACGAACCCGAGCGCGATGGCGCTCATCACCGCGACCGCCGTCGAGAATCCGTGCGTCCGCGAGGTCTCCTCGACGTGCAGCGCCGCGGCGACCGCGGGTGGCCTGTCGTGCGAGAGGTGATTCACCCCGTCGCGCGTCACCTCGTTGCCTGCCGTGGGCTCGGCGATCGTCGCGTCGGTCGCTGGCCTGATCTCGGATTGCACGCGCGACGAGCTTACGCCAGAGGCCGGCGCGGCGGTCCACCGTTGCCTGCTTGCCTCAGCCGCCGATCGCCGCCACCGCGCCCCGCCGCGAACATCAGCTGGTTGAGCTTCCTCCTGGGATCGTCCGAAGCGAGCAGCGCAAGGAAGATTCGTCCCCCCCAGCTCCACGCGATCGGTTCCACATGAAGCCCCGACACAATGCACCGCCTGACCGACGTCGAACGCGTACCTGCCCTTTGACCACTCTCTTTTATGCTGAGCGCACCGTGTCGTGAACAGTAGTCAGCGTGAACGTGCGTGAACGATGCCCAGCGTTTCGGCCGGTCACACGCGCCGCACGAGCAAACGAGGCCACTGGCGCATCGCGCATGTTCCTTGCACCCGGGCCCGTGATGAAATACGCGTCGGCGAAAGTTCTCCTCACCAGTTTAGGTTTTATGGCGGCTGCGGGCTGCAGTGACGACTCAAAGCCGGACCACCTCGATCCTGCATGGACCTCGATCACTTCCCCGGCGGACGCGACGCTCCGCGACGTGGCGATGTCAGCCAGTGACGGCTGGGCGTGCGGTGATAAAGGGACGCTACTTCACACCACCGACGACGGAAAGACCTGGACCAAGGTCGCACTGCCTACCGCCGCAAACCTTTTCGCGTACGGCAGTATTATTTTTGGCGGAAGCCAGAACATCGATTTTCAATATGCCGTCGGTGATTCCGGAACCATCGTCCTCAGCAAGGACGGCGGCCTCACCTGGAAAGTAAAACATACTGGTACCGAGTCACTGCGGTCGATTGCGGTCTCGAACACGGACAGCAACGAGATCTTCATCGCTGCCGGCAACGATGGCCCCGACGGTATCGTGCTCGTCAGCACCGACCACATGGAGACGTGGCAGCGCCGTGTTGTGAAGGCGAACGCAAAGCTCAATGCCGTTGCGTTCACGTTCGAGCAGGGCTGGGTTGTGGGCGCCGATGGACTCTTGCTCGAGAGCGACGACAGTGCGGTTACCTGGCATACGGCAGGGAACGCACCCACGGCCGTGGACCTTCGTGCCGTAGAGGACGGCGCCGCCTCGCTCGTCGTAGTCGGGGATGGCGTTATCATGTGGCGAGTTGCGGAGGGCTTCGTAGTAAGCTGGGGCGCAACTGAGGGCACCCGCGTCCCGGATCTCACCGATGTGAGTTTCAACATCGGACTCGGCAAGGATCCGGACGGTCAAGCGCAGCTCGTGCGAATCGACGACGCTCACAACTACACGGTCGAAGATCTTGGGGTGCACACGGTGCTGCATGCGGTGGCGAGTTCGGCGTACTCGATTGTCGCGGTCGGCGACGGGGGGGCGATATTCGTTGGCCCGCCCGGTGAGCCACTGACGCTAGGGGCTCGCTGATCTCAGCCGGGGAACCCTGGGGTCATCATCGCGGTCATGCACTCGGGGTTTGCGATCCCCTGCCCCGCCATCCATTGATCGGCCGAGCGGATCTCGGCTCGCCCCTCGTCGCCGCCGAGCTGGATGCCACGGCGACGCCGCGCCGCCATGACATGCAGGTTCATATCAGCGGCCTCGAGCGCAGGGATCCCCTGACCGAGCCAGGTCAGGGCCGTCTCGGGATCCTCGCGAACCATGCCAACGCCGGCTCGTACGATGCGCGCGAGGGGGCGTGCGGCTGCGAATGGTGTGCGATCGAGCGCCGCCGCGTCAGCGAGCGCTGCCTTGACGAGGCGCGCCCGCGCGGTCGGGTCCGCCGCAGCGACAGCGACCTGCGCGCGCGCACGAAGGTCGAGCATGATGGCGCGGATGATCGCGATGCGAAACAAGTAGGCACGTTTCAGCACGGGCCAGCGCTCGGTGATGGCTGCGAGCGCGCCAATCGCGTTGCCGCGATACAGCTGCGCATTGGCAACGGCCACGATCTCGTAGAAGTGCTGGACATGCGTCGAGTCCGCGGGCCATCCCATCATCGCCTCGTGCGCCTGCCGTATGGCCTCGTCGGGGGCGTCACGCCCTAGCCAGATCAGGCATCCCATCGCGGTCCGAAAATTGGTCGAGGCGTAGAGATCGCCGCGCTCGTTCGCCTCGGATAGCCGCGCAGTGGACAGCCGCGAAAGCGTGCGCACTTCGCCGAGCATGCCGAGGCAGAACATCTCGAACGTCTGGAAGGTCACGATCTCCCAGGACACCCCGGTGCAGCGCTCTCGCAGGATGGTCTCACCCAGACCGCAACTCTCTCGACCACGCTTCCAAAGGCCGTGGAGGCAAGCGGCGATTCCGACCACGCCCGTGTAGAGACCCAAGGACAGTGGGTCCCCGAGCCTCGCGACGAGCGCGCCCCCCACCTCCGTCAAGCGGGTCGTGCGTCGCAAGCTAGCCTCTCCGTCGAGCGCTGACAGCGCGAGCTCGGCGGACAGGATGCGAGACACTCGATTTGGCTCGCCCGTACGTAGCGCGACCAGCAGATTGCGGGTGGTCGCGTCGGCGCCGCGGATGGTGTCGGTCGCTGCGAGGCCGATCGCGGCCGACCAGCCGATGTCGATCCGGCGCAGCTCCTCGGCGGAGACCTGACTTGCATCACGCTCGCGAAATCGTAAGCCGCGCAGCCGCAGTCGGGTCCGGCTCGAGATCAACGAGAGCACGGCTCGGCGCGGTGTGCGCGGCAGCGACATGCCGATCGCTGCGAGCACGGTGTGGAGCGCGTCCAGGCCCTCCTTGAACCGGCCACTCAGCAAGAGTTGCTCCGCACCGCGCCGTCGGTATTCCAAGGCATCCGCGGCATCGACGTTGGCGGCCGCAACGGCCATGTACTCGGGAGCCGCTTCCGCGCCGTGACCTGCGTTGGCGAGCGAGTCGGCTAGCTTGAGTCGGGTCTCCCACTCGCTGGTGCCGGCATCGAAGCGGAGCGCGAGCGCGAGCGCGAGACGGTACAGGCGCGCGGCCTGACCGAACGCGAGTGCTTCGGTTGCCTGGTTTGCCGCGAGGAGCGAGTAGCGGTGCGCCCTGGCGAGGTCGCCCGCACCTTGCCAGTGAACGGTCAGCGCCTCGAAGTCGCGCTGCTCCGACGCCTCGAGCGCGATCGCGAGCCGCTCGTGACAGAACCGACGGTCGACCGGATCGATGTGTCCCGACACCGCCGCCCCGATCCGATCGTGATAGGCCTCGATGGCTTCCGCGTGGCGCGCGCCACCGGTGCGCACCAGGTTGGTCGCTCGTAAGATCGATAGTCGCCGTGACAGCTCGGCGAACTCGAGGCCGGCCGCATGCGCCATGACGGCCCGCTGCACCGGCGCTCCTGCGACCGCGAGCAAGTCGAGGATTCGCCGCGCGGCCGGGTCGAGCCGCTCGATGCGCGTCCACAGCACCTCCTCGAGGTTCGGCGCGCCCTTGGACTGCCGACCCATCGCGGCGGTGTTGCGCACCAACTCGTTGATGAACAGCGGGTGCCCCCCGGCCTCGTCGGCGATTCCGGCGGCCTCGTCAACCTCGCAGTCGAGCAGCTGGAGCGCCAGCTGGCGCGCGTCGTCGGGGGGCAGCCGATCGAGCGCGAATCGAAGGACGTCGTCCGACAGTGCCGCCGCGAGCTCGTCTGCTGCGTTGGAGTGTTGTCCCGAAACCGAGCGCATCGTTGCGATCAACAGCAAGGCGGGTGGCTCGGGTGAGCGCAAGAGCTCCCGCAGCAGGCTCAGGCTGTCGGTATCGGTCCATTGCAGATCGTCGATCACCAGCACGAGTGGATGGCGCTCGGCGACGCGCTCCAGTAGCTCGCGCATGGCGGAGAACACCTGGGCGCGCAACTCCTGGGGATCCCGGAGCTGCCCCAGCGGTGCGGGCGCGGTAGCGATGCACTGGACGCGCCGCAGCACCGGGAAGGCTTGGGCAAGGAGCGAGACTCGGCGTGGCACCAGCGCCGCGGCCTGGCTCGGGGGTAGCGAGACCAAGTATCGACTCAGTGCGTCCACGACGCCGTCGACCGCCTTGAACGGCACCGTCTCGGCCTCGTAGCAGCGACCACGAAGGATCACGGCGCCTCGCTCGACAGCGACGCGGTCGGTGAACGCGCGCACCAGCGCCGTCTTGCCGATGCCAGACTCGCCGTAGACGAACACCACGCTGCAGCGACCGGTACGCGTCTGTTCGAACCGGTCCGCCAGGATGTGGAGCTCCCCGCTCCGTCCGACGAAGGCGGACGTCCCGGTGAGCTGAGAGCTCTGGTCGGTGGCCAACGCACCCAGCTCGTCGTCGAGCGGCACGTTGAGTCGGCGCATGACCTCACGGCCGCTCGGGCGTGACTGGGGATCAATGCGTAGCAATTCGACGCATAGAGTGTCCAGATCGACCGGAACCGTGCCCACGAGCGCGCGCGGCGGCATGGGCTGGAACCGTTGCTTGGCAGCCAACAGCTCCACGCCCCGTCCCTCAATCGGCAGCCGCCCGGTGAGCGCGACGTACAACACCACGCCGAAGCTGTACCAATCTGCCTCCGGCCCGACATTCGACGACGCCTGCTCGGGCGCCATGAACGCGGGCGTGCCGACGATCTGGTCGACGGTCACATCGAGCGTTGTCTGGATCTCGGTGATCAGGCCGAAGTCGATGATGACCACTCGACCTTCCGGGGTGACCAGCAGGTTCGAAGGCTTGATGTCGCGATGAACCCTGCCGGCGGAGTGCAGCGCCAACAGCCCGCGCGCGAGCTGGCCGAGAGACTCGCGCAGCCGAGCCTCGTCATAGGAGGGCGGGCTCCCGTGTTGCGCTTGCCAGAGTCGCTGGTTCCAGTCCACTCCGGCGCCCATGTCGCGATCGGTTGGCGCTGCGAGCGTGACGGTGGACTGCGTCGATGGCGGTGATTCGTGACTATCTCGAACGGTCGCGAACGGCGGCGGTCGGCTCGGGATCTCGTTGCTCCCGTTGGTCCCGCGCACGTACGACAAGAAGTCTTTCCCCGCGACGTATTCCATCGTGAAGAACCACCTACCGCCCTCCTCGAACAGGTCTCCCAGCCCGACCAGGTTCGGATGCTCGAAGTCCTGCAGGCTGCGAAACTCGTTCTTGAACCGCAGCAGCGAATCCGGGGTCATCGCGGTCAAGACTTTGAGCGCGACCCGTCCGTTGTGACGCCGGTCGATCGCCTCGTAGACCTCGCCCATGCCACCGACACCGATACAGCGCACCACCTGATAGCGCTCCGTGTCGTGGAGGACCGTTGGCATCGGATACGACTATAGGCGCACGGGCGCCGGCGGGACATTCCCCTGTGAGCCGCACGGCGCCGTAGATCTTTGACGAGGTCCGTCTGTACACCCCCGCTGTAAACTTAGGCGACGAGCGCCGAGGACGAGCGCCGAGGACGAGCGCCGAGATCGATGCCGCACCGAGCGCTGCCGGGTGCCGGTTCAGGTGCGTCGACCACGAGGTCGGCCGCGCCGTCGTCACGTTCGCGCCGGCTGCCGTGGGCTGACCCTGCTGCGCCGCGTGTTCGCAGACGACGTGGTGTAAGGCCGGTGAGCGTCGCAGCGTCATCGCCGTCGTGACCGATCCCTCGCTCGCGAATACGCTGCTCACCGCGTTCGTACTGCCCAGCGAGCCGGTGACGCTCGCGCCCGCGCGCCGAGTCCAGCCGCGCCGCGGTGATCCGACCTCGTCAGCGCGCGTGTCGTCGGGCACCATGAACTCCGGGCACCGGGCATCTATCCCGGCCGCTGGTCCCATGGGCTGGGTCGACCCCGCCGGTCCTGGCGTTCGGTTCACCTACTCGAACGGGCGGCGGACCAAGGCGACCGGTCGTGCGTAAATCTCTGATCGCAGTCCCTTGGTGCGATGCATGCAGCGCTGAATGATTCGTCGCTTGTCCCTGCATCCGTCGCCCTCTCGTCCGTGGTGGACCGAGCGCGACACGCCCGGCGAGCGGATCGGACTCACCCTTGGTTGCCCAGCTCAACCCCCTCCGCTCGATTGATACACCGTCGTTCCGTGCGCTGGTGATCGAAGACGATGCGTCGCTGTCCGGGCTGGTGCGCGATGTGTTGAACAACGTGGGGTGTGACGATGTGCGCTTCATCGCCTCGGGCGGCGAAGCCCTCAGGATCGCACAGGCACTCGGCCCCGACCTCGTGCTCCTCGATCTCGGGCTCCCGGACATGGACGGGCTCGAGGTCTGTCGCCAGCTCTCGAAGCTATTGCCGACGGTCCCGGTCGTCATCATCACTGCGCGCAGCGACGACTCCGTGATCCAGGTGGCGTTCGAGGCGGGCGCACAGGACTACGTCGCCAAGCCATTTCGCCTCGGTGAGCTGGGAGCGCGCGCACGATCGGCGCTCAACCTGCGGGCCGAGCGCTTGCTCCGTAGCCGTCGCGAGTCGGAGCTCGCTGCACAGGCGCACCGCCTCGAGGAGACCACGCGCGAGCTCGAGCGCATGGTCTGCATCGACGCGCTGACCGGCGTTGCCAACCGCGGCCACTTCGACGAGCTCCTGCGCAGCGAATGGAATCGCGCCTCGCGACCCGGGTCACCGCTGTCGCTGGTGCTCGTCGACGTCGATGACTTCCACGCCTTCAACGAGCATTACAGTCACCTCGGTGGCGACACCTGCTTGAAGGATGTCACCGCCGCCATGGCCAATTGCCTGCGGCGTCCGTCGGACGTCCTGGCGCGGTACGGCGGCGAAGAGTTCGTCGCGCTGCTTCCGGATACCGATGCTGCGGGTGCGTGTGCGGTCGCCGAGCGGCTGCGAGCCGCGGTCGAGGAGCTCGGGATCGAGCACGAGCGCTCGCGGTGCGCGACGGTCGTGACGATCAGCGCCGGCGTTGCCACGATGGCTCCCTCGCTCGATCGCCCCGCCACCACGCTGGTGTCCGCCGCTGATGCGGCGCTGTTTCGGGCCAAGGACAGCGGGCGCAATCGCTGGTGCTCGGATGCCGACATTGCCGGCAAGGTCGTCGTCTCCCGGCGCCCGTGGCCGGTCTGCCCGGTGGTCCGCGCCGATCCGTACATGGCCCAGCACATTCCACGGTTCCTCGAGAATCGCCGGGCCGAGCTCGTCCCGGTTCGCGAGGCCGCGCGCGTCGGCGATCTCGCGACCGTCAAGGCGTTCGGCCACAAGCTCAAGGGCTCCGGCGGCACGTTTGGATTCGACGCCGTGTCGGTCCTCGGTGACCGGCTCGAGCACTCGGCGAAGGATGCCAATCGGACCGAGCTGCTGCGCGTCGTCGACGAGATCGCGTGGTACCTCGATCACGTGCAGGTGGTGTATCGCCGCACGTCCCAGTCGATCACGGCGCAGCTCGTCGAGCAGACCTGAACACTGCTAGGTTGGCGGCGGTGACGCCCACGGGCCCAAGACCGGACCGGGGGCTCTCGCGACCGGCCGCGCACGCACTGCTTCACGCGATCGTGCTGCTCTGGGGCTGCACCGCGATCCTCGGCCGTCAGATCACGATCCAGGCGATCCCACTGGTGTGGTACCGGCTGCTCGTCGTGATCGTGGTCCTCGCCGCGGTGGTGCCACTGCGCGGGATCCCGATGCGGATTCCCGGACGCCTCGTGGTTCGCTACGCCGGTGTCGGCGTGCTGATCGGCATCCACTGGCTGATGTTCTACGGCGCGATCAAGCAGGCCGGCATCGCGACCGCGGTGCTGACGCTGTCCACCGTGACGTTCTTCACCGCCATGTTCGAGCCGCTGGTGTTCCGCCGCGCGCTGAACCTCGGCGAGCTCGTGATCGGCGCCGTGGTTGTCCTCGGCGTCGCGCTGCTGATCAACGCCGAGCTTCGCGGCGACACGCTGGGTCTCGTGCTCGGCCTCGGTTCGGCGCTGTTCGCCGCGATGTTCGGCGTGCTCAACGGCCGGCTCGCGCGCCCCGACCGGGATGCCATGCCCGAACGGCCCGAGCGGCTGATGCTGTACGAGCTGGTCGCGGCGTGGCTCACGGTCTCGGCCTGCTTCCTGGTGGTGCCCGCGCAGTTCGTCCCGCCGTCGCTGCTCTCGACGGCCGACATCGGCTGGCTCCTCGTACTCGCGGTGTTGTGCACGGTGATCCCGCAGGTCTGGATCATCCACGTGCTCCGTACGCTGTCTCCGTTCACCGTCGCGGTCAGCGTCAACCTCGAGCCCGTGTACGCGCTGGTGCTGGCCGCCGTGCTGTTCCGCGCCGAGGAGCCGCTGCACGCGCGGTTCTACATCGGCGCCGGCGTGCTGCTCGCGCTGGTGATCGTCAATGGTGTGCGCAAGTCCCGCGCGCTCCCGAGTTGAGGCATCGTCGGAAGGGGTGCCCCCGGCGCAGTGACTCAGCGCTCGCCGAGCTGCTGCTCGAGCTCCGCGATCCGCCGCCGCGCCAGCGCCAGCTCGTTGCGCAGCCGCAGGATCACCTCGATCCCCGGCCATTCGACGTCGAGATCGCGCCACAGCGTGCGCGCGGCGAGCACGAGATCGAGATCGACGCGCACCATGTCGCTCTCGCCGTGTTCGATCAGTCCTTCCTCGACGAGTCTCACGATCAGCTCGTCGTCCCCGTCGACGAGCTCGACGAGGTGCTGGTAGGTGAACCGCGTCGTGCTCATAGCCGGAGCTCCTCGCGCACGGGTCTCGAGTAGAGCGCAGCGGACGCGCGCAAGGCCTCGGCGAGCGCATCGTCGTGGCGGTCGGGCATCCGCACCTCGACCTCCACGATCAGATCGCCGCGCGTGTCCTTGCGCGGAACGCCCTTGCCGCGCATCCGCAGCTTCGCGTGGTTCTGCGTGTTCGCCGGGATCTTGAGCGTGACCGGACCTTCGAACGTCGGCACCTCGATGCTCGCACCGTTGTACGCCTCGTCGATCGTGACCGGCAGCGTGAGGTGCAGATCGAGCCCGTCGCGCCGCAGGTGCGGATGCGGGCGCAGCTCGGTGGTGATCACGAGGTCGCCGGGTGGCCCACCTTGGATGCCGGGGCCGCCCTTGCCGGGGATCCGCATCGTCGAGCCGGTGTCGGCGCCCTTCGGCAACCGCACGCGCACCGTGCCCTGGCCCGGGATCTCGGCGGCGAACTCGGCGCCCTCGATCGCCTGGCGCAGATCGATCTGTACTGTGGCCTGCATGTCGCCACCTCGCTGCGGCCCGCGGCGACGCCCGAACATCTCACCGAAGTCGAAGTCGATCGGTCCCTGCGCGTCCTCGAACCGGCTGCTGCGCTGCTGTCGCCGGCCCTGCCACTGCTTGTAGTCGCGCGCCTTCGCCGCATCGAATCCGCCCTGCAGGGACTCCTCGCCAAACTCGTCGTACGCCGCCCGCCGCTTGTCATCCGAGAGCACCTCGTAGGCGCTCGAGATCTTCTTGAACGCATCCTCGGACGCCGCGTTGTCGGGGTTGACGTCGGGATGATGCTTGCGCGCGAGCTTGCGATACGCCTTGCGGATCTCGCCGCTCGCGGCGCCCTGCTTTACGCCTAGGAGGTCGTATAACGACTCGGCCATCGGCAGCACCATACCAGGCTGCGCGCCCTCACGACCGGCACAGCGCTACCGGGCGCGGATGTCAGGCGGGGAGTGCATGCTCCGCCGATGATCGATGCGCCCACCGACGAGATCTCCGATCCCCGGCTCTGGAAGAAGGACGGCTGGATCGCCCGCATCATCAAGAACGAGGATGACGATGGCTGGGCGGTGGAGATGACCCGCAAGGGGGACTCCGAACCCGCGCTGGTCTCGCCGTGGACGATGGGCCGCGACAAGAGGAATCCCAAGCCGCTCGATCACGCGGCGTTCCATACACTGGTGAAGACCACCACCGAGGTGCTGCGCCGCCACGAGCAGTCGGCCCGCGCACGCCTGCACTCGACGTTCTCGTACGCGGGCGAGGATGGCCAGCGGATCCGCATCGACCTCGACATCGTTCCCGACGACGACGACCCGCACGCGATCGTCGCGGCCTACGACGAGCGGACCAGCGAGCTGATCCGCACCGGGCGCACGAGCCCGGCGTTCAAGCTGACGGCGACCACCGCCGCGCGCTTCGTACGCACCGGCGAGGCCTGAGGCACGCCCGGCGAGCCGCTACACGGCGCGCGTCGGCGCACGGGTGATGTCCCGCTCATGATCGTTGCGGCCCCGGCGCCCGGCGGCATCAATCGATCATGCTGGAAAAACTCCCCGCCTTTGTCGGGCGCTCGCTGCGAGGCGTCCGTCCTGGGCTCGCACGAATCGTCAGCGAGAACCGCAGGGTCTCGGTGGCGCCTTCGGTGATGAAGCTGGAGAGCGACGCGTTCGGGCACGGGCGTCCGATTCCGATGCGCTACACCGCGGATGGCGAGGGCATCTCGCCCCCGCTCCGCTGGTGGGGTGTTCCGGATGGAGCGCGGTCGGTAGCGTTGATCGTCGAGGATGCGGACAGCCCGACCCTCCAGCCGCTCGTCCACGCGCTCGTGTTCGACCTGCCACCCGTGCTCGACGAGCTCGTCGAAGGCGAGCTGGGTCCCCACGGCGACCAGCGGATCCTCGGGGTGAATTCTTACTTCCAGACCCGCTGGCTGCCTCCGGATCCGCCGCCGGGACACGGGCCGCATCGCTATGCGTTCCAGCTGTTCGCGCTCGATCACGAGCACGAGTTCGCGGGCCATCCCGGTCGCACGGGCTTGATCAGCGCGATGCGCGGTCACGTGATCGGGTGCGGCGTGCTGATCGGTACGTATCAGCGGTAGTCAGTACGGACACGAGCCCGGCGAGACCCGGACCCGCCCGATCCCGTCGAGCGCGAGCACGCGGTTCGCCGTGGTCTCCGACGCTTCGCCGAACGGAAACGCGAACGAGGTCGGCGCGTAGCCGGCGGTCCGCAGCACGTCGATCGAGGGCTGGACCTCGTCGGCGATGTAGGCATCGAGCCCGTGGTCCGCAACGTAGGCCCCGGAGTGCAGATGGTCCACGGTGTGCGCCTCGATGTCATGGCCGTCTGCGGCGAGCTCCGCCAGCTCGGACCTCAGCTCCGGGCCGAGCTGGTAGAACCGGGTGACGAAGAACGTGACCCGGGCGCCGTGAGCCGCGAACACATCGCGCACCGACAGCCAGCTCTCGACGTCCGCGTCATCGAACGCGAACGCGAACCCGGCGCGCGGCGCATGGTCCCGATCGAGCTCGTCGTACCGGATGAACTCGAGGTGGTGAGCCTCGGCGGTGTCGAACATCCAGTTCACCATCTCGCGAGTGACCGTCTTGCCCGGAGCGTGCGCGTGAAACAGCGCGACCTGGTTCTCGTGCTCGGCGTGGGTGAACGCCTGTTCGATAAAGCTCCGATCGACGCCGCCGTGCAGGTTATCCACGGAGTCGCTGCACAGCACCCGCCGGTCGTCCCAGCCGTACATCAACCAGTCCGCGTCGTGGCAACCCGCCCCGAGCAGCGCGAGGAGCCCGAGGATCCGGAGCAGCACCCACCGTGCGTACACCATCTCCGGCGGGTCTGGACAGCGGATCGCGGAGGCTGTGATCCCCAGCAAGGCGGCTGGCAACGGACCGACCTGGCTGTTTCTTGGGCATCGAAGGCGGCCTCGCGCATACTCGCGGGATGCGGACGCTCCTCACCCTCGCCCTGGTCACTGCTGCCGGTGTTGCCTCGGCGGATCCCAAGCCCGAAGCCACCACCGCGCGAGCGAGCGGATGCAAGCGGGTGATCGTGGGCCGCGGTCTCGATCGCAAGGTCGTCTGCGAGCTCGCCGCGCCGGTGCTCGTCAAGGAGACGGCGCCCAGGCCCGCCGTGTTGATCGTCAACAAGGGAGGCCGGGATGTCGTCGGTCGGCCCCGCTCGAGTGATCGCCTGCAGGGCCTCAGCCACCGTCGCAACGGCAGCTAGCGTGGTCGGCACTGCCGCGAGCATGTAACACGGAGTCCGTGACGCGCACGTTCTCGCCGGGCAGCCGCAATCGCCTGACCCCGCGCGATCTGCCGCGGTTCCCGAGCGAGTCGCTGTTCGATCGCATCGCGCGTGCGGTCTGCCGCGCCGAGTGCCTGCCGCGCAAGGAGCTCTACGAGGCGTGGGAGGTCGCGCGCCGCGCTCGCCGTCGCTACCGCGGCGGACGCGTGATCGACGTCGCGTGCGGACACGGCCTGGTCGCTCACCTCCTGCTGCTGCTCGATGACAGCTCGGCTGCGGCGATCGCGATCGATCCCGCGATCCCCGACAGTGCCGCCAAGCTCGCCGCCGAGCTCGTCACGACCTGGCCACGCCTCGACGGCCGGGTCACGTTCCAGCGCGTACGACTCGCCGACGTCGCCCTCGCCCGTGGCGACCTCGTGGTCTCGGTTCACGCCTGCGGATCGCTGACCGACGACGTGCTGGCTGCAGCGCTCGCCGCTCGTGCTCGCGTGGCAGTGCTTCCGTGCTGCCACGAGGTCTCGCGAGCACCACTGGACGCGTGGCTCGATGGGCCGCTCGGCGTGGATGTCGCGCGCGCACAGCGCCTGATCGCCGCGGGCTACGACGTGCTCGCGCAGACCATCGATCCGGAGATCACGCCGAAGAACCGGCTGCTGCTCGGCGCCCCGCGGTGATCACTGCCAGAGCGAGCGCGGCGGCTGCGTGTACTTGCCGACCAGCACCTTGGCCGGGCGCAGCAGCCGTCCCGCGTACTGATAGCCAGTCTCGTGCTGCTGCACGACGTAGCCGTGGGTCCGCGGATCGGTGACCGGCGCCATCCCGATCGCCTCGTGGATGGCCGGATCGAAGCGCTGCCCGGTGGCGTCGATCCGCTCGACGCCGTACCGCAGCAGCACGCCCTCGAGCTGGCCACGGACCATCCGCACGCCCTCGAGCAGCGATGGATCCGAACGCGAGCTCAGCGCATGGATCGTGCGCTCGAGGTTATCGAGCACGGGCAACAGCTCCGTGACGAGCTTGCCCTTGGCCTCGTCGGTCTCGCGCTGCGCATTTTTCTGAACGCGCGCCTCCGCGGCCTCGAGACTACGAAGCGCTCGGAGCGCGGCGGCTCGATCGGGTTGCGCCTCGGCAGAGGCGACGCCCTCGTCGGGAATCGGAAATGATTCGTCGTCCGTCACATCCCAGACGTAAGCATCCTCACGTCCGGAGCAAGGGCCAAAATGCGGGCCTCGCTCAGGGCGGAGACCACGCGGCGCCGGTCTCGCAGTCGACGTGAGCGAGCCGTACACCGGTGGAGGTGATGTGGATGGTGCCGAACACGATCGGAAGGTGAAATCTCCGGGGCCCGATCGATCCGGGATTGAACACCGTCAGGCCGCGGTCCTGGCCGATGAACGGCACATGCGAGTGGCCACATACGATCAGCGATGCCTGCGCGGCTCGCGCGAGCTTCGCGACATCGGCGCGGATCTTCGGTCCGTACACCGCGATGTGCGTCATCAGCATGCGCAGCATACGGCCACCGCCGGAGAGCTCGAGCGTGAGGACATCCGGCAGCTCGTTCGCGCGCGTATCGATGTTGCCGCGCACGGCGTGGAGCGGAGCGATCGCGCGCAGCTCCTCGAGCACGGCAAGATCGCCGATGTCACCGGCGTGCAGGATCGCATCGGGCGCGAGCGCCTTCAGATGCTCCACCGTGCGCGCGTGTGGCTGCGAGTGGCTGTCCGCCACCGCCACGATCCGCGCCGTTCCATCGGACGTCAGAGGAATCGAGACCGACTTCTGGACGAGCGGCGGCGCCACGGACGGGTGGTAGCACTATCTATCACTATCTGGCGACGCCGAGCAGCTTCAGCCGACGCATCGCGAATCCACCGGCGGTCGGAAAGGTGCGATCGGGCGTCGGCTTCACGCGCTTGTACGCAGCGATCGCGTCGTCGCGAAACCCGAGCTGCTCCTGGATCCGTCCGATCAGATACCAGTCCGCCGGATCGCGAAGCCCCGGATTCCCGTACGATATCGGGATGGCAGTGACGGATGGCGATGACCCCTACACGGTCGTCAGGCCCGGGCGAGCGGACAGCGTCGCCGCGGATCCTGCGTTCGATCCCCCGCAGACGCCGCTCTCCGCGTACGTGCTCGGCGAGGTGATCGGACGCGGCGGGATGGGCGAGGTGGTGAAGGCGCACGACCTGCGGATCGGCCGCGATGTCGCGCTCAAGCGCCTCAACGCGGATCAGCCGACGGCAACGGAGGTCAGCCGGTTCGTGCGAGAGGCACGGATCCAGGCACGGCTCGATCATCCCGCGATCGTGCCGGTCCACGAGCTCGGCAAGGATCCGCTCGGTCGCCCGTACTTCACGATGAAGCGGCTGAGCGGGCAGACGCTTCGCGATCAGCTCCCCGCCGAGCCGCCGACCAGTCAGCGCCTGCTGCGCGCGTTCGCGGAGGTGTGCCTCGCCGTCGAGTTCGCGCACATGCGCGGCGTGGTCCACCGCGACCTGAAGCCCTCGAACATCATGCTCGGCGATTTTGGCGAGGTCTACGTGCTCGACTGGGGCCTCGCGCGCGTGCTCGGCGATGGTGTCACCGAGGTCGTCACCACGGATCTCGACAGCCTCGACGGCACCGGCGAGCCGAGCCAGCTGCTCGGGACTCCGGGCTACATCGCCCCCGAACAGCTGCACTCCGCGGGCGAGGTCGGCCGCCCGGTCGACGTCTATGCGCTCGGTTCGTTGCTGTTCGAGATCTTGACCAAGCAACCCGTGCATCCGCGGCGGTCGCAGGCGGCGATCGCGAGCACGCTGAGCGTCACCACGGTGGTGTCCCCGGCCGCGCGGTTTCCCGACCTCGCGATCCCTCCCGAGCTCGACCTGTTGTGCGCATCCGCGCTCGCGATGGATGGCAGCGCACGACCGAGTGCACGGCAGATCGCCGAGCGGATCCAGGCCTACCTCGACGGAGATCGCGACCTCGCGCGCCGCAAGGACGTCGCGCGAGAGCAGCTGCTCCGCGCGCGCGGCGCTCACGACCGCGCGGACCGCGCGGAGGCAATGCACGCGGCAGGGCGTGCGCTGGCCCTCGATCCCGAGCTCGATGGTGCGGCGGCGCTGATCTCGTCCCTCGTGCTCGAGCCGCCCAAAGATCCACCTCCGCAGCTGCTCGCCGCCTTGCGCGAGGCGGATCTCGACGGGGTGCGCAAGCACGCGCGCACCGCGATCGTTGCGTACCTCGCGATCGCATCGTTCCTGCCGCTCGCCGCGTGGAACGGGATCCGCAAGTGGCCGGAGGTGCTCGCCGTGTTCGTCGCCGCGCTGGTACTGGCGGGCGCGGCGTGGGCGATTCGCAAACAGCCGCAGCGCTCGTTCGTCGAGATGGTGCTCTACGCGATCGCCAACGGCGTGCTGCTCGCGTTGCTGGGGCGGATGGCGGGATCCTTCACCTTCGTGCCCGCGCTGACCTGCGTGGTGACGATGTCAGCGATGTCGTATCCGGCGTTCATCCAGCGATCGTGGGTGCTGATCCTGCTGATGGTCGCGAGCTTCATCATCCCGCTAGCGCTCGAAGCCCGCGGTCTGCTCAGCATGACGTGGGAGCTGCGCGATGGAGGCCTGTTCAGTCATGCCGGTGCCCTCGTGATCTCGCAGACCCGCACGTTCGCGCTGGTGGTCGGTGCCACGCTCGCCACCGTGGTGGTCGCGGGCTTCCATGCGTCCTCGCTGGCACGCACCAACCGGCGCGCCCAGCTCGCCCTGGTCACCCAGGCATGGCATCTGCGACAGCTGCTACCGGCGACAACCGCCTGAATCATTGATTCATTGCGGATCCGGGCCGAACCGACTAGGGTCCGCGACCCAAACCGATGTCGTTTTCGTTCGCGCACCCGAGTCTCCGCCGCGCCCTGGCCGCCAAGTCCTACGCCGAGCCCACCCCCGTTCAGGCAGCGGTGATGGCACCCGAGGCCGAGGATCGCGACCTGCTGGTCTCCGCGCAGACCGGCTCGGGCAAGACGGTTGCGTTCGGGCTCGCGCTCGCGAAGCGGCTGCTCGGGGACACCGAGCGGATCGGTCCGGCAGGCGCGCCGCGTGCGCTGATCGTCGCGCCGACTCGCGAGCTCGCGATCCAGGTCCACCGCGAGCTATCGTGGCTGTACGCCGAGACCGGCGCGCGGATCACCACCTGCGTCGGCGGCATGGATCCGCGGCGCGAGCGCGAGTTCCTCTCGCGGGGCGTCCACATCGTGGTCGGCACCCCGGGCCGGCTGTGCGACCACCTCGAGCGCACCGCCCTGAAGCTCTCGAGCGTCGAGGCAGTCGTGCTCGACGAAGCCGACGAGATGCTCGACATGGGCTTCCGCGAGGATCTCGAACGGCTGCTCTCCGCAGCGCCCGCGGATCGCCGCACGCTGATGTTCTCGGCGACGATCCCCAAGGAGATCGCGACGCTCGCGAAGCGGTTTCAGAAGAATGCGCTGCGCCTCGCCACCGCGGCCGAGGGTGACCGCCACCGCGACATCGAGTACGTCGGCGTCACGATCATCTCGCGCGAGCGCGACCTCGCCGTCGTCAATCTGCTCCGCTACCACGATGCGCCTGGTTCGCTGGTGTTCTGCAACACGCGCGATGGCGTCACCCGGCTCGCGGCCAACCTTAGCGAGCGCGGCTTCTCGGTGGCCTCGCTATCGGGCGAGCTGTCGCAACGCGAGCGCAACCAGGCACTGCAGGCGCTGCGCGATGGTCGTGCGCGCGTGTGTGTCGCCACCGATGTCGCCGCGCGTGGCCTCGACCTGCCGGACCTCGGTGTCGTGATTCACGCGGATCTCCCGCAGAACCGCGAGGTCCTCGTCCATCGCAGTGGCCGCACCGGGCGCGCGGGGCGCAAGGGTGTGGCGATCGTGGTCGCCACCGAGCAGGCGCGCCGGTTCGTCGAGCGGATGTTCCACGCCGCGCACATCGATCCGGTGTGGAAGCTCCCGCCGAATGCCGAGGACATCCGGATCCGCGATCAGGATCAGCTCGTGCTCGAGATCCGCGGCTTGATCGAGAGCCCGACCGACGACGATCGCGAGGTCGCGCGCACCCTGCTCGCCGATCGCAGCCCCGAGGACCTGGTCGCCGCGCTCGTCAATCAGCGCCGCCAGGCTCGCCCGGCTCCCGAGGAGCTCACGGTACCGTCGTCGCTGCGCCCGCGCGGTCCCGGCGCGCCGCCGCCGCGCCCGGCGCCCCGTCCACAGCCCGCAGCACGCAGCGAGCGCCGCGATGGCGGGGACGATCGCCGATCGCGCAGCGAGCCGATCGATCAGGAGCGCCGCAACCCGCCTCCGGATCGCCGCGCCGCCGAGCGCGAGCGGCCGTCTGCGCCGCCGGAGCGCCGCCCGCGCCGCGACGTCAATGACGAACCCAGCGCGACGCACGGCGATGCGGTGTGGTTCACGGTGAACGTCGGCCGCTCGAAGAACGCCGATCCGAAGTGGATCATCCCGCTGTTGTGCCGCCGTGGTGGCATCACCAAGCAGTCGATCGGCAAGATCCAGATCCTCGCGCGCGAGACTCGGGTCGAGATCGCCGGTGGCGATGCCGAGCGGTTCGCGGAGGCTGCGCGCAAACCGGACGCCAAGGACAAGAACATCCACATCGAACGCGTCGAGCCCGAGCGCCCGACCTGAGCGACCTCGCCGTCGTTCATCGGTGCGTACGTAAACGACTGCAGTGCTCGGACGCCACACACGATCGTGGATCTGCAGCGCCCCAGTCGTTTACACCACTACGTAGTAATACGCAGTCAGTAATT
Organism: Myxococcales bacterium; assembly: GCA_043753855.1. GTDB lineage: Bacteria > Myxococcota_A > Polyangia > Haliangiales > Haliangiaceae > JABFXX01. Next base: position 88,079 of record JAYUVX010000034.1, on the reverse strand, counting down.
CTGTCGTGCGCGGGCGCGAACGCCCGGCGCGACACCAGCGCTCGCGATCAGATAGGTCCGCTGACGTGCTCGATCACGCCTCGCTCCTCGTCGGGCGGCGGGCTTCCGTGTTCGCTGTGGCCCGTCTCGCTCCGTGGGTGCTGCTGATCCCCCTCTGGTGCGTCAGTCGGCTTGGGCTTGCGTGATGGCTTGAACCGTTGCTTGCGCGGCATCGTCTCCTCCGACCTCACCTCACAGCAAATCCCGTGCACGCGTCGCAAGAGCGGTCTTGCGGAGCTACGGAAGCTGGGTCGGCGAGATCGCAGGACTGGTCAGCGTGAGCGACGGCGCGACCATGAAGATGAAGCCAGCACCACCGCCGCCACCACCACCACCACACGAATCGCTACCGGTGGCGGATGGCGCGTCGAACGTGCCCCCGATCGATCCGGGTGCTCCCGCGAGCCCACAGTTGCCGCCGCCGAAGATCGGTCCGCCCTGGGCCTGATTCACACCATCCGCGTTCGCACCCTGGTTCCCGTTGCCGGCGTAGGGCGCCGCGCCACCTCCACCGCCTCCGTTCGCGGAGAGCGTGCCACCCGTGATCGTGATCGCCGGGGCATCGAGGCCAATGTAACCGCCGCTGCCGCCACCACCGCCACCCACCGCCGAGCCCTGTGGAGCGCCAGCACCACCGCCGCCGCCGGCGTTGATCGAACCGGTCACCGTGATCGACGTCTTCGCCGCGAGCTCGATGGCCCCGCCGCTGGCGCCGCCTAGCGAGACCGATGCCGCCGTCGCAGGAGGCAACAGGCCCGACGAGGTCCCCGCGGTTCCACTCGGACCTCCGTTGCAGCCACCGCGGATCACCGTCGGCGCGGTCGACACCCGTGCTCCGCCCGCCCCGCCCGCGACCATCACGGTGTCCCCGGTGGTGCCGCTGCCCCCGGTTCCGCGGAATCCGCCACCACCACCACCACCGGATCCGCCGCCGCTCTGTGCGTTGGTGCCCGGCGAGCCGGTGAATCCAGTGCAGCGGCCGGGTGCATTCGCGCCGGCACCGATGCGCGACGGCCCATCAATGTGAGCGCTCGCGGTGTTGGTGATCTCGCTCGTGATGCTGCCGGTATCGATCCGACCGTTGACCGTGATCGTGTCCCAGCTCGCGATCACCAGTGGCTTGTCTCCCGTGACGAGCAGCGTTGCACCGGCCTGAACGATCAGCGACTCGACGTTCAGCACGGCGACCATCGAATTGTCGGCCTGGGTGGCGACCACCGTCGACATCAGCACGACGCCAGCATGGTCGCTCAGCACGCCACCCTGGCTCGTCGTGGTGTACGTCCACGGGCTGCCGCTCTGCGTGATCGTCAACGCCGGCTTCGGCGTGCCCAGCATGCACGGCTGGAAGTGCTGCGGATGCCACAGCGAACACGCGGCGGGAGCATCGGGGGCATCGGGCTCTCGAGCGTCCGGATCGACGTGCGCGACATCGGGGTGCGCGTCATCGATCACGTCGGCCGCACCTGCGCCGACCTGGAAGCCACAGCCTCCCGCGATGACAACGATCCCGCACAGCCTCACGCGCGTGGACCATACGCCTACCGCCCCCCGGCAGGAACGTGGGATGCTGGGGTATGGCGAAGGTGCTGTTCCCGTTGCCGGACCGCGACTTCGATCTCACCGAGGTGGCGGTTCCGTGGAAGATCCTCGTCGACGCCGGCCACGAGGTCGTGTTCGCCACCGAGACCGCTACGACGCCCGCGTGCGATGCACTTCTGCTCACCGGCGTCGTGTTCGGCAAGCTCGGAGCGCGGTCCGAGCCGATCGCGTTCTACCGCGAGCTCGAGACCGCGCCCGCGTTCGTCGCACCGCGGACCTGGGCCAGCTGTGATGCTTCGCAGTTCGATGCGCTGTTCCTCGCCGGTGGTCATGCCCCCGGGATGAAGCAGTACCTCGGCAGCGAGACCGTGCAGCAGCTCACCGCCGCGTGGTTCGCGACCGAGAAGCCGATCGCTGCGATCTGTCACGGCGTGCTCGTGGCCGCGCGATCGAAGCGCCCCGATGGGCACTCCGTGCTGCACGGCCTGCGCACCACGTGCCTGCCGAAGTACATGGAGCGCAGCGCGTATCTCGCCACGTTCTGGTTGCGCGGCCGCTACTACCGCACCTATCCGGCGTACGTCGAGGACGAGGTTCGCGCGGCGCTCGCAGCACCCGAGCACTTCGAGCGCGGTCCGAAAGAGCTGTCGAAGCGGGGCACGCGCGGGGATGACACGCACGCGTTCGTCGTCGAGGATGGCCGCTACGTCTCGGCGCGGTGGCCCGGCGATGCGTATCTGATCGCGCGGAAGCTGTGCGAGCGGCTGGCGGCCACGAGCTCGCGGCGATGAACCGGCACGCCGTGCAGCGTCTGGACGCCTACGCGGCCCTGATCGGCTCGAGCGCGTCGACCAGATGCGTATCGCGATCGAACGCCCGGAGCGCGCGCTGGTACGGCTCGGAGGCCATCGTGTAGCGACCGGCGAACGGGTCGTCGAGATCGTTGATCAGGAACAGGATATGCGCGATCGCACCCGCGAGCGCGGCGGTGGCGGTGAGATGAACCCACAACGGATCGAACACCATCAGGTAGATCGAGCCGACCATGATCGCTGCACCGGCATACAGCAGGATCTTCATGGGCGGCGGGATCCGCTGGCGTGACGAGGTCAGCCGGCTGGTGCGGACATCGGTGAGGTCGTTGAACCGCGAGAGCACCTCGCTGTAGATCGTGTACTGGCACGCGTTCGCCGGGGTGCAGCGGTGGATCGCGAGCCACACCTGATCGAGCCGCTCGCCGACCCGGCTGATCGTCGTCTCGTCGCGGGATCGCATCGCCGTCCACTCGTCGTGGACCACGGCGTTGACGTACGCGCGGAGCCCGGCCTGGATCGCATTTCGTGTGGCGACCGGCAGGCCGCTCGCCGTGCGGTGCAGATCGATCAGCGCCGTCGACTCGCGATCGATGTGACCGCGTGCCTGGTCATACTGGTTCCACACCACGAACACGACGAAAGCGAGCAGCACCGCGTAGATGCCGCCGACCGTCTGCAGGTAGTTCCCGAGCTCGCCGGAGGCCGGGCGTAGCGTCTCGATCGGGGCCACTGCCCGAAACAGCAACAGGCCGATCACGCTGACCATCGATGCACCAGCGACGATCGCCGAGAGTCGAAGGGTCGTGATCAGCCAGCGCGACATTCGTTCGCGACCCTACACCTTACTGAGAAATGTCGTCGACCCCGACGCCGAGTGCGGTGGCCGTGCCGTTGATCGTCAGCGTGGCACCGACGTCGGCCGGGTTGAAAGCGACGGTGACATCGCGGCCATCCGCGAGGTGGATCGAGACACCCGCGTCACCGGAGGCAGCGACCGTGGCGGCCGCACCGTCGACCGAAAGCACGTTGAGGAACCGCTGATCCCCCCCCGACGCGGTCTGATCGAGGCGATAGCCGCCGGAGAAGTCGCTGCTGCGATAGTCGTGGACGCCCATCGTCCCCGCACCGAGCTTCGTCACCTGGAGCTGGTGGCCGGCGTTCGAGATCGTCGCCGTGTTGCCGCTGATCGACGGCGCCGTCGGCACCGCGAGCTGCCAGGTCTGCGACGAGCCACCCTGCACGCGGTCGTAGACCACGACGACATCGGGCTGCAGGTAGACGATCTCGCGCTGGACCTTCTGCACGGCACCCTTGTACGCCGGCGTCAGATCAGCCGACGCATAGATCCAGCCGGTACCCTTGTGCAGCGCCTTCATGCTCGAGAGCGTATCGGCGATCTGGCGCACGGCAGTGCCGCCCTGATCGATGCGGACGAGGCCGTGCGTGGTGACCTGCTGATCGAGGCCGGAGTGCGAGTCGACGACCGGGTCGTACGCGAGCCAGCCATCCTTGTAGATCATCAGCGAGCCCTGGTCCTGGTGGGCGTGGGACTGCGTGTACGGCCCCGCGATCAAGTTGACCCACGTCGCGTGCTTGTCCCAGCTCGAGCGCGCATAGAGCTCGCCGATGCCCGGCGCGTAGTACGCGGTGTTCATGCCGTCGAGCGGCGCAGCGGTCACGTCATCCATGTCGTAGAGGAAGTCGTAGGCGACCATGAACGACTGCGTCATCGCCGGCACCGTCGAGCTCGAGAGCAGCTGCTTGGCCTTCTGCGCCATCACATCGTTGGGGAACAGCGCGACCAGCTCCTGCAGGTACGCGCGGTGGTAGTCGAAGAACGATGCGGTCGAGTCGCGCGACTGGTCGCCGGTGGGCGCGACGCGATCGAGCGTCGGCAGCGTCTGGTGGATGAACGACATCATCGACGTCCGCGCGTGCTTGGTCTTGGTGTGCAGCTTCTCGCCCGTGGTCGCGTGCCACAGATCGTACAGCTCCCACAGGTTGCGCATCGCGACGCCGTAGCCGGTGCCCTCGCGCGAGCCACCGCCCTTGAGGTCCGTCTCGAAGGTGGGCACCAGCTGGCCGAGGATCTTGGTGTCGCGGAACTGCTGGATCCACGCATCGGCCTGCGCGCTCTCGCCCTTGGTCGCGAGGCCGAGCAGCATCGTGCCGCGGAGGAACGAGTAGTAGTAGTTGTCCGACGGATCGTTGGTCGACCAGCCACTCCACGCGATCGTGGCGCTGCCCCACTTCGCGCCCGTGTGGTTCCACACGTTGCCGATCGTGGTGTTCGCATAGTCGATCCAGCGAGTCCGCTGCGCCGGGGTGACCTGCTCGAAGCACCAGTCATAGACCAGCGCGAGATCGCCGATCATCTCGCCGACATGCAGGTAGCTGTCGCCGGCAACCTCGGGCGCCTGGTTCGCCGCGATCTTCGCCTCCGCGGCAACGACCTGGGTCTCCACCACGCCGATCGCCTTCGTGCAGCCCGCGGCGTTGCCAGTGAGTTGCGACAGCAGTGCGCCATTCCACGCCTGAAAGCCCCAGATGTCAGAGCCCGCGATCCACTGTTGGGTCTTGGCCTTGAACCTCGCCGAGGGCGCGGTGTTCGCGGTCAGCGCGGCCTGGAGCCGCGCCTTGTTGGCACCGAGATAGATCCGCGGGTGTTGCACCGGGTAGACCGGGAGCACGCCGTCGTCATCCGGGTCGGGCCCGCTCGGATCCCCCACGCCACCGCCACCGTTGGGGCCAGAGAACCCACTGCCCTCGCCGTTGCCGCCCTGACTCGAATCCGACGTCCCGCACGCACCCACCACCAGAGTCAGGAGTAGCAACGACGCCGTGTTGTTTTTACGTCCCATTGGCGCTCTGAGTAACAAATCCGCACGGTGCCCGCGAAGTAAGACTTGTCCCACAAGTTGGCGAGGTTGCAGCGTAATCCGATTTCTGAGTGCACGCCATCGTCGGGAGAGTCACAAATCGGACCTCATAACAGCGATCTTCCTCACGGTTTTATATCGCGATTACCCGTGGAATAAGTTTCCGCCCGAATGCCATTCTGCGAAGTTTGGCCGTGTGCGCTCGTGCGAGGTTTTCTTGTAGGTACGCGCTATTTGGACCGTCTGGGTCGTAGCCCCAGCGCCGAGTAGACGTCCCAGATCGCGCCCATGACGCTCTCCGCCGACGCCTTGAACCGGAAGTCGACGAGCTCCGAGATCTCGGATTGCTGCGATCCCACCTCGACGGTTGGAATCCCCGCGGCGCGCGCCAGCAGGATCGGCCGCGCGAGATAAGGAAACATCGTAGGCGTTCCGATCGCGAACACGATGTCGAAGCCCTGCTCGAGCTCGAGCTCGAGCCGCGTGAACGGATCGGTCGGCAACGCCTCTCCGAACAGCGGCATGTCGGGACGCAGCTGCGCGCCGCACGCCTTGCACGTCGGCGGGATGTCGAGCGCATCGAACGTCTCGTGACGCGTCGACAGCTCGCAGGCGGAGCACATCAGATCGAAGATCGCGCCATGCAGCTCGATGACATTGCGCGAGCCCGCTCGCTGATGGAGCCGGTCCACGTTGGTCGTCATGATGGTGGTGCGCGGGATCTCGCGCTCGAGCTTGACCAGCACCTCGTGCGTGCGGTTGGGAGCGGCCGCGCGGATCTGCTCCTCCATCCGCAGCAGGTACTTCCAGGTCATCTCGGGCTTGCGCTGCAGCATCTCGATCGACAGCGCCGCCTCGAACACGCGGCCATCCTCGGGCTTCTTGTGACGGAGCCCGGCGATCCCGCGATAATGCGAGAGCCCCGATTCCTGCGACACGCCCGGGCCGGTGATGAACAGCGCGCTGCCGGCCTGGATCAGCAGCAGGCCCACCGCATCGAGCAGCTCGCGCCGCCCGCCCTGCAGCGTGGACCGCCCGGACCGGGACTTCGGCGTCATGCTGCGACGGTCAGAATAACCCGGCCTGCCCGCGAGACAGCGTGTGGATGCGACAACTATAACCAGACGCCACCGTCGTCATGCTGTCCCGCCATTTCGCGCGCTACTGGATCGTGACCACGCTGACCGTGGTCACGTTGTTCGCGCTGCTGGTGCCCGGGATCGCACAGTCCGCCCCGGCACCAGCCGCGCCCGTCGCGGAGATGAGTGCCGCCGACGCAGCGACGGCGGCGTGCGCGGCCCCGAAGGTCAAGACAGCGCCGAAGCCGGAGAAGCCGCTCTACGAGAAGCTGATGCCGATCGGCCTGTTGCTCGTCGTCATCTTCGTCGTGCTCGCGCGGCTGCCGAAGGTGGAGCTCGGGCACACCGACGCATTCCGCAAACGACGCCTACTCAACTGGCTCGTGCTTGGCCTGACCTACTCGTTCCTGTACATGGCCCGGTACAACCTTAACCAGTACAAGTACGTGGGTGGGTTGACCGAGTCCGAGTTCGGCACGATCTTCGGCTGGGGCTCCGCGGTCTACGGCGTGGCGTTCCTGCTCAACGGCCCATTGACAGACCGCTGGGGCGGCCGCACCACGATCCTGCTCGCGGCCGGTGGCGGTGCGATCACGAACATCCTGATGGGCTACGCGGTCTACACCAAGAGCGCGCTGTTCGGGACCCAGTTTTCGACGATGCTCGTCCTCTACTGCGGCAACATGTACTTCCAGAGCTTTGGCGCCGTCTCGATCGTCAAGGTGAACGGCTCGTGGTTCCACCTCCGGGAGCGCGGAACGTTCGGCGGCATCTTCGGCATCCTGATCTCCCTCGGCCTGTTCTTTGCCTACGACGGCGGCAAGATGATCACCGACGCGCTGCCGAAGCAGCTCGAGTGGCTGTTCTTCATCCCGGCCGGGATCCTGCTGGTGTTCTTCGTGCTGTGCATCGTGTTCGTGCGCGACACGCCGTCGAAGGCGGGGCTGACCGACTTCGACCTCGGTGACGCGAGCACGCCCGACGATGGCACCAAGGAGCCCGCCGTCCGCGTGATCATCCGGCTGCTCAAGCATCCGATCATCATCACGATCGCGCTGATCGAGTTGTGCTCGGGGTTCCTGCGCCAGGCGATCCTGCAATGGGGACGCGACTTCAGCTCGGGCATCGGCCTCGGCAACTCGTTCGTGATCGAGAACTGGGGCGTGGTCTCGTGCATCGCTGGGATCACCGGCGGTATGTTCGCGGGTGCGATCTCGGACCACCTGTTCCAGTCGCGCCGCGGGCCGGTGGCGACGGTGCTCTACGCCCTGATGCTCGCCGGCACGGTGCTGATCGTTCCGCTCCTGTTGCTCTCGAGCCCGGGCCCGGTCCCGTGGGTGATCGCGTTCCTGTCGATGGCGATCATCGGCGTGCACGGCATGCTGTCGGGGACTGCGAGCGCCGACTTCGGCGGACGCAAGAACACCGGCGTCGCCGTGGGCATCATCGATGGCTTCGTCTACGCGGGCTCGATGATCCAGTCGTTCCTCTACGGCGCCTACCTGCCGGAGAAGCTGATCGTGTGTGCGGACAAGAGCACCCGGCCCAACCCGGCCGCGCGTCAGATCGAGAACTGGATGATCTGGCCGTACGCGATGATCCCGGTGGCGATCGTCGGTGCCCTCCTCGCGCTGCGGGTGTGGAACGCGCGCGCCCGTCCCAGATCGAGCTGATCAATGGCTGCGTGCTACGCTCTCTGCCGATGCGCACAGGGTTGTCACTGGTCATTGCTATGATGCTCGGCTGCGGGAGTAAGAGCACCGAGCCGCCATCCGCGGGCAGTGGCGGCAGCGCGCAGCCACCGCCCGCCGCCACGACCACGCACCTGTTCGTCGACGATGTCGATGTGGCCACGGTCCAGCCCGCGCAGGTCGCGAGCTGGCCGCGCGTCGACTCGCTGGTGCCCGAGGCCGCGCGCCGGCTCGGCAAGTGGCAGGCGATCTACATCAAGGGGACGAAGCCGAAGGTCTCCGAGCTCAACAAGCCGTTCGAGACCTATCGCGATTACGTGCCGGTGCTGTTCCCCGGCGCGAACGGCACGATCTCGTTCGGCATGTTCGATCCCGTCGAGCTCGGCAAGAAGGGCAAGCCCGCGCTCCAGGAGGACGGCGTGCTCGAGCTCCGCGTCAAGCTCGCGGGCGACTCCGGCCGCGGCGAGAACGATCACGGCGGCGGCAGCGCGCAGGATCCGACGAAGCTCGAGCTGACGATCAAGACCGCCAAGGGCGAGCAGGTGCTCACCGGCGACCAGCTGCTCGCGATGCCGCGCGAGAGCATGCCGGGCGGAGGCGGCGATGCGAAGGGCTGGAAGCTGCTGACCCTCCTCGATCACGCGGGCATCAAGACGTTCGAGAAGATCCTGCTGACCGATGCTGCCGGCCTGACGCTCACGATGGACCGCAGCGAGATCGACGACAAGACCGTCCCGTTCGTGAAGCTCAACCGTCAGGGCTCGCTGCGGTTCCGGGTGTTCAAGCAGCAAGGCGATGGCTGGACGCCGAGCGGTGATCTGCGCGCACTGACGAAGATCGAGATCCTGAAGTAGCCGCGTTGCTCAGGCCACCAGCGCAGCGCGGACGTCGTCGAGGATCGCATCGATGTCCGCGCCCTTGGCACGCAGGCCTCGCACCGCCAGCACCAGGCCGCGGCCGACGCACGCCTCGGGATCCCAGTCGTAGTAGCTGTGCTTGCGCGGATCCCCCGTGGTCCGCGTGATCGCGTGGCCGCAGCACTGACCGACGTCGAGGTACCACCAGTGTGCGCTGTCATCGCTCGGCCGCAGATCGTCGTCCCACACCTGCAGCTGCCGCGACGGATCGTTACCCTCCGCCACGGCGTTGCGGTGTGCCGCATCGGGTGAGTCCAGCCACGCAGCGGCGTCGATCGCGCTTGGTCACCTCGATGCCCCAGCGCTCGAGGCCGGCGAGCTCCGGCGTATCGGCGTGCTCCCAGCCGACGGCGTCGAGGCCCCGCAGGTAATCGCCGAAGCTACCTCCGGTCGCCGCCACCTCCGCACGCAGCGTCTCGCGCCAGTCGTCGAGCACCGACGGTGCCGGCGCCAGCTTCGCGGTGCGCGCTGCAGCTGACTTCGCCGGCGCGGGCTTGTTTGGCGCGGCCTGCTTCGGCGCGGCGTTCTTGTTGTTCGGCGCGGCCTGCTGCTTGCTCGACGTGGTCTGCTACTTCACCGCAGCGTTCCTCTTGTTCGGCGCGGCCTGCTGCTGGTTCGACGCGGTCTGCTGCTGGAACTCGGCCTGCTGGTTGTTCAGCGCCGTCCTTTGCTTCTTCGCTGTGGCCTGCTTCTTGTTCGGCGCGGCCGGCTTCTTGTTCGGCGCGGACCGCTTCTTGTTCGGCGCCTTCTTGTTCTTGGACCTTGCGGGGCGCCTGTTTGCGGTTGCCATTGGCAACCAGGATATCGAATCGCCGCGTCAGAGGCGGACGGAGACGCGCATCGCGGGAGCAGTGCCGGTTCCGAGGATCAGCTCGACGGTGGCGTACTGCGCCTCGCACGCCCGGGCGAGCTTGCCGACCTGCTCCACGCCATCGAGCGCCGGATAGAAGCCACCGAGCATGCTCTGGATCGGGCGCCACTCGACGCGATCCCACGCGAGGCCGACGACCGGCTCGACGGAATCTCCGCGCGATCGGAGCCAGGCCCGGCTCGGCATCGAGCGTGCCAGCGAGGCGTGAAGATCCGCTCCGATCTCGCGCTGCGCAGCGGTCACACCGAGTGCCTGCGCCACGTGGTCGATGCGCGCGGTGGTCGCCTGGCATTCGGCGTCCGTCGTGTTGGTGTGCTCCGTCACGTAGGTCCACACCACGCCATCCCAGCCGAGCGCCGCGAGCTCGCCACCGAGAGCACGCACGAGATCGGGGCTGCCCGGCGGTAGCGCGGCCTCGTCGGAGCGCGCGGTCACCGTGCTGGCATCAAGCTCCAGCTCGAGCCGATCACCGGGGAGCGCGTCGAGCCAGTCGCCGCAGATCGAGAGGGCCTTGTCGCGCGACGTGTGGGTGGTCGCCGAGATCGAGTCGAACGTGTGCGGGATCGTGAGGACGAGGTCCTCGGCGCACTCGATGGCCAGCGGTGCCAGCCGCGCCGTCAGGCCCGAGGTCTTGATCTTGAGGCGGCTGCCGAGGGGAGCGATGCGGTTCACGGCGGCGGACCATACGCTGATATGCTCCCCGCGTGCGTCCATCTGCCTGGCTGCTGATCCTGCTCGCTGGCTGCCATCCGTCCGCGACGGTCGAGAAGACGATGCCGGTGGCGAGCCTCAACTCGTATCGCACGGTGGCGCTGCGGGTGCATTCATCCGCGTTCGCCGCGCAGGGCCAGGCGATGTTCCTCGAGCAGCAGACGCTCGACGCGCTGCGAAAGAAGTGCGGCTTCGAGCACGTGGACGCCGGCGGCGGAGCCGCGGACGTGGTGCTCGATCTCAACATCACCAGCGCCGGCAAGGGCGGCGGCGGATGGGTGTCGAGCGGGAGCACCGCGTACGTGGACACGCTGCTAGTCCTCACGGACGGCCAGGATGGTCAGCTGCTCGGTGCGGCGAAGATTCACGGAACGTCCTCGGGCGTCATCATCAACAACGCACCGCCAGAGAACGAAGCGACCGGCGCGGTGGCGAAGTCGATCGCGGAGATGTTCGCGAAGTCGGGCTGCACGGGGCCGCGGATCGCGAAGATCGTCGACCCGGGGCCCACCACCAGACCGCCGCCGGGCGATGGCAGCGCAGCAATGCCGCCGCCGGATGAGTCCCGCCGCGTCGAGGCCGAGACCAGCAACGACCAGGGCAAGGAGAAGCTGTACGCCGCCGACTACGCCGGCGCGCTCGCCGCGTTCGAGAAGGCGAACAGCATCGTGCCCGATGCGAAGTACCAGTTCAGCATCTGCATCGTGTTCGGCGTGCAGGAGCAGTGGGACACCGCGATCGCCGCGTGTCAGAAGGCGCGCAGCATGAGTCCACTTCCCGCGCTCGCCGCGAAGATCGATCGCCGCATCGATCTGCTGCAGCACCGCGAGAAGTAGCCCGCGCCGAAGCGCACGTCATCGCGCAGGTGATGAGCGCGCTGTTGCGCGTGCACGAGGCGGGGCTCGTCCACCGCGATCTCAAACCCGCAAACATCGCGCGCAATCTCGCCTCCGACCTTGGTTGTGATTGGCGTAGACCCGGCTTGAGGTCAGCCTCCCCTGATGGATCCCCTCATTTCGGCTGCGTAACCGCTGAGAATCGCTCCGGATAAAATCGACGGGAATTTCGGATTCCGCTGCACGGTTCTTGGCGACATGATGAACCGCCGTGCGATGGACTGTCGACGTGCAGGCCGCCGATCTGGCGTCCAACCTGATTGGAACGCCTGCGAGCTCCGCAGGGACGACCTGCGAGCTCTGCAGGACGATCGGCGCGCGCAGCAACCGTCTCAGTTGTAGAGATGGATCATCAGCGTGACCGTCGGATTGAAGATCAAGCCGATCGTGGTGTCGCTGGTGATCAACACCGAACCGATGCCCTGCTCCTGCCGGTTCTTGGTGTAGCCGACGAGGCCGCTGGTCGCCGACAGGCTGGCCTCGAGGTGCGGCGTGATCCACGCGCCGACCGCCACGCCGTAACGCAGCGTCGTGGTCGTGATGCTCGTGACGTCATCGGTGTTCTGGTCGTTCGGATCCTGACTGAGGTTGTCGAGATCCACGGCCGCCAGGAGCTGGAGCTCCGTGCGCCGGTGGCGCACGAGAGGGAATCGGAGCAGCGCACCGATGCCGAGCTCGGTGGCGGTCTGGGTGGCCGCCGTGCCGCTGTCGACCGCGTGCGAGCTGGTCGCGAACACCAGCGTTGGCTCGAACGTGAAGCCACTGGGGAGCCGGAACCGAACACTGGAGACGTTCGGCGTCTGCAGCGAGGTCGGAAACCGATAACCCACGCCGACACCGATCGAAAACTCGGTCGGGCGATCCGGCGCAGGCTCGGCGACCTCGACCACGGCGGGCCGCAGCGCGCGCACGTGCAAGGGCTCCGGTGGCGGCGGTGGCGACGGTGGCTGTGACGGCGGTGGCTGTGGCGGCGGCGGCGAGGGGGTCTCGACCGACGGTTCGGTTCCCGAGCCCGGCTGCGCGAGCGCGGTTCCACCGGCGAGCACACACGCTGCCGCGATCAATGTCCTGATGGTCGTCATAGCCGTCATAGAGCCCCGTCCTGTCCCGTCGGTGGCGCCTGGCTGCAGCTCGGCGCGCAGACCTTCTCGAGCGTCGCGCAGCGGTCGCTGTTCGCCGAGATGCACGCGATGCACGCATTCGTGAGGCTCTGATCGCTCGTGCACTTCGCGATGCAGCGATCCTGCAGCGCCGGCAGCGCCGGCTGCGTGCATCCGCAGCGCAGCGTGCACGCGGTGGTGACGCGCTCCTCGGGTGTGGTCTCGCACGCGGACGCCAGCACCACGAGCCCGATGAAGAGCAACCTGTGCACGCCCATCACCCCTACCATCTCGGATCAGAGCGAGTCGAGATACTGGACGAGATCGTTCAGCTGCGCCGTCGTGAGCTTCGACGTGTCGCCATGAACGCCGGGTGCACCAGCGCAGGTGGCGAACCGATCCATCAGGGTCGCCGCACAACCGTCGTGCAGGAACGGAGCGCGTGCCCCCACGCCGAGCAGGCTCGGCACCTTGAACAAGCCACCGGTGCCGACGTTGAACCGCTGGTTGTTCGTCATCAGCTTGCCGTTGTGGCACGACACGCATCCAACGCTGGGCGTCTCGAAGATCGCGTTGCCTCGAGCAATCGCGGCGGGATCACCGGAGCCCGGCGCGGGCGCCGGCACACGCTCGAGCCACGGACCGAGCGCGGCCTTCTGGGCGGTGGTGAGCACCCCGCCCGACATCCGCTTCGCGAACACATCGTCGAGCAGCACGGGCAGCGTGTTCTCGTCGCCCGTCCAGTGATAAGGCGCGCGCTGGAGGATCGAGCCCGCGAGGCTCTGGGTGCGGCGCTTGCCGTCCCGGGCGAAGTCCCACACCACGCCGTCATCCCGGCCTTCGGGGTGACACGAGGCGCAGGCGAGACCGATGCGGGTCTGCTGATGGAACACGTTGCGACCCGGATCATTGTAGGCCGAGCCCGGAAGGTTGATCCGGTGAGACACCGCGCCGCCCGCGGCACGCACGATCAGCGCCGGAGCTTCGGGATAGAAGATCACGAGGTCCCCACCCGGCGTCCAGCCGAGCGAGGTCGGCGGCCCGAGGCGGTGGCTGCTGCCCATGTCCTCGTCATCACCGCCGTCGTCATCGCACCGACCGTCGCGGTCCTTGTCCTCGCAGCAGCCGCCCATCTTCGGATCGGCTCCCCCGCCGCCCATCCCGCTCGGCGGAACCGGATTCGTGGTCGTGCCGCTGCCGCTGCCGCTGCCGTCGCACGGCTGCGGGTCGGGCGGATCGCAGCGATCCTCGTCGGGTGCATCGAGCGCGATCGTCGGGACCACGGTGACCATCCGGCTACCAGCGGTCACCACCGCGATCTTGTCGCCGCTGCGCGACGCCGCGATATCGACGGGCAGCGCCCCGCGGCCGATCCGTGCCGTGGCCCGGGGGATCCCATCGGCGCCGACCACGCTGACCGCGTCCTCGACGGGGCCGCCGCCGCAGTTACCGCCGTAGCCGCCCGGCTGGTCGCTGTCGAGCATGCTCTTCACGCGGCGCTGGTGAGACATCACGAGCCGTCCATCGGCGAGCGCGATCGTGCGCCACGCGGTGGAGGCCGGTGCGTTGAACTGACCGCCACCACCGAGCGGAGGGGGTGCCTCGCCCGAGCCGAGGCCGCCGCCGCCCCCGCTGGCGAGCGGGCCACCGAAGTCGTGCCGGGGAACCGTGGGCGGCACGGCGCGGTTGGTCACCGCGCCGGTCTGATCGAGGGTGAGGATCTCCGCGGTGCGGAACCGCGTCACGAGCAGCTGGTTGCCCTTCACGATCACGTCGCGCAGATCGCGCTCGAGGCGCAGCGCGCGGACCGCAGCCCCGCCCGCGGCGGGGAACGTGACGAGCTCGCCGCCCGCGCAGGCGACGTGAACGACGTCGGTGACGGCGTCGTAGGCGAGGCCGCGAGGCTCGGCGCATGCAGCACGGCGAAAGCTGATCGCACCCGCGGCATCGAGCGTCAGCAGGGCGCCGCCATGGCGAAGCGCCACGTGAACGCGACCCGCGGCGTCCTCGACGAGGCGGCCCGGCTCATCGCCGGGATCGAGTGGGGTGTCGGAGAGGATCGTCGCCTTGGCGAGATCGACCTGGACGATCCGATCGCGATCTGGATCGGAGACCACGGCGCGAGAGCCATCGCGGGTCACCATCATGGTGCCGCCAGTGATCGGGACGCCAAACGGCTCGGGCGTCTGACCGTGCTCACTACATCCACAAACCAGAACCAGTGGCAGGAGCGTTTTCATCGACACGAGTCACCTCCAACAGGGCAAACAGCGCTGATCCGAAGAACCGGCACCCCTGCAGCCAGCGTGCCCGAACAGCGGCCCGAGAAGACAGTCACTTCCGCGGGACCGCCCCGAGATTGCCTTGATTTACGCGACCGGCCGACTCAAGAATCTGAGGCCGAGCTCTCAGCTGTCGATGTGTAGGTCGATCGTGATCGTCCCGTCGGAGCTGCGGCTCCAGTGGGCCGCCCGCATCACCAGGGTGTCGAGGTCGTAGCCCCAGATCCCGTAGACGCCGTCGGTCCGGTTGCGGCTCTTCAGGGCCGTGCGCTCCTCGGGAGGGACCGTCTTGGTCATCGCCGTGGCCTCCTCGGCCTCGTAGACGTTCGCGTACTCCTCGCACACGGTCTTGACCAGCTCGGCCCGGGTGAACCCGATCGGGAACGAGGCATCGATCGCGATCGAGGCCGGGGTCGACAGCGGATACGTGATCACCAGCACGGCGTGCTCGAACGGAACCACGATCTCCTCCGGATTCGAGAGCTTCGCGAGCGCGGTATCGACGTCGGTCAGCCGCACCCCGCCATCGGGGAACGCGATCCGCGTGGTCATCATCGCCATCGATGGCCGCGTGACCCGCAGCTTCGAGATCAGCCACCACGCGGCTGCAATGACCAGGGCGATCGCGACGAACGACATCGCCGACAAAGCTATCACCCGGGTCACAGCTTGGCGAAGTACCGGGCCGAGACTCCGAGCCCGATGACCACGATCGTCCAGCGCAGCGCCGCCGGGGGGATCCGGGTGGCGAGCACACCGCCGAGTGCGCCGCCGGCCAGTGCCGCTCCCGCCATCACCAGCGTGAGCGCCCAGTCGATCGGGCCCCAGATCAGGAATACGAGCGCCGCCGCCACGTTGACCGCGAGCGACACCGTCTGCTTGAGCGCGTTGATCCGGACCAGCGAATCATCGAGAACCACGCCGAGCGCGGCGAGCACCATCACGCCCATGCCCGCGCCGAAGTAGCCCCCGTAGACCGCGGCGAGGCTGATCGGGATCACCGCCAAGACCTCCGCGTGATGCGCCGGAACCCGCGACAGCAGCCGCCGGCGCAGCCGGTCCTGGGTAGCTACGAGGATCGCGGCGACCAGGATCAGGAATGGAACGATCACGTCGAACATCCGGCTGCTGGTGTGGAGCAGCAGCATCGCTCCGCCGATGCCGCCGGCCGCGCCGATCGGCAGCAGGATCGCCGCGCGCCGGCCCTGCCCTGCCAGATCCGTGCGCTGCGCGAGCGTGGCGCCCAGATAGCCCGGGCACATCGCGACCGTATTCGTGACGCTCGCGATCAACGGCGGCAGGCCCGCGGCGACCAGGGTCGGAAATGTGATCAGGCTGCCGCCGCCGGCGATCGCATTGACCGCCCCGGCGACCAGCGCGGCGCCGCCGACCATCGCGATGCGCGCGGCGTCGATCATCCCTTGTGGGTCGACGGTCCTCGATCGCCGAACGGCTCGTCGCGGTCGCGCACGGCCTGGCGGAAGCCGGCCTCGGCGGCGCGTCGCGCGAACCCGAAGCCCTCCGGGGTGTGGCGCGCGATGCCATCGAACACGGTGCCGAGCAGCTGGCTCTGGGCGAGCCCCTGCGCGTACACGCTCTGGTTCAGCATCAGCTTCATCATCACCAGCTGGTTGACCGGCATCTGCGCGATCCGGCCGAGCAGCACCTCGAACCGCGCATCGAGCTCGGCGCGCGGCGCGCACTCGATCGCGAGGCCCCAGGCGACCGCCTCGGTGCCCGACAGACAGTCTCCGGTGAACAGCAGGCGCTTCGCCTTCTCGAGCCCGATGCGATGGACCCACAGCGCCGTGGTCGGCACGCCCCATACGCGCGCCGGTGGATAGCCGATCTTCGCGGTGTCCTCGATCACGAGCAGATCGCTGCACAGCGCGAGGTCGGTGCCACCGGCAACGCAGAACCCGTGGACCTTGCACACCACGGGCTTGTCGCTGTGGAACAGGCTCATGAACCCGCGCACGTTGCGACTCATCATCTGGTAGTCGATGACCGGGTCCCAGGTGGCCGCGGGATCGTGGTTGTCGCGCTGGACCATCGGATCGAGCGGCGAGCCGCGCGGGCCGACGACCGGCTGACCTGCCATCCCCTTCTCGGCGGCGGCCTCGAGGTCATAGCCGCCGCAGAACCCCTTGCCGTTGCCCGCCAGCGCGATCACGTGGATCGCGGGATCGAGGTTCGCCTCCTCGATGCACGCGGTAAGCTCGCGCGGCGTTTGCAGCGTGAGCCCATTACCGCGCGCCGGGCGATCGAGCGTGATGCGCGCGATCCGTCCTTCGACGGCATAGGTCATCGTCGTCAGCCCATCCATGCGAACGACGTTACTTGGTCGGCGCCTCGACGTCGACGAGCGGCGGCATCTCGTGCGAGGCGATCCGAATCTCCTGGCCGAGGTCGGGGCGGCGGCGGCGCGGAATCGGATCGATCGGGACCGCGCGACCGAACCGCGCCGCCGACTGGATCGCCTGGATGATCCGGATATCGGCGAGCCCTTCCCAGCCGCTCGGCTCGGGGTCGATATTGTTGCGAATGCACTTGGCGAAGTACGCGATCTCGGCCGCGATCTGGTCGCGCTTGGTGAACGTCCGCGCCTTGCTGCCGTGCTTGCCCTCGATGCGGAGCTTCATCTCGGCCGCATAGTCGTACGCGTTGTCGAGCGTCATGAAGCCCTCGGTGCCGACCACTTGGTAGCTCGCGCGATCCGCCGCGCCGAAGCTGCAGGTGAACTGCGCCACGCGCTCCTGAGGGAACCGCAGCGTCACCGCATACGCCTCGTCCACACACATGAACCGCGCATCGCGACCCGACAGCCGGGTGGCGCTGACCTCGATCGGCTCCGCACGGAACAGGTAGCGCGCCGCGTTCACGCAGTAGATGCCGATGTCGAACAGCGGACCCGAACCGCGACGCGGCTGGGTGCGGATGTTGCCCTCGCGGACCTGCATGGAGAACACCGAGCTGAAGATCCGCGGCTCGCCGATCTCTCCGCCCCGCGCGACCTCGACGGCGACCAGGTTGGCCGCCTCGAAGTGGAGCCGGTACGCGACCATCAGCTTGACCTGCCGCGTCTCGCACGCGCGGATCATCTGCATGCACTCCGCTTCCGAGGGAGCCATCGGCTTTTCGCACATCACGTGAACGCCGTGGCGCGCGGAGATCAGCGTCATCTCGGCGTGCATGTCATTGGGCACCGCGATGTAGACCGCATCGATCTTGTTCATCGCGAGCAGCTCGTCGAGCTGGGTGTAGTCGCAGAGCGTACGCACTCCGTAGCGGTCGCCGAGCTCGGTCAGCTTGTGCGTCGATCCGGATACCAGCGCTGACAGCTCCACGTCCTCGAGCTGTTCGATCGCCGGCAGGACCGCGGCCTGCGCGAAGTGACCCTGCCCGATCACGGCCATGCGGAGCGTCGAGGTGGGGCGGCTCATGTGTCATGGAGCAGCAAGCGCCATTCCGGATGCGCGATCGCCGCGGCGCATCCCTTGCAGCCTGCTTGCGCATGAAGAACTGCGAATGCTGCGGGAACACCTACGACAAGGCGTTCGAGATCTCGATCGGAGGGACCGTGCACACCTTCGATTCGTTCCAGTGCGCGATCCAGACGCTCGCTCCCCGGTGCAATCACTGCAAGGTGCCGATCATCGGGCAGGGCATGGAGGCCCGCGGGCAGTACTTCTGCTGCGCTCACTGTGCGCGCGCTGCGGGCGTCAACGACGTGCAAGACCGCGCGCAGGATGCCGGCACCGCGCACCCGTGACACGCCGTGCGTCGGCGCTCAGGTCCAGTACGGGGAGCAAGGCGCGTTCCACCGATCGCGTACAGAGAATTTTCAGCGCCGCCACTTCGGGGCGATCAGCCGCCGCTTGCCATCGATCGCGATCGGGACGCCGGGCCCGTCGAGCCCTTCGCGATCCCACAGCTTGCAGGTCACCTGCTTGTGCTGCTGATCGAGCGCCTCGCAGTAGTTGGTGAACTCGCAGCGCCGGATCTCGGCGCCGCGGCCTTCGCGGATCTTCTGGAACCAGTCCGGATCGGCGAGGCTCTGGCGCGCGGAGGCGATCAGGTCGGCCTCGCCGCGCTCGAGCACGCCCGCGGCCTGCGCGAACTCGCAGATCCCACCCGCCGCGACGATCGGCGTGGTCAGCCCTGCCGCCCGTACCGCGGCACGGATCGTCGCTGACAGGCCGATGTTGCGCGCGAACGGGCCGCGCTCGTCGGAGTAGATCGTGGGCATACACTCGTAGCCCGAGCGCCCGGTATACGGATACGACGACCAGCCGACCTTCGGCTGCTTGGCATCCTCGAACTTGCCGCCCTTGGAGATCGAGAGGAAATCGAGCCCGGCCTTCGCCAGCTCGACGCCGAACCACGCTGCATCCTCGAGGCGATTTCCGCCCTCGATCACATCATCGCCGAGGTATCGACAGCCGACGATCACGCGGTGCTCCACGCGCCTCCGCACCGCGCCGATCACCTCGATCGGTAGTCGCACCCGATGAGGCCGCTGGCCGCCGTACCCGTCATCGCGGGTGTTTAGCGCCGAGAGGAACGACGCCATCGTGTACGCGTGCGCGAAGTGGAGCTCGACACCATCGAACCCCGCGGCCTTCGCACGCTCGGCGGCATCGGCGAACAAGCCCGGGAGCACCTGCGGCAGCTCCTTGATGTGCGGCAGGTGTGTGTCGGTGACCCGTTCGCGATAGCCGCGCTCGAGATCCTCGAGCTCGCGCGCCGACAGCACGTATGGAAGGTCGGTCTCCGGAAGCGCGGCCAGCCGCTCGCGGACCTGGTCCTCGGTGGCCAGCTGCAGGTCCGGATTAACGCTCAGCACGCGGAGCGCCTCGCGATGCCGCTCGGTGATCGTCAGGAACCGCGCGAAGAACTTGTCGCGCGGTGGACGGCGCCGGATCGCCAGAAAATCGATCAGCTGGATCAGCAGCAGGGTGTGGCCGTTCGAGGCGTCGCGCACGGCAGCCACCAGCTGCTGCAGGCCCTCGATGAAGCGATCGTGGCCGATCCGGAGCAGCGGGCCGGACGGCACATCGCGGATCGCCGTGGCCTCGACCACCAGCACCCCAGGCTTGCCCTCGGCGAACCGCCGGTACCACGCGATCACGTCGGGTGTGACGAAGCCGTCCTCGGTGGCCCGCCACGGCACCATCGCCGGCACCCACGTCCGCGAGATCGCGGTCTTCGAGCCGATCTCGATCGGCTGGTACAGCACCGAGCTCGCCGCTTCCTCGGCGGTGGGCCAGGCCGTGGCCGGAAGCTCGTGCTTGATACGCTCGGGCGGTTGCCACATGGCGAGCGATTCGTACCACACTCGCTCGGTGGAGACTCAGCTCGCACTCGCGACCGCGCTGGGCGTGGGGCTACTGATCGGGCTCGAGCGCGAGCAGTCCAAGCTGGAGCGCGGGGGAAACCAGATCGGCGGGGTTCGTACCTATCCGCTCGTCGCGCTGGTCGGCGCGCTCGCCACGCTGCTCGAGCCGGTCTCGATGTGGCTCCCGCTGGTGGCGCTGTTCGGCGTGTTCGCACTGGTCGCGATCTCCTACGCCGCCGACATCAAGCGCGACTCGGATCACGGCATGACCACCGAGATCTCGGTGATCGGGACCTACCTGCTCGGTGCGCTCGCAGCGAGTCGCGGCGTGGTCGAACCGATGGCGGATCGGTTGCTGCTGGTTGCGGCGATCGGGGTGACGCTGACGTTCCTGCTGTCGTCGAAGCTGTGGTTTCACACGTTTGCCGCGCAGGTCTCGCGCGCGGACTTCTACGCCACCGTCAAGTTCCTGATCGTCGCGGTGATCGCGTTGCCGCTGCTGCCGAATCGAGACATCGGCCCGCTGTCGGCGATCAACCCGCGCACGCTCGGGTTGATGGTGGTCACGATCTCCGGCCTGTCGTTCCTCGGCTATGTCGCGATGCGGCTGCTCGGAGCGCGCCGCGGTCTGCTGCTCGGTGCCGCGCTCGGCGGCCTGGTGTCCTCGACGGCGGTGACGCTGTCGTTCTCGCGGCGCGCGAAGCAGGATGCTGCACTCGCCCCGGTCGCCGCGGGCGCGATCGCGATCGCCTGGATGATCATGCTCGGCCGCGTGGGCGTGCTCGTCGCGCTGATCGATCTAACGCTGCTGCGCACGCTCGCGCTGCCGCTCGGCGCCATGCTCGGCGCGACGCTGCTCGGCCTCGCGATGACGTTCCGCCGCTCCAACGAGCCGCCTGCCGAGCTGAACCTCAAGAATCCATTCGAGCTGGGGAGCGCGGTGAAGGTCACGCTGGTGTTCGCAGCCGTGCTGCTGATCAGCCGCGCTGCGATCGAGTACGTCGGGTCGAGCGGCCTCTACCTCGCATCCGCGCTCGGCGGCACGACGGATGTCGACGCGGTGACCGTGTCCACCGCGAAGCTCGCGAACAGCAGCATCGATACGGGTGTGGCGACGATCGCGATCTCGATCGCGGTGGCGGTCAACACCCTGGTCAAGACGGTGATGGCCGCGGTGGTTGGCGGTGCCCCCCTGGGCAAGCGCGTCGCGGTGACGGGGATTCTGGTTCTGTTTGCGTGCGGCGCGGGGATCGCAGCGACCGCGCTGGTATGATCGGGTCATGCCCACGCTCGAGGTCGGAGATCCGATGCCTGCCACAACGCTCGTCGGCAAGGACGGCCCCATCGATCTGCGGAGCAAGATCGGCAAGCCCCTGGTCGTCTATTTCTATCCGAAGGACGAGACCTACGGCTGCACCAAGGAAGCGTGCGGCTTCCGCGATTCGTACGAGGACTTCACCGCGGCCGGCGCCGAAGTGATCGGGATCTCGCGCGACGACGCGGCGTCCCACGAGGCGTTCATCGGCAAGCACAAGCTGCCGTTCACGCTGCTCTCCGACCCCGGTGGCAAGGCCGCCGCGGCGTGGGGGTTACGCGGTGCGCTCGGGCTGCCACCCCGCGTGACGTTCGTGTTCGATGGGAGCGGGGTGGTCCGCAACAAGTTCGATTCCATGATCCGGTTTGGCAAGCACGTCGACGAGGCGCTCGAGGTCGTGAAGACGCTGTCGCGCTGATCGTGGGCGTTTGCCACAGCGGCGTGGCGAATCCCTACACGGGTGCAACCGTGGGTTCACGCTTCGCGCCTCGATCGCGCTGGAACGGGTCGTGCTCGAGCCTCCGACATGCGCCTCCCGCCCTGGTCCTGATCCTCCTCGCACCTGCCGCCGCGCTCGCCGAGCCCGGCGAGAGCCTCACGAAATCGGCTGCCGCCCCGACCTACGAGCTCGGTCTCCGGGTCGGCGGCTACGGCTTTCACCGAGAGGGTGATCGCCGCCCCGGAGAGGGATGGAGCGAGTGCCGGATGAACGGCCTCGGCGTGTTCGGTGGCCGAACGCTGCGCGGTCCGCTGTTCGTCGAGGCCGGTCTCGACATGTACAGCACGGCGAATGGCCCGATCGGGCCCGAGCCCACCGATCTCCCGATCGATCGCACGAGCGGGCTGCTCAGCGCCGCGATCGGCGCGCGCACCAGCGTCGCATCGTGGCTGCGCGGCTACATCCAGGTCGGCGCCGGCGTCGAGCTGACGAAGGTCTCGGTCCCGTACGGGCAGGAGCGGATCCGCGACTCCAAGCTGATGCCGGAGGGGTTCTTCGGCGCGGGCCTCGCCTGACCTCCGACCGTGGCCGGTTCAAGGCGCCGACGTTTCGCAACATCGCGCTGACCGCGCCGTACTTCCACGATGGCAGCGCGGCGACGCTCGATGACGTGATCGCGAGCTATGCCCGCGGCGGCCGCGCGGCGAACCCGGATCGCTCGCCCCTGATCACCGCGTTCGCGATCACCGCCGAGCAGCAGGCGGATCTGGTCGCGTTCCTCGGCGCGCTCACCGACGACTCGTTGCTGACCGATGCGGCGTTCGCGACCCCGTGGAGATAGCCCACGGCGGCGCGATCAGCTCGGTGACTCCCGTCGAGCCACCCGGTTCGAGGCGCTGTTCGAGCTGCGGCGTCCCGACGAACACCTCGCGCCCGCGCGTGAACGATTGCCCGCGGACCACTGCGAGATATGCGCGATTTAGGTCGAGTGCACGTTCCGCCGACGGAACGATCAGCGTGGAGATATCGCTCACCAGCGCGGTCGCCTTCGAGGCCACCAGCGTGCCATCCGCCGCAAACCAGCTCCGCGTGACCTCGTCGTTACTGCCGAAGTCGTCGCCGGCCCCCACCGCCTCGAGCCAGGTGCGGTACTCGCCATGGCCATCCGCGCGGATCGGCTCGCGCATCCCGACCACGTCCTGTGCTCCCCACCGCGTCTTCCGCGCGAAGCTGAACGTCCCATCCACCGCCGCCCCTACCCCACCGTGGCAGCCGATGCAGGCGGCGGTCTCCTCGGTGGTTTGCGAGCGAAGCGCACCATCCGCGGCCTCGATGAAGCCCTGCATCCTCCAGCCGCCACCGGTCCCGACGCCACGTTCGCCATCGCCATGGATCAGGCGCAGCGTATCGGGATCCTGCTCCTTCTCGCGCTGCTCGGTCTTCGCGGCGAGATCGAGCGCGCCATAGGTCAGCCAGCGCAGCTTGCGCTGGTAACGGAGCTCCTTCATGCGCGGCGCCGGGCGCACGCGGCCGTCGACGACATCAAGGTAGCGCAGGCTGTGCACGATCTCGGTGCCGACCGGATACAGCCCCGCAGCCGGCCAGCCTGCGGTCGCGGGATCGAGCCGGGCCGCATCGCCGACGTAGTGGAACGGGCGATCCTTGCGAGGCGGCCACACGAACGCGACGCGGTTCGCGGTGCCGAGCCGACCATCTCCATCGAGATCCACACCGAGCGGCGCCTCGGCGGTCGACGCGATCACGACATCCGCGCGGCGAATCGTGGCCTCGAGGATCGCGAGGTTCAGGGCGTAGATCGCATCACTCTCCGCCCCAGATGCAGCTCGCCGGTACTCGACCGGAAGCCGCAGGAACGCGTCGCCCATCGATCCATTGGTCGGCCAGAACATGCCCGGCAGTGGCGCGTAGGCGTAGGCGCGCCAGCCAGTGCGGCGGCCACCCGGATCCCGGTCCCAGCCAAGGGCGTCGGGCGAGAACGCGCAATCGGAGCCCGAGGCGCCGGTGGGCAGCTGCCGGTTATCGGTGCGCACCCACGCGAGCAGCGCGGCATCGCTGATCATCGCGGGCGGTGGAGGCGACAGCGCGTTGGACCAGTGGTTCGTGGCCGCGAACCGCGGGATCGACAGCTCGGTCTGCACCGCCGCGTCGGCGATGTAGTTCGGCTCGCGCGAGTCCTGATGGCAGGTCGCGCAGCTGTTGCGGGCGGGTCGACCGTCCCGCTTGGTGCGCGCGTAGCACTGCACCGGGATGTACGCGGCGAGGTTGTCGAGCGCCGGTGCCCTCGTCGCGCGGGGAACGGCGACCGGCAGTGCCGGCGCCTGCGCGGTCGGTTGCGCGGCCGGCTTCGCAGCCTGGTCTCCGCGCGCGAACGCGGCCGCCACGGCGAGGCCCGCCAACCCGACAGCGGCAACGATCGGCCAGCGGCGCATGCGTCCTCTAGTTCATCCGCGGCAACGGACCGATGTAGCCCACGTAGGACCGCAGCTCGGACGGATCCATCATCATCGACTGGTCCGACTCGCCGTACGGGTGCTGGACCTGCGCCTTGATGTACGCGTGGCCCTTGAGGTTCGGGTAGAAATAGACGCCCGTGGTCTCGGCGCCGTACGGCGTGGTCATGATCCGATCGAGCGCGCCGGTCTCGGTGTTGTACGCCCACACCGCATCGTTCTGGTGCTCCGAACCGGAGTCTTCACCGACGAGCAGCGTGTGATAGCCGGGGATGAACGTCAGGTTGTCGGGGTTCGCGATCGCGTTGACCGAGCACTCGTTCTTGCCCGCATACGGGCTGCCGACCGGGTAGGGATTCGGGTTCGCCGGGTCCTGCAGCCAGATGCCTTCGAGCAGCGCCTTCGCGCTCTGCGCGGTGTAGTCGCTGCCGATCACCGAGTTCTTGGAGATCGAGAGCTCGTAGACCGCGCCGCACGTGTTCTCGGCGAGCCGCATGTGGTTCGGGCCGCCGAGGTCGCGCGCGTTGTTGTTGGTAACGCCCCGGTTCAGCTCGCTGAACGAGATGTACAGCCGGTGCCCGGTCGGGTCGTAGGTGATGCCCTCGAGCTTGCGGAACTCGGTGGTGGCCCCGACGTACGCGGCATAACGCCGGCTCTCGAGGCGAGACGCCGCGAGCTCCATCCCGGTCTTCAGCTGCAGACACTCGCCCGCGATCGCGGCATCGACATTCACCGACTTGAAGCCGGCCGCGCACGTACCATCCGCCGCCATCGGCTGGGCGTCGAAGATCTGCGAGAACGTGATGCCGCCGTCGACCAGTGCCTGGACATCGGAGGACTTCGCGCTGGTGCCGAGCTCGACCCAGAACAGATCCGCGGTGCCGTGCGGAGCGCCGGTCGGGCTGGTCTGGAACCAGCGGGCCGCGTAGAGCCGGCCCTCGCTGAGATCGCCCGCGGTCTTCGCCACGAACATCTGCAGCGAATCGTTGGTCCCGTCGTCGGTGAGGTAGACCGTCTTGCGGTCGGGCATCGCGTACGCGAGCTCGAGTGCACGGCGGCCCATCGCATAGTGCTTCTTCACCGCGGTGGTACCGCCGGAGCCGACCACGACCTCGACGGCAAACCCGTAGTAGTACGGCTTGAATGCGGCTTTCGCCTGCGCGAGCGTCGCGGTGGCGGGGTCGAGCGCGAAGTAGCGGAGGATGTTGGTGTTCGAGCTACCGGTGACCTGCGCGAGGGTGGTCGCCGTCTCGGTCTGCCGCGCGTCCTGCGGATACTCCTCGGAGCCGAGGTGCGTGTTCCACGGGGTGACGCTGCCTGCACACGGGTTCCACAACCCGTGTACCGACGAGAAGTCGATCGGCCGCGTGCTGGTCATCGTCAGTGCGCCCGCGGCGTCCTGGGCGAGCTGGCTGATGTACATGCCGCCCGGCTGGGTCTCGAAGTGGGTGATCTCGTAGAGCGACGTGCCGACCTCGAGCAGCGAGGAGAAGTCGTTCGACGGTGACACGAAGTCCGAACCGTCGGCGGCCTTCACCGGAGCGCCGGCCTGATCGATCATCCGCCCGAACACCGCCGTGCCGAACGCCGTACCGCTGCGCGCCTCGGTCCGGTACTGGAGCGAAACGACCTGGTCGTTCACGAGCGCCTCTGCCGAGGCGATCACCGCGCGCTTCTCCGCGTCGGTCACCGGCGCGGTCACGGGCGCGAAGCTCAGGATCCGCGACGGCGCGTCCTGGCCAGGAGTGCCGTTGGATCCGTTGGATCCGTTGGATCCGTTGCTGCCGTTTGTACCGTTGCCGCCGTTGCTGCCGTTGCTGCCGTTGGCGCCGTCTTCTCCGGCGCAGCCTCCCGCGATCAACGCGGTGGCGACCAGCAGGCTCTCGATCGTGGATTTGCCCATAGCCGGCACCCTAGTGAGTGCAGGTGGCGACTCCGTCGCGGTCGCGCGACGGACCGTGAACTACTCTGCGAACAGTTCACGCTGATCGCGGTTCAGAACGTTCGTTACAGCGCCTTCAGCGCCGTGACGACCTTCTCCACCGCGTCCTTGGCGTCGCCGAACAGCATGCGGGTCACGGGCTTGTAGAACAGCGGGTTATCGATGCCCGCATATCCCGCAGCGCGGCCGCGCTTGTTGACGATCACGAGCTTGGCCTTCCAGACCTGGAGCACCGGCATGCCGGCGATCGGCGAGGTCGGATCGTCCTCGGCCGCCGGGTTCACGATGTCGTTGGCGCCGATCACCATCACCACGTCGGTGTTCGGCAGATCGCCGTTGATCTCGTCCATCTCCATGACGATGTCGTAGGGGACATTCGCCTCGGCGAGCAGCACGTTCATGTGCCCGGGGAGCCGGCCGGCGACCGGGTGGATCGCGAACCGCACGTTGACGCCGCGGTTGCGCAGCACCTCGGTCATCTCGCGCACGGCATGCTGCGCGCGGCCGACGGCCATGCCGTAGCCGGGCACGATCACCACCGACCTGGCATCCCTCAGCGCCTCGGCGAGCCCGACGGCATCGATCTCCTGGACCTCACCGGCGGGCTGCTGGGCCGCACCCGGCGCGGCCTTCGGTGGCGCTGCACCGAAGCCACCGAAGATCACGTTCCAGATCGAGCGATTCATCGCCCGGCACATGATGTAGGACAGGATCGCGCCTGACGAACCGACGAGCGCGCCGGTGATGATCAGGAGATCGTTGCCGAGCATGAAGCCGGCGGCCGCAGCGGTCCATCCCGAGTAGCTGTTGAGCATCGAGACCACGACCGGCATGTCGGCGCCGCCGATCGCAGCCACCAGATGAACGCCGAGCACGCACGCGATCGCGGTGCCGATGTGGAGACCGAGCTGAGTGCCGTCCCTCGCGTACAGGTACGCGCCGATCAGCGAGCCGATCAGCATCGCGAGGTTCAGGAAGTGGCGCGCCGGTAGCAGCAGCGGCGTGCCGCTGACCTTCATGCCGAACACCTTGCCGCGCAGCTTCGCGAACGCGAGGATCGAGCCGGTCAGCGTCAGCGCGCCGATCCAGACGTCGATGAAGATCTCGACGCGATGCGCGAGGTGCGGAGGACCGCCGTTGCCGTCGCCGAACTGGTCGAGCGAGTAGCCGACGAGCACCGCGGCGAGGCCGACGAAGCTGTGCAGCAGCGCCACCAGCTCGGGCATCTGGGTCATGCCGACGCGCGCGGCCATCACGGCGCCGATCACGCCGCCGCCGAACACCGCGACCATCCACAGGTGGTGGAACTTGCCGCCGACCGCGGGGTTCGTGGTGATCGTGACCGCGATCGCGATCGCCATGCCGATCACGCCGTACAGGTTGCCGCGGCGTGCGGTCAGCTGGCTCGACAGGCCGCGCAGGCTGAGGATGAACAACACGCCCGCCACGAGGTAGGACGCGTTGATCAGGGCTTCGGATTGGAGGAAGTACTGCATCAGTTACTTCCGGAACATCGCGAGCATGCGGCGAGTCACGAGGAACCCGCCAGCGATGTTGATGGTGGCGAACAAGGTGGCGGCGATCGCGACGATCGTCGAGCCGTGCAGCTCGCCATCGGTACGCGTACCGAGCAAGCCGCCGACCACGATGATGCCGCTGATCGCATTGGTGACGCTCATCAGCGGTGTGTGCAGCGCGGGCGCCACGTTCCACACCACCTGGAAGCCGACGAAGATCGCCATCACGAACACCGTGAAGTGCTGCAGCAGGTCCTTGGTCTCGAGGCCCAGGTTGGCGTCGGCGTTGCCGTAGCGCAGGCCGACGAACGCGATCGCGGCGACCACGCCGATCACGGACATCACGATACCGAGCGTGCGCGACGGCGGCTTGGCCGCGGGACCATGACTGTGCGACTTCGCGGGGGGCGTGGACGGCCTCAGGACCGGCGCCGGTGCGGGCGCCGGCCGGGGTGGCGGCTCCACCTTCTTCGCCGGCGGTGGCGGCCAGGTCTTGAGCCCGTTCTCGATCACGAGGGCCGGGCGTACCGCATCGTTCGCGTGATCGATCTTGTGACCTGAGGCGCCGCCCATCTCGTCGAGAAAGTGCAGCAGATTGGTGCCATAGAGGTCGCTGGCGACGTTCGGCATCCGGCTCGCGAGGTCGGTGTAGCCGACGATCGTGACGCCCTTGTGCTCGATCACCTCGCCGGGCATGGTGAGCTCGCAGTTGCCGCCCTTCTCCGCAGCGAGATCGACGATCACCGAGCCCGGCCGCATCAGCTCGACCATGTCGGCGAACCACAGCTTCGGTGCCGGCTTGCCCGGGATCAGCGCGGTGGTGATGACGATGTCGACCTCGCGCGCCTGCTCGCGGAACAGCGCGTACTCGGCGTCGAGGAACTCCTTCGACATCTCTTTCGCGTAGCCGCCCTGCCCGTCGCCCGACTCCTGGATCTTGATGGTGAGGAACTCGCCGCCGAGCGACTTGACCTGATCCTCGACCGACGGCCGCACGTCGAACGCACGGACGATCGCGCCCAGGCCCTTCGCGCAGCCGAGCGCCGCGAGACCAGCGACGCCACCACCGATGATCAGCACCTTCGCGGGCCGCACTTTTCCGGCCGCGGTGATCTGCCCGGTGAAGAAGCTGCCGAACCGGTTTGCCGCCTCGATCACCGAGCGATAGCCGGCGATGTTCGCCATCGACGACAGCGCATCCATCTTCTGGGCGCGGCTGATCCGCGGCACCTGATCCATCGCGAGCACGGTGAGCTTTTTGGTCGCGAGCCGCTCGAGCAGCTGCGGGCTCTCCGCCGGAAAGATGTAGGAGACCAGCGTCGCGCCCTCGCGCATCTGATCCGCCTCGCTGGTGCCGTCGGGGTTCATCACCGGCGGGCGAAGCTTGACCACGATGTCCGCGCTCCACGCGGAGGACCTGTCGACGAGGTGCGCGCCGGCTGCCTCGTACTGCGCATCGGGATACGATGCGCTGTCGCCGGCGCCGCGCTCGATCGCGACCTCCCAGCCGCCCTTCACCCACTTCGCAACGACGGCCGGTGACGCGGCCACCCGTCGCTCCTCGGGCCGCGTCTCCTTCACGATGCCTAACTTCATTGGACGGCCGGACGATGCCAAACCGGGGGAAGAAGCGGAAGGGCCGGGCCCCCAAAGCTGTTAGGTTTCGCGGGTGCAGCGGATCACCGACCGCACCGGATACCTCTGGGCCGCGCTGAGCTGGGACGGCGGCGAGCTCGTGGAGCTGCGCGTGCCCTACGCGCGCATCGGCCGTGCGACGCTGGATCACCCGATCCTCGGGCCGTGCGCCCCGATCACGAGCGACGCCGGCGAGCTGCTCACCGTGATCAGCGCGATCGACTGGTCGGCGCCGGCCCAGATCCCGGCGATCGTCGCACCCGGCCGCCTGCCCCCGGGTGCGGGGGGCGTGATCCTGAATGTCCTGGCGCTGCTGGCCGGCCACCGGCCCCTCCACTACGGCGGGCCCTACCCGACGAGCGCGCTCTACCACTCGCTGCTCCGCTCGTTCACGACCACGGCGACCGAGGCCGAGCTCACCGCCGATGCGCTCGGCCGGGCGCTGCGCGGCGCGCGCGATGTCCTGCCGTTTGCGTTCGTCCCCGCGCCGCACGAGCGAGTCGCGTTCGCGCGCGGCCATGCCGAGCTGCGCGACGGGCTCGAGCGCGTGGTGATCGACGGGGTCGGCTATGCGCGCGAGGGCTCGGTCACCCGGCTGGTCGAGGGCCGCGCTGAGGTCTGGTTCGGCGATGCACCGTGGGCGCACGTCGCGACGTTCGCCCACGATGGCTCGCTGGTCGAGGGTCCGCACCCGCTCCCGGCGTGTACCAGCAGCGTGCGCGGCAAGGAGTTCCCGCCGCCGCTCCGCGAGGCGATCGCCGAGCTGATCGCGGAGGTCGTGGCTTCGCCGCTGGCTGCCGAGGCGCGACGTCTGGTCGCACGCGAGCCGCTGCGCTGGGCGGACCTCGGTGCACGGATTGCGCGGCGCACGCCAGCGGGCTTCGAGGTCCACGCCGCGCTGTGGGACCGGCTGGCGGCCTCCGGGCTCGCCCGCGTGGCGCTCGCGCTCGCCGAGGCCCTGGCCCCGGTGGTCGCAAACGCCGTCGTCGCCGAAGCTGCGGAACATGTCATGCTGTCGTCATGAAGCTCGTCACCGTCGCCACGCTGCTCGCGCTGACGTCGCTGGCGAGCTCGGATGTCTCGCTGGTTGACAACCAGCAGACCGTCTCGGTCGACTGTGCGAAGGACAAGCAAGTCAGCCTGGTCGGCAACAACATCACCGCCACCTTGGTCGGCACCTGCAGCAAGGTCTCGATCGCGGGTCACCACAACACGGTCACCGGCTCGGCGACCACCGTGTGGATCGCGGGCAACAGCAACACGGCCAACCTCGACAAGGTCGACGAGCTGATCGTGCCGGGCAACAAGAATACGGCGACCTACCACGGGCCGCTCGCCGCGAAGGCGACCAAGGTCTCGAACCTGGGCAACGACAACACGATCACAAAGCAGTAGTGACCTCGCCGCCCGACGCGGCGAATGCCTCCGCATCGAGATCGAACGTCCACGTCCCGCGCTTCGTTGGCTCGTCGAGCGCGATCTTCAAGAGCTCCAGGTAGCGCTGCCGCGGCACCTCGTACGCGCCGAACCGGTCGAGGTGCTCGGTGTGGACCTGGCAATCGATGAGGCCGATGCCCCATGCATCGAGCTGCCGGACGCATGCCACGTACGCGACCTTCGAGGCATCCGGCGCGCGCGCGAACATCGACTCGCCGAAGAACGCGGCGCCGAGGCTGACGCCGTAGAGGCCGCCGACCAGCACGCCGTCGTCGTTCCACGCCTCGATCGAGTGCGCGAAGCCGAGCTCGTGCAGCTTGGTGTACGCGTCGACCATCTCGGGGATCAGCCAGGTGCCGCTCTGCCCCGGGCGCGGCACGCTCGAGCAGCCCTCGAGGACCTTCAGGAACGCGGTGTCCATGCGCAGCGTGTAGGGCTGACGGCGGATCGCCTTCCGCAGGCTCCGCTGCACGATCAAGTCGCGCGTCGTCATGATCATCCGCGGATCCGGCGAGTGCCACAGGATCGGCAGGTTCTCCGCGTACCAGGGGAAGATGCCCTGGGTGTACGCGAGCAGCAGCCGCTCGGGGCGGAGGTCACCGCCGAGCGCTAGCAGTCCATCCTCGGCGAGGTGGACCGGCGGGAACACGAGGCGATCATCGAGCCGGAAGACCGGCATGCCCGGAGTGTACCTCGCGATCAGGAGGCGCGGCGGCGGCGGCGGCGCAGCATCACCAGCGCCGGTGCGAGCATCGCAAGCCAGCTGCCATTCCCGCTTGCATTGCAGCCGCCGCTGATCTCGGCATCGTGCGTGTCGTCGCCCTCGTTCGAGATGTCGTCATCGCCGTTCGGCGTGATCGTCACCGCGAGGTTGATCGTGCCGAACGTCGTCGTGCCATTCGATAACGTGAACTGCGTCTGCGCGGCGGTCTCCTCGGTCACCATCGGTGCGGCGATCTCGACGTCGATGACGCCCTTGTTCCCTGCCGCGATCCGGGTGCGGATCGGTCCGACCTCGGTCGGTGACGTCCAGCTCGAGCTGTCGTAGAGGTCACTCGCGGCGCCGCCGGCGACCAGCAGCCGCGTGGTGTCGGCCCAGTCGCTGGTGCCGGTGTTGGCCACCGTGATCGAGAACGTCGCGTGCCCGCCGGCCGCGATCCGATCCGGTCCATCGACCGAGACGATGTCGGCACCGATCGTGTGATCGGGGGATCCGCAGACGGCGCCGGTTGTAAATCCGGTGGCAGGCGCCGCGCGCAGCCGCGTCTCGGTCTGTGGACCGTACGCGCCGTCCTCGGAGATCTCGTCGTTGGGGTGGTTGCGGTTCCACAGCCGCTGGAACGCCTGGACGTCCATGCCGCGGATATCGGGCGACGCGAGGTGATCGAAGTGGACCGGATCGCCAGGCACGTCATGCGCCCAGCCCTGCGCCGACATCGCGGAGATCCGCGACGAGTAGTTCGACAGATCGAGCGCGCGCCCGCTCTGATGATTCGAGCGACCGGGCAGCGCAGCGGCGGTGATGCCGCAGCGGCCCTGCTGGTACCAGCGATACAGCAGGTACTGCTGCGCGACGGTACGGAACGCGCTGGTGATCTGTAGCGTGCTGTTCGCGCCGATCTTCACGATCGCCGCCTTCGCAGGTGCACCGAGATACGGCAGCACCGCGTTGCTCGAGAACACGATGTTCGCGCCCGGCGAGAACTTCTGCAGGCTCGTCGGGTTCATGCATCCGATCTCGTCCGCGATCTGCTTCGACAGACCGATCACCACGGCGGTGGAACATCCACTTGTCGTGTAGGTGGAGACCGACAGTTCCGACGATGTAGTGCTGTAGTCAACCTCTGTGGGAGACGTGCAGCCCGGCGCGAGCAGGCCTACGAGTAGGATGTGCAACCGACCGATTGCAGCGGTTGGGGTGACGTCCTGCGCTTTCAAGCGGTTGGTGCTGCTGGGCATGTTCGCTCGACCCTTCACGCAATGAACGGGCCGAACTCCCGGCGCAGCGTGCGTGCGCGAATCGCGCACGGTCAGCTCGAACCATCGCGAGCACGGGTCACGAACGACGTCGGTTCAGGCACTCGCAGCCCCTGCGTCGCCGGAGGGGGCTTTCCCGCCCCGCGATCTCGGCGAGGCGACCTCAGCGTCGCGATGTTCCCGGCGCCTCGATCACATTCGCCCTCCGCGCGTTGCTGGATTTCGACAGTTCGAGGATGATTCCTGGTCACCGTGCGCCCCGTGGCCGCATCCAAGGTTCGGAGTAGTTCATGAGCTGGTTTGTTCGCTACGCCCGATCGTCGATCGGCGCGAAGCAGATCATGGCCGTCACAGGCCTGCTGCTGTTTCTGTTCGCCGTCGTCCACATGCTCGGCCACCTGCAGATGTTCGGCGGGCGCGACATGTACAATACCTACGCGCACTTCCTGCAGAGTCTGTGGGAGGTCAAGTGGCCGGTCCGGGTCGGCCTGCTGGCGCTGATCATCGTTCACATCGTGGTGGCGCTGCTGCTCGTGGGCACCAACCGCGCTGCGCGACCCGAGCGCTACGCGAAGTACACGCCCGTGGTGTCCTCCGCGGCGGGACGTGCGATGGCGTTCACCGGCCTCGCCGTGTTCGCGTTCATCGCGTTCCACATCCTGCACTTCACGCTCGGCCAGGTGCAGCCCGACGCGTTCCACACCCTCGATCCGAAGCAGCGCTACGACGCGTACTCGATGTTCGTGACCGGGTTCCAGAACCCGGCGATCTTCGGCGTCTACCTCGCGGGCATGGCCCTGCTCGCCCTGCACCTCGGCCACGGCGCCGCGAGCTGGCTGCAATCGCTCGGGCTACGCCACCCGAAGTATCCGGTCGACCGGCTCGGGCCGCTGATCGCGCTCGGGCTGTTCGTCGGGTACATGGTGCCGCCGACCGCGGTGCTGATCGGTCTCATCCGCATGAATGGAGTCGGCTGATGTTGAAGCTCGACGCACACGTACCCGGCGGACCGATCGAGCAGAAGTGGGCGAACGCTCGCTTCGAGATGAAGCTCGTCAACCCGGCGAACAAGCGCAAGTACAAGGTGATCGTTGTCGGCTCGGGCCTCGCCGGTGGTGCGGCCGCCGCCACGCTGGCGGAGCTCGGCTACGACGTCGCCTGCTTCTGCTTCCAGGACTCGCCGCGCCGCGCGCACTCGATCGCCGCCCAGGGCGGGATCAACGCCGCGAAGAACTACCAGAATGATGGCGACTCGGTGCACCGCCTGTTCTACGACACCGTGAAGGGCGGTGACTTTCGCGCACGCGAGGCTAACGTCCACCGGCTCGCAGAGGTCTCGGTCGACATCATCGATCAGTGTGCCGCGATGGGCGTGCCGTTCGCGCGCGAGTACGGCGGCGTGCTGGCCAACCGAAGCTTCGGCGGCGCGCAGGTCTCGCGCACGTTCTATGCCCGCGGCCAGACCGGCCAGCAGCTGCTGCTCGGTGTGTACTCCGCACTCGAGCGCCAGATCGGCGCCGGCAAGGTGACGATGTTCGCGCGCAACGAGATGCTCGATCTCGTCCTCGATGACGGCCGCGCGGTCGGCATCGTGGCACGCGATCTGGTCACCGGCACGATCACGTCTCACTCCGCGCACGCGGTGGTGCTCGCCACCGGCGGCTACGGCAACGCCTATTACCTGTCGACCAACGCGAAGGGTTGCAACGTCACCGCGACCTATCGCGCGTACAAGCGCGGCGCTGGATTCGCGAACCCATGCTTCACGCAGATCCATCCGACCTGTATCCCGGTCTCCGGCGACTACCAGTCCAAGCTCACGCTGATGTCGGAGTCGCTGCGCAACGATGGTCGGGTCTGGGTCCCGCGCGCCAAGGGCGACGCGGCGATGCATCCCGACAAGATCCCCGACGACAAGCGCGACTACTACCTCGAGCGCAAGTACCCGAGCTTCGGTAACCTGTCGCCGCGCGACATCGCCTCGCGCGCCGCGAAGGAGCAGTGCGATGACGGCCGTGGCGTCGGGCCCGGCGGGCGCGGTGTGTACCTCGATTTTCGAGATGCGATCGCCCGCGATGGCGAGGACAAGATCCGCGAGAAGTACGGCAACCTGTTCGACATGTACGAGCGGATCACGGGCGAGAACCCGTACCGCGTGCCGATGCGGATCTATCCCGCCGTCCACTACACGATGGGCGGGCTGTGGGTCGACTACCAGCTGCAGACCACGATCCCTGGGCTGTTCTGCCTCGGCGAGGCGAACTTCTCCGACCACGGCGCGAACCGGCTCGGCGCCTCGGCGTTGATGCAGGGCCTCGCGGATGGCTACTTCATCATCCCGTACACGATCGGCAACTACCTCGCCGGCGTTGCCGCGAAGGACCTCGCGTCGCCGACCAGCGCCGCGTTCAGCTCGACCGAGGACGTGGTTCGCTCGCGGCTCGACCGCCTGGTCGGCGTGAAGGGTAAGCGGTCGGTCGACTCGTTCCACAAGGAGCTCGGCCAGATCATGTGGGAGCACTGCGGCATGACGCGCTCGCGCGAGTCGCTGACCACCGCACTCGAGGCGATCCCGAAGCTCCGCGAGGAGTTCTGGTCGGATGTCACCGTGCTCGGCTCGCGCGACTCGTTCAACCAGTCGATCGAGAAGGCCGGCCGCGTGGCCGATTTCCTCGAGTTCGCCGAGCTGACGTGCAAGGACGCGCTGGTCCGCGAGGAGAGCTGCGGTGGGCACTTCCGCGTCGAGCACCAGCTCGACGGCGAGGCCCAGCGCGACGACGAACGGTTCTGTCATGCAGCCGTCTGGGAGTACGCCGGCGAGACCAAGGAACCGATCCGCAACATCGAGCCGCTCGCGTTCGAGAACGTCAAGCTCGCCACCCGGAGCTACAAGTGAGTGACCTGAACCTGACGCTTCACATCTGGCGCCAGCCGAGCGCGAAGGCTGCCGGCAAGCTCGTGACCTATCGGGTCACCGGCGTCTCCACCCATGCATCGTTCCTCGAGATGCTCGACATCCTCAACGAGCAGCTCATCGCGAAGGGCGAGGAGCCGATCGCGTTCGATCACGATTGCCGCGAGGGCATCTGCGGCAGTTGCTCGCTGATGATCAACGGACGCCCGCACGGCGGACAGCGCGCGACCGCCACGTGCCAGCTGCACATGCGGAAGTTCAAGACCGACGACGAGATCTGGATCGAGCCGTGGCGCGCCGAGGCGTTCCCCGTGATCAAGGATCTGGTCGTCGATCGCAGCTCGTTCGATCGCGTGATCGCCGCCGGCGGATTCATCTCGGCGAATACCGGCTCGGCCCCCGACGCCAACGACATCCTGGTCCCGAAGGACAAAGCTGATCGCTCGATGGACGCCGCCGCATGCATTGCATGTGGTGCCTGCGTGGCCGCGTGCCCGAATGGCTCGGCGATGCTGTTCGTCGCGGCCAAGCTCGCCCACCTCCACAACCTCCCGCAGGGCCAGCCCGAGCGGCAGCACCGCACGCTCGCGATGGTGACCGCAATGGACGCGGCCGGGTTTGGCAATTGCTCGAACCACTACGAGTGCGAGGCCGCCTGCCCGAAGGAGATCAAGCGGGACGTGATGGCCCAGCTCAATCGCGACTATGCCAAGGCCTCGCTCGCCGCCCGCGAGCGCGACAACAAGGGCGGCGGCGCGGGCTAGCGCATCGCACTCGACGGGTGGCTCGCGCTCAGTCGACGCGAGCGATCGAGCCGGGCGCAGCCACGTGATCGATGGTGTGTAGGAGCAGCTGCAGAGAATCGGTTGGCCGGAGATTGACGCGCGTGCGGCCGCCGTCGGAGATCCAGTAGACCCTGCGCTCCCACGGATACTGCGGAGCCCGGGCAACCACGGCCACCTTCACGGCGCCTGACTTCTTCGCATCGGCGATGATGCCTTTGACCTGCGCGAGCGACACCTCCGGCCGCAGGTGAAGCGCGATGGTATCGCTATCGGACCGCAGATCGCGCAGCGCCTCGATCCGCGCCTCGCCGGTATAGTGCTGGCCGCCGATGACGACCTCACCGATCGCGTTGATCTCGGCCTCGCGCCACAGTGCCGTGGGATCCGCCATCGCAGTACCGGTCTCGGCGGCGCTACCCGCGATCGGCCAGTTATCGGGATCGGCACGACGCTGGAGATCCTGCGCGGCCGTGGCCGCGAGGCGATCGAGCGACTCCCACGCGCGAACCGCTTCGTGCCACGCGGGCTCGGCCCCGCACATCACGCAGCTGGCCACCGCGTTGCGTACGCGCTCCATCGCGCGATGCGTGGCGATCGCCGCGACCACCTCGCCCTGGTACTCGGGAACGATCTGCTTGCAATCACCAGCGAGCGGTCCGCCACAGAGCCGCTGCAAGTAGCTGCGCGCATCCTCACCGCTTTGCGGTTGCAGCCTGACCGATTTCGGGTCGCGCTTGATCATCACCTCGTCCGCCTCGATCGCAGGCACGAGCAGCGTGGGCCACACCGTCAGCGCGAGCGTCTCGACCTGCTCGGCCATCGGCTTGCTCTGCTCCGACTGCATCGGCGGTAGCGCGAGCACGAGCAACTTGAGCTCCGCCTGATCCGCCACGGTGCGGTCCATACCCGCGCGCAACGCGAGCACGTTCTTGGCGAGGTCCGCGAACGCCGGCGCCGACCGGCCATTGGCGACAAACTCGTCGATCGCCTTCTGCAAACCGTGCTCGTTGTAGTCGGTGCTGGGGTCTCCCTTGGTAACGGAGACCCGCTCCTTGCCGCAGGAGGCAAGGGCAGCAAGGAGCAGCGAGGCGGTTAGCAGGCGAGTCAGCATCGGGGGATATACGTATCAGTTAGCAAGTCGGATGCCGGGTCATCGCAGCGCACGACGAACACAGTTTCCCAGCTCGTTCTCGCTCACGCCGGGTCCCAGCGCAACGATGCGACCTTGCTCGGAGTCCTCCGCCGAGATCGGCTCGCTCGAGACCCTGGGTCCGACCCGGTGGACGACGACCCAGCCGGTGGTGGATTCACCGCTTCGGGCGTCGGACGCCCGGATGATTCCCTTGATCCTCACGTAGTTGGCCGGTAGCGCGGCCAGCTGGTCCTCCAGCTCCTCGAGGTCGACCAGCTCGGGCACCCGCACAGTAACGCTGTCGATTCCATGTGCGGTGGACCCGGTCGAGTTGTCGAGATGCCGACAGCTCTCGTCGTGAACGTGGTCAGGTTTGTCGTGGGACTGGCCATTCGGGTGGGGACGTTCAGCCCCCAGGGGCGGGTCGGCGAGCAGCTCCTCGAGCCACCCGGCGTGCTCGTCCGTGGTCCCCCGGCGCACGACAGCCCGTGGTGCGATCGAAGAAACCGTTGCGATCGCGGCAGCCGTGTCGTGGTCGGAGGCGAGCTCGGACTTGGTCACCAAAGCCACATCCGCATAGCCAACCTGTGCATCGACGGATGCCGAAAGCGGGCGAGAACTGGCAAAGTTCTCCGCATCGATCAGCGTGACCACCGCGGCCAGGCGCACGTGCTGGGAGACCGGCGCGCGCCCGATCGCCCACGCGATCGGCAACGGCTCGGCCACGCCGGTGGTCTCGAGGACGATCGCCGTGAGGTCCGGCGTCGAGCCAACCAGCTCGAGCAAGCTCTGTTCGAGATCATCGCCGAGCACGCAGCACACGCATCCGCCAGGCAGCTCGACCTGCCGAACGGTCTCGCCGCCGAGCAGTGTGCCGTCGATGCCGACCTCGCCGAGCTCGTTGACGATCACGCCGAGCTTCGTGCGTTCGCCGCGAGCAGCACGGCGAGCCAGCAGCCGGTTGACCAGCGTGGTCTTTCCGCTGCCGAGAAATCCGGTCACGATGACGAGCGGCACCCGCACGCCCGCGAGCATAGCGCCCCGCTACGCCGCTGGCTTCTCGACGACGACCACCTTGCGCTTTCCCGCGGCCGTGAGCGGGATGTCATCGACGTACTCCACCTCGAACGGCGCTCCGGGGAGGTACTTCGCCGCGAACTCGTGGATCGCGCGGAGCTCCTTCTCGGGGAGTCGGTCACCGCCGTTTGGAACGACCTTCATGATCACGCTGCCGTCGACGCGCTGGATCACCTGGAACTGGATCGCGACGTGGCTCATCACGCCGAACACGATGTTGAACACGAGTCCGTTGACCGGATTACCGCGTCCGTCGCGCATCGTATCGGTGACGCGGCCTTCGATCGGACCGATCCGCTCGAGACCACGGCCGCACGAGCACGGCGTGGGAGCGCGCGCGACCGCGAGGTCACCGGTGATGTACCGGATCATCGGGCACGCCAGGTTGTGAAGGTCGGTGATCGCGACCTCGCCGGTCTCTCCGGGCTTCGCGCTGCGGACGCGGCCATCGGGCTCGCGCACCACGAGCTCGACGATCAGCTTCTCCATCGAGGTGTGCATGCCGTCATGCGCCTCGCACTCGGCGGCGATCAGCATCACCTCGCGACAGCCATAGGTCTCGAACGCGGGACCGAAGGCCTTCGCGATCTCCTCGCGATCGTGCGGCCACAGTCGCTCCGCGCCGACCAGCACCGGGAGCTCGTCCCAGTCGCGTAGACCGCGCTCGTTGACGAACTTCGCGAGCGCGGCAGCACCGGCCGCATACGCGACCATGACCTGCGGGCGGAACCTGCGGAGCTGCTCGACCACGTCGGTCAGCGCTTGCTCGCCCCGCGGCGTGCAATCTACATAGAGATCGCGTTTGAGCATCCGGTCGATCGTGATCTTCTGCCGCTTGACCCAGGTGTCAGCATCGGGGCCCTGCCCCCAGTAGTGCATCGCCCGCATCCCGATCCGGTAGCCGCTCCAGCCGTACCCGCGCCAGCGCGCAGCGTCTCGCCAGTGCCGGGACTCGGCGTTGTACTTCACCACCACCGGCTGCCCCGTGGTGCCGCTGGTGGACTTCTGAATCACCCAGCGCGGCGGGGCAGACGACAGCCGGGCATCGAAGGACATCCTCACGGTGTCTCGATCGAGGAGCGGGAGCTGCTCGATCGACTCGATCGAATTGAAGTCCTCGGGGCGCAGTGCGCGCTCTTCGAGCAGCTCGCGATAGTACGACGTGTGGAGGTACGCGTGACGGATCAACCGACGAAGAAACCCCGCCTGCAGGTCGCGCAGCTGCTCGCGGGACCAGCGTTCGGTGCCATGCAGATACTTGAGCAGCGGCACCGTCGGGCGCCCACGCGCAGCCTCGAATGCCGGGAACAGCGCCTTCTCGAGGAGAGGTCCGTACAGATCGATCACGTGGGTTTCGGATTACCATGCACCGGCCGTGCTAGGTCGACTTCGGAAAAAGAACTTGCAGTACTGGCTCCGCGACTACGGCAGGCACCTGATCCGCCGTGCGCGGGCGCCACAACCGCGCGGCCCCAGGCACGTCCTGTTCGCGCTGTGCGACCACTACGAGCCGCTGTGGGGAGGCGCTCCCGATCCCGTCGGGATCGCGCGTGTCGACGCGTGGGTCGATGGCTACCCCGCGCTCCGCGAGTTCCGGGACGCCAACGGACGCCCGCCGCGACATGGCTGGTTCTTCCCGGGTGAAGAGTACCGGCCGCACTTCCTCGATCAGCTCGCGAAGCTCGCGAGGGCCGGGTTTGGGGAGGTCGAGTTTCATCTCCACCACGATGGCGACACGTCGCAGTCGCTGGCGCCGCGGATCCGCGCGCACCTGAAGACGTTCGCCGAGCACGGTCATCTCTCGCGTGACGCGAGCGGCGGCTTCCAGTGGGCGTTCATCCACGGCAACTGGAGCCTCGCGAACGGGCGCCCCGACGGCAAGTGGTGCGGCGTCGACGACGAGCTGCCGATGCTGCACCAGCTCGGATGCTATGTCGACCTCACGTTTCCATCGGCGCCGGATCCGTGTCAGCCCGACAAGGTCAATCAGATCTACTGGCCCACCGGTGATCTGACGCGGGCTCGCTGCTACGAGCACGGCGAGCGAGCGAAGGTCGGCGCTCATCACGACGATCGGTTGCTGATGATCACGGGCCCGCTGTCGCTCGCGCGCAAGGGCAACGGCATGCGCATCGAGAACGGCGCGATCACCGGTGACGATCCGCCGAGTGCCGAGCGCGTGAGGACCTGGCTCGACCAGCAGATCCACATCGAGGGTCGCCCCGAGTGGGTATTTGTCAAGGTCCACACCCACGGTGCGATCGAGAAGACGGGCACGTCGCTGCTCGGTGCAGGCGGACGCGCGCTGCACACCGCGCTCGCCGAGCAGACACGCGCTCGTGGCGACGTCCTGCACTACGTCACCGCGCGCGAGATGTTCAATGTCGCGCGCGCCGCGATGGATGGCAAGCTCGGTGATCCGAGCGGCTACTTCGACTACGTCGTGAAGCCGCCGCCGATCGCGACGTGATCCGTCGTTCAGGACACGAGCCGCGCGCGAGTCGGTGACTCGGCGTTGTCGCGGATGTGGCGCGGGACGCCCTCGACGCCGGAGACGATGCGCAGCTTCTCGAGCAGCTTCAGCACGTAGTAGGTCACGTCGAGCTCCCACCAGAAGAAGCCCTGCCGCGCGGAGCGCTGGTAGTGATGATGATTGTTGTGCCAGCCCTCGCCGAAGGTCAGCACCGCCAACAACGGGTTATTGCGCGAGTCATCGGTGGTGGTGTATCGGCGCGTGCCCCAGACGTGGGCGAGCGAGTTGATGCAGAACGTGACGTGCCACGCGACGACGATCGAGACGAAGTGGCCCCAGCACAGCGCGGTGGTGCCGCCAATGACGTAGAGCAAGCAGCCGAACGCGACCGCGATCAACAGATCGTGGCGATCGAGCCAGCGCAGCTCGGGGTAGCGCGCGAAGTCGCGGATCCGATCGAGGTCGGTGTGCTTGTTGTTGCCGCGGAGCAGCCAGAAGCAGTGGCTCCACCAGAATCCGCGGAGCCGCGGCGAGTGCACATCGCCCGGCTGATCGCTGTGCTTGTGATGATTGCGGTGATGCGCCGCCCACCACAGCACACCCTGCTGCGCACTGCTCATCGCGAGCAGCGCGAGAACGAACTGAACCACGCGGCCGGTCTTGAACGTACGGTGCGCGAAGTAGCGGTGATAGCCGGCGGTGATCGCGAACATGCGGATCGAGTAGGTGCCGGCGAGCCAGGCGAGCGCGGCCCAGCTCCAGCCCACGTAGATCGCGCCGGCGAGCGCCACGACATGC
Organism: Myxococcales bacterium; assembly: GCA_043753855.1. Lineage (GTDB taxonomy): Bacteria > Myxococcota_A > Polyangia > Haliangiales > Haliangiaceae > JABFXX01. Next base: position 46,007 of record JAYUVX010000034.1, on the reverse strand, counting down.
ACCATCCAGAACGGGAAGTTCTCGCGCAGCGTGGGCCGATCACCCGAGGTGGTCATGGCCTACCGTGACCCGGAACCGCGCGCCACCGCGGTCAGCGTTGCAGCATGGTTGTCGCACGTCGTGACGATTTGATGACCGTCGACATCGGGATCTACCCCCCTCTGCTCGGGAAACGCACACGTCAGCGTCGGATCCCGGGTGATGCCTGCCGGGACCGGCCTGATCCGGCGTGGTTACCACGGCCCGGTGTCGGTCGATATCGCCCCCCGTCGCCTCGTCGAAGATGATGCCCGGCCGCGGCCTGCACCCTGTCCTGGCTGGACCGGATCGACCGGTCTGTGTCAGCTCGGCCTTAAATCCGGGATATTCCTCGGGCATACTAAGCTCGTGACCATTCCGGCGGGGACGCTGGTCCCTCGCGATGCCAGGGATTTCGGTAGCTATCAGCTGATCGCGAAGCTCGCGACTGGCGGGATGGCCGAGATCTTTTTGGCGCGGCCCACCGGTCACGGTCAGCAGGACGTGCTCGTGCTGAAACGGATCCTACCGCACCTCGCGGAGGACGATCACTTCGTCACCATGTTCCGAGATGAGGCGGACCTCGCGAGCCAGCTGGTTCACAAGAACGTGTGTCAGGTCCACGCGTTCGGCGACTACGCGGGCACCTGGTTCATCGCCATGGAGTATCTCCACGGCGTCCCGCTGTCGCGGATGATGACGCGGCTGTCGAAGGCCGGGAAGATGCTCGACACCCGGATGGTCGCGGGCATCATCGTGCAGGCATGTGAAGGGCTCCACGCGGCACACGAGGCGCGCGGCCCCGACGGTCAGTCCCTCAACGTCGTCCACCGCGATGTCTCGCCGCCGAACATCATGGTGTGCGGGGACGGTACCGTGAAGGTCCTCGACTTCGGCATCGCGAAGGCGCGCGGTGCGAACTCGCGCACGCGCACCGGCACGGTGAAGGGCAAGAACGCGTACATGTCTCCCGAGCAGATCCTCGGGAAGCCACTCGATCGCCGCAGCGACGTGTTCGCGCTCGCGATCGTCATGTACGAGATGCTCGCGATCAAGCGGCTGTTCCACCGCGACTCGGACTTCCTCACGTTCAAGGCGATCACCGAGGAACCGATTCCAGACATTCGCGAGCGCCGCCCCGACATTCCGCCCGGCATGCGAGCCGCGTTGATCCAGGCCATGGCGCGCGATCCGAACGGCCGGTTCGAGACCGCGCAGGCGTTCGCCAACGCGATCCGCAACTCGGTCGCCACGCTCGGCGGTCCGGCGACCACCAACGATCTCGCGCGCCTGCTGTTCACCGACTTCGGCGACGAGATGGCCGCCCGCGACGAGATCCTCAAGGCGGCCGACGAGCCCGCACCTGCGCCGGCGCAGCCAAAGCCCAGCTCGCACATCGTGCAGATGCCGCGGCCCACTCCACCTCCACTGCCTCCGGCGGCACGCAGCGGCGAGCTCGGTGCGCTGCCCACCCGGAACGTCAACGCGCGGCCGCCCTCAGGACCGCTCGACAACGTGCCGTCGATGATCGTCCAGCCCGGGACAGGTCGCTTCGAGCTCGCACCGGAGCTTCCGACGGGCGTGATCGATCTGTCGGAGAAGGTCTCGCCGGTCGACACCTGGATGGCAAACCCGGATACCGATCTGCTCCGCGGTCACCGCATACGCGGGATCCGCAACGTGGTGATCGGCGTCGTCGCGCTCGGCGTGCTCGTCGCCGGCGGCGTGTGGTTCCTGCAGCGCGATACCCGAGACGCCAGCGTCGCGACCACCGCGCCTCCCGATGCCCCGGTGAGGCATTTGCCGGTGGCCACGCCCGATGCCGGCATCTCGAAGGACGACATCCTCGCGATCTCGCGGTTTGGCTACCTGACGATCAACGCGAATCAGAAGACGACGATCTTCATCGATGGCAAGAACATCGGGGAGACACCGATGACCCGCCTGCCGCTCGCACCGGGCCCGAAGAAGATCCGAGCGATCGGACCGAAGAAGACGATGAAGAAGGAGTTCACGACGACGATCCTCGGCGGCCAAGACGCCGAGCAGATCGACATCGTGTGGTGATCGAGCCGCCGCATAACCCTGCGGCGAGGGCAGCTGCGATCAGCTGACCGATCCTGCTCAGCTCAGCGGCGCGGGGCGGATGCTGGTGATGTGCAGGCTCGACTCTGCGCTCGTCACGATCGAGACGCGGTCGCCGGTGTGAAATCGCGGCACGAGCTCGGCCGGTCCCTGAAACTGAAGATCCGCGAGGTTCAGGATGTCGAGGTCTTCGCCCTCCTCATCCTGCGCGCGCTCGATATCGAGCTGGATCTTCGCGACCTGCCGCGACGTGACGTTCTGAAACCGCGTCGACGTGGTGTGGAGCTCGATGCTGCGGATGGTTCCCACCACCCGCATGCCGTCATCGCTGCCCATGATCCCATCATACACCCCCCGGACGTGCGACCCGGATGGCCGGGTCAGCGCTTCTGCGGTCGCGCCGGTGCTCCCGCAATCATGATGCCGTCGGTCGCACGCGCGGCGTGCACGAGCTGGAGACCCGGTGCCGCGGCCTCCCACGACTCCGGGCGCTCGATCAGGCCGAGCAGCTCGCGTGCGCGATCGATGGTGACATCCAACAGCGACGCCATCCGGCTCGAGAATGCCTCGAACCTGCCACCGCCGAGCGAGCCGAGCAGCCGCGCGTGAACGGCCGCCGAAGGCTCGACCGGAACGATCATGCTCTCGGCGGTGCGCTGCAGCGCCGCGAGCTCGCGGGCGAGCGCGGGAGCTGTAGCTACCGCGCGATCGACGAGCTGGGTCTCGGCCGCATCGAGCACGCCGAGCGCATGGAGGGGAAGCAGGTCGCGGATGTCAGTCATGATGCCGCTCCAGAGCCGTTGCCGATCTCGGCGCGTAACCGCTCGAGCCCGGCCGCGAGCCGGGACTTCACGGTTCCGACGGGGATCGAAATGCGCTCGGCGATCTCCGAGCACGACAGCCCCTCGAAGTACGCCAGCTCGAGGACCTTGCGTTGATCCAGGCCAAGACCGTCGAGCGCGGCGCAGACCCGAGCACGGTCGGGGCTCGCTGTAACCGATTCGTCGACGAGCGTATCCAGTGCGGCATCCCGGAGTTGCGGGACACGTGCGCGGACTTCTGCTGGTCGAGGGCACGGGAGCGCATACGGATGGCCAGCCAGGTACGAACCCGCCCGCGCTTCGGATCGAACGTTTTTGCAGCCCTCCACGCCTCGAGAAAGACGTCGTGTAGGAGATCCACGGCCTCCCTGCGCTCCCGCACGATCCGCAGGGCTAGACCCAGCAGGAGCGCGGCGTGACGCTGGTACAGCTGGGTCATCGCCTGCCGATCCCCCGCAGCCATCCGTGCCACCAGCTCGGCAACGAGCCCCGCCTCGTCCGCGGAATCGCCGGTCACGAAACGGACCGTAGCATGCCTTTGGTCTCAACAGCCTGGGCGTGCTAGACAGCCAACCCCCGGTGCTGTCCAACCTTCGTGACGCGATCCGCAAGGCGGCCACTGACCGCACGTGGTCGCAGGGGGTCACGCTCGCCCGCGATGGGCGGGTCGCGGGCCGCTCGAACCGCGGGGATGAGACCACGTTCGAGGTCCGCGTCCCCGCGCGTCCCACGCCGTTCGAGGTGGTGCTCAACACCGCGCACGACGAGTGGGAGTGCACCTGCACCAGCCGCGAGCCCGTGTGCTCGCACGTGGTCGCCAGCGTGATCGCCGCCGACAAGGCCGATGGCGAGCTCCCACGCTCGTCGATGGCGGGTGCGCAGCTGCGCTACCAGCTGACGCCCGAGGCGGGTGGCGTGGTGGTCCGCCGGTTGCTCGTCCGCGCGGATCGCACCGAGCCGCTCGTGGGGTCGCTGCTGTCACTGGTGGGCACCGGCAAGGCTTCGCACATCGCGACGATCGAGGCCGATCTCACCGCCGACCAGCTGCTGACCACGCGCAAGGGTCCGCTCACCGGCGAGCGCCTCGATCGCCTGCTCACCGTGCTCGCCGATGCGCGCGATGTGATGTGGAAGGACGAGCCGGTGACGACCAGCGGCGATCCGGTGATGCCGCGCGCGATCGTGGAGGACGAGCGTGGTGGGGTGCGCGTACGGATCGAGGCGGATCGCGGCGTGCGCGAGGTGGTGGCGCTCGGCGTGGTGCGCACCACCGACAACGTGCTGCGGCCGGTCGGCGCGATCGATCTGACGGGCGCGCGGCTCGAGAAGCTGCCGCAGGTGTTCGACGTGCCGCGCTCGGCGTTCCCCGAGCTGATCGGCAAGACGTTGCCCGCCCTCGCCGCACGAATCGATGTTGACGTGCGCTCGAACGTGCTGCCGCGGATGGGAGCGCGCGAGCAACCGCGGATGTCGTTCGATGTCGAGCAGGATGGCGATCGGCTGATCGTGTTCCCGACGCTGGTCTACGGCGACCCACCGCGCGCGCGGGTCGATGGCAACACGCTCGTGCACATCGAGGGCGCGCTGCCGATCCGGGATCAGGATGCGGAGCGCCGGCTTACCCACCGGCTGCGCGACGAGCTGAACCTCGTGCCAGGTCGCCGCGTCGAGCTCTCGGGCCGCGAGGCGTTCGCGATGCATAACCAGCTCGCGGGGTGGTTCCGCACCGATGCCAAGGCCGCGAACGCGACCAAGGCCGTGCTGCTCGATGCGTCGATCTCGATCGATGGCAGCCGGCTCGATGTCGAGCTCACCGGTAGCGGCGGCCGTACGGCCTCGGTGGCGGCTGCGCTGCGCGCGTGGCAGGCCGGCGTGGATCTGGTTCCCCTCGAGGGCGGCGGCTGGGGCCGGGTGCCGATGTCGTGGTTCGACAAGCATGGCGAGCGCGTCGCCGATCTGCTCGCGTCGCGCGGCGACGATCGCAAGGTCCCGATGTACGCGCTGCCGGATCTCGCGAAGCTCGCCGCCGAGCTCGACGAGCCACCGCCGCCCGAGCTCGATCGCTTGAAGCCGCTGCTCGACGGCTTTCGCGGCATACCCGAGGTCCCGCCCGCCAAGGGCTTCATCGGCGAGCTGCGCGGCTATCAGCAGCGCGGCCTCGACTGGCTCGTGTTCTGCCGTGGTGCCGGTCTCGGGTGCGTGCTCGCCGATGATATGGGTCTCGGCAAGACGATCCAGGCGCTCGCCGCGCTCCCCGAGCCGCGCAAGGCCAAGACGCTGGTGGTCTCGCCGACCAGCGTGCTGTTCAACTGGCTCGCCGAGATCCGCAAGTTCCGTCCGGACCTCGCGGTGGGCACCTATCATGGTGCGCGCCGTGCGCTCGATAGCACCGCCGACGTCGTACTCACGAGCTATCCGATCCTGCGTAACGACATCGACGTGTTCGGCAGTGTGCAGTGGGACATCGTGATCCTCGACGAGTCGCAGACCATCAAGAACCCGGACAGTCAGGTCGCGCGCGCCGCCTACAAGCTCAAGGCGAACTGGCGGGTGACGCTCTCCGGAACGCCGATCGAGAACCGGCTCGACGAGCTGTGGAGCCAGCTCCACTTCACGAACCCCGGGCTGCTCGGCGGGCGATCGGACTTCGGCGATCGCTGGTCCGATCCGATCTCGAACGGCGATGCCGCCACCGCGGCCCGGCTGCGCGATCGGATCCGTCCGTTCGTGCTGCGCCGGATGAAGTCCGAGGTTGCCCGCGAGCTGCCTCCGCGCACCGAGGCGGTGATGTACGTCGAGCTCGAGGAGAACGAACGGATCACCTACGACGCGATCCGCGCCGCGACCCAGCGCGATATCGTGGCGATGCTGCAGGCCGGCGGCGGCGTGATGGCCGCGCTCGAAGCGCTGCTCCGGTTGCGCCAGGCGGCGTGTCACACGGCGCTGCTGCCGAGCGGGATCCGCAAGGGCGCCGCGCCGGAGAGCTCGTCAAAGCTGACCCGGCTGATGGAGGCGCTCAATGACGTCGTCGCCGATGGTCACCGCGCGCTCGTGTTCTCGCAGTGGACCTCGCTGCTCGATCTGATCGAGCCGCACCTCACCAGGGAAGGCATCGGCTTCGTGCGGCTCGATGGGTCCACCGTGGACCGCGCGAGCGTCGTCAATGCGTTCCAGGACGAGAAGGGTCCGCCGGTGATGCTGCTCTCGCTCAAGGCCGGCGGCACCGGTCTCAACCTGACCGCGGCCGATCACGTGTTCCTCGTCGATCCGTGGTGGAACCCCGCGGTCGAGGATCAGGCCGCCGACCGGACCCATCGCATCGGCCAGGACAAGCCTGTGATGGTCTACCGCATGGTCGCCAAGGATACGGTCGAGGAGCGGATCCTCGAGCTGCAGGCTCGCAAGCGCGCGCTCGCCAACGCCGCGCTCGCCGAGGCCGGTGGCGCGGCCGCGATCACCCGCGACGACCTGCTCGCCCTGCTCTCGTAGCGTGCGCGGCGTGCTCGTGGTCGCGCGGCCCGCCAGGCTCGATGGTCAGGTCCCGCGTGGAAACAGTACCCGGGGCTCGAGCATTAGCTGTCACCGTGCATCGGCCACATCCCAGCTCTGTCTAGTGGCGCTCGATGTGTCAAGTCAGCGGCGAGAGCCGCAGGATCTTGCCGTGCACATCGCCGCTCTCGGCATCGATCGCCGGATCGATGAACAGGCGCGTGACCGCCGTGTTGCGGAGACCGGTGAGGATCTCGTCCGAGAGCAGCGCCCCGGCATCGAGCCCGATCGCGAATAAATTCTCGTCGGTGCCCATCGCGTTGGCGAACGCCTCGGCCGCCGTCCCGTCGGAGAACAGGAACCCGTAGGGCCGCCGGCACCACATATCCGTGCCGTTGGACGTCAGGTACCAGATCCGCGGTGGGAGCAGCTCCACCAGCTGCGCCATGGTGACGTCCTCGCTCATGGCGGCACCGTGCCATACCATGCCCCCATGCCGCCATCCGCGTTGCCCGCCGGGGCACGTAAGGTCAACCAGCAGGGATCCACGTTCTACATCGTCGGCGACGAGCGCCAGATCCTGCGCGATGCCTATCACACGTTCCTTCACCTGCCGTGGTCGGGCGCCCTGGCGCTGATCGCGGTCGCGTTCTTCGCATTCAACCTGGTGTTCGCGCTGGTGTACGTCGAGATCGGCGGCATCGCGGGCGCGGATGGCTCGTTCACCGATGCGCTGTCGTTCAGCGTGCAGACGATGGCGACCATCGGCTACGGGGTCATGCACCCGGCAAGCAACCCCGCGAACGGCGCGATGATCATCGAGTCGATGTTCGGGATCATCTTCACCGCGCTCGCCACCGGCCTCGTGTTCGCGAAGTTCTCGCGGCCGACCACCCGGATCTCGTACTCGAAGAACATCGTCATCACGCAGTTCGAGGGCAGGCGCACGATGATGCTGCGGATCGGCAACCGCCGGAGCAACACGATCGTCGAGGCGCAGCTGCACATGGTGGCGATCGTCACCACGAAGACCCTCGAGGGCGAGACGTTCTACAAGGCCCACGACCTCGAGCTGGTCCGCGATCGCCAGGTCGGCATGACCCGCGGCTGGACGGTGATGCACGTGATCGACGAGACCAGCCCGCTGTTCGGTCTCGACGAGGCCGGGCTCAAGAAGGCCGAGCTCGAGCTCCACATCGCGATGACCGGCATCGATGACATCACCATGCAGAGCATCCACTCGGTGCACAGCTACGACGATTCGCACATCCATGACGGCTATCGGTTCGCGGACACGCTGGTGCCGCTGCCGGACGGGACATTCCTCGTAGACCTCCGGAACTTCGATGCCGTCGTGCCCGATACGACGCCGCGTGTTAGCGTGCGCGCATGAAGCGCCTCGCTCTCGTCCTCGTGCTCGCGGCCGCCGCCTGCGGACCGGGCTCTCCCGGTGGGCCGACGATGACCAACAAGGTCGGCGGCGCGGGTCCGGCGTCGTCGATGTCCGCGGTGGTGTCCTCCGACATCCTGTCCCGCGAGCCACTCGTCAACGTGGCGAACGTGAGGCACATCCTGGTCTCGTGGGCAGATCTCAACGAAGCGTTCAGCGGCCACCAGGATCCGCGCGCGCAGAAGCGCACCAAGGCGGAGGCGGAGGCGGAGGTCAAGGCGCTGCTCGGAAAGCTCAAGGCCGGTGGTGACTTCGAGGCCTTGATGAAGGAGAGCTCCGAGGACGTCGGCAGCGCGCAGAGCAACCGCGCCTTCACGGTGACGCCCGATGCGCAGCTCGTGATCGAGTTCCGCCAGCTCTCGCTTCGCCTCAACGTCGGCGAGTACGGGGTCTGCCAGTCCGACTTCGGCTTTCACATCATCAAGCGCTACGAGTAGCTCTCAGCGCCAGTCCACGCCGAGCTCGACGAGCAGCGCGCGATCGCGAGAGCCCGGGACCAGCTCGGTCAAACCCTGCTCGAACCGCACACCGGCGGTGAGCGGCGTGGCCGGGAACGCGATCTCGAGGGACGCAGCCGCCGAGGCACCGGTGCGGTTCACGCTCATCGCGTTGCGGGTGTCGGCGAACCGCAGATCGCCGCGCAGCTGGCCGATCAGCGCGATGCCGAGCGCCGCGGAGTCGAGCACCGAGTAGCCAGCGCCGGCCGAGGCACCGAGCACGTCGATCGACGCATCTCCATTGCCACCGCGGCGGGTCCAGTCCAACCGCGCGGCGAAAAACGCCGGACCGCGCAGCCTGTAGCGAGCCGCCGCGGCCAGCGAGGGACGCACGCGGGCGGTGGCGGCATCATCATCGAACATCCCGCCACCGACGCGCACGCCGAGCCAGATCGGAAGCGGCGCGGGGCGGGGTGCGGTGGCGAGCGGGTCGGCGATCGCCTCTCCGCTCGGCGTGCCGGGAAGGCCGAGCAACTTGTCACTGACCATCGAGCGGCGCTTGACGTCGGGTGGCGGCCCATCGGTCTGCTCGAGCGCGTTGTCCTCGTTGAAGTCGACCTTGCCGTCCTTCGCGGTACGGACCGGCGCCGACTGGTTGCCGAGGTCGATGACGACGGCGGCGCGCGCGAACGCGGCCACCGTCACCGTGTTGGTGAACTGCTTGCCGTTGAACGCGGCCGTGACGGTGTGCGTACCAGCCTTGACCCATACCGTCGCGGGCGTCGGCACCTGCTCGCCCGGCAGCACATCGACCTCCACGACCAGGTGGTCGGGCCTGGTCACGATCTGGAGCTGTGACAGCTCGCTCGCCCGCAGCTGCTTGGTGACCGTGCGCGCGGCCCTCGCGACCGGCGCGGCCACGTCGTCGGGCAGGGTGGCCTCGGCGCAGTCGGTGAGATAGAGCGCGGCGCGCGGCAGATCGGCCTGGTTCGCGAACACCGCCCCGAGGGCGCAGCGCGCCGCGGGATCGCCCAGCTGGTTTCGCAGCCCTGCCACGTCGGACTTCGCCAGCGCGTCCGCCAGGGGCCCGGCGCCCGCCGTGCCGGTGGCAACGACGAGGGCGGCAGCGATCCAGACGGTCTTCACGTCACTCAAGATGACACGGCGCGGTTACGATGGTTGCAGTGTCGGAAAGCTCTCGCCGCGCCGCGGTGATCCGGGTGTTCGAGCGTTACCTCGTCGAAGTCGTGGAACGTTACGACCTGTGTCCGTGGGCACGCGGCACGCGCCAGGGCGGCGAGCTGGCGGTCGACGTGGTGTGGGGCACGCCAACCCTCGGCGAGTGGACCACCGCGGCCGAGGCGCTGCTGGCGCGCGAGAACACGCGGGTGGCGATGGTGATCGCGCCCGAGCTCTCGATCACTCCGGTCGAGCTGCACACCGTGCGCGGCGTGGTGGCGCTGCGGATCCCCACGGCTGGCGTGGCCGAGTTCCATCCCGACGCCACCCTCGATCTCGCCACACCCGCGCGGCTGGTTCCGTTCGTGCGGCGCTCCCCCGATCCGCTGCTCCAGCTGGTGCCGCTCGCGCTGCTCGACCAGGTGCGCGCGGGTTCTCCGTCCGCGGGTCTCGCACATCAGGCCATGATCCTCGGTGGTCACGCACCGCCGCCGCGCCCCGAGATGGCGGAACGGATCGCCTCCGCGAACCACGCGAGGATCCGCGAGCAGCACGCGGAGATGGCGAGCACGCTCGCGGCGATCTCCGAGGATCGCGCGCGCAGCTACGCGGCGCTCGCGATCACTTCGTCCCGTTGACCGTGATCACCAGGTTCGACGTCGGAAAGCCGAGCGCGGCGGTGGTCTTCGGCTGCGGCGTGGCGCACGCACCGGTCGGCGCGCGCAGGTAGGCCGGCTTGCTCTCGCCGAGGCTGTTGCCGCCGAGGTAGAAGAACGTCCCGGTGCCGCTGGCATCCGGCGAGAACACCTCGACGATCATCTGGCCGAGCGCGGGAACGTTCGCCGAGACCGGAACGGTGACCGAGGTGGTCGCGGTGGTCACGGTGTTCGGCACCGCGAACGTCGCTGACGCGATCGGCGTGATCAGGGCGGTGTCGAGCCCGAGTAGCTGCCGATCTTGACCTGCACGTTCGGCATCCCCGAGGACTGCTGCACGCCGAACGTCACCGCCGTGACATGGAAGGCGCCGGCGATGCCCTCGTCGCTGAGCTTCCACACGCGGTACCAGCTGTTCTCCGCGGTGGTGTTATCCGGGTTGCCGCAGGCGATCGAGTTGTTCGACCCGACGGTGGTGCTGGTGTTCTGCGTCAGCGTGACGGCGATCGGTGCGGCATCGACCGGTGGTCCATCGATCGGCTGCGGGCCATCGGTCGGCTGCTCGCCATCGCCTTGCGGCGCATCGATCGGGCGCTGGGCATCATCGCCACCGGGTGTTTCCCGCCGTCCGCACTAGGGGCATCCGGCTGGGGGGTGAGTGGCCTTGAGCGAGAGCGAATCGTAGAAGAAGTTCGTGACGTTGGTCGGGTCGCTAGCCGACGACAGCTTGATCATGACCATCTCGCCCGCATGCGGTGCGGCGAACGTCCTGGAGAATGCTGTCCAGGTCGTCGTGGTGTGGTTGTTGTCGAGCGACAGCACGTTCTCGATGGTGGCACCGCTGGCCTGCGCCAGATCCGCGTAGCCGTGATCGAAGACGATGGGCAGCAGCTCGGCGGTTTGCACCCAGTAGTTGCCGGTGAGCGTCAGCGACGTGGTTCCCGCGGGCACGGTGACCATCTGCGTGAGCGAGTCCTTGTTCGAGGCCGCAGGCTTCTCGAGGCCACCCATCCACACCAGGTTGGGCGCCGACATCGGCGTCACGCGGCTGGGTGCAGTGGTCACGAGCGGATACGCCGGATCGATCTTCATCTGGGTCCATCCGGTCGCGATCGGCGCTCCGTCGAACGCCTCGTTCATCAGTAGCTCCGTCGGCACCGGAGTGCACGAGGCATCGGCAGTCATCGAGCTGTCGGTGACGCCCTGCGGCGCATCGAAGTTTGCGCTGGCGTCAGCTCCGGGGCCGCCAGCGGAAGCATCCGGGCGATCGCGCGCGACGCCTGCCTGCGCGCACGCAGGGAGCATGGCGAGCACGGCGAGCAACCCTTCCCGATACAACATGTCCGGATCATCGCAACGCTCGGTGCGCCGCGGCAACGAGATTCGTCACGAGTTCCGGCACCTCAGGTCTTGCCAGCGCCTGCCAGAGGTTTGGAATTACTGGATGTTCTTCAGACCGCGAGACGGACGCCCTGCACACCCACATCGAAGGCGGGGCGCTGGGACAGGCGGGCGTTGGCTGCCATCAGGTCCTCGACGGTGTCGATCTCGGTCGCGTACATCGACCCGATGTCCACGCCGTAGAGCGTGACGCCCTCATCGACGATCTGCTGGAACGCTGCCTCGTAGTACTCGTTGACGAGGTTCTGCCCGCGAACCCGCGCGTGCAGCGCAGCGAACAGCTTGCGCGACGAGGCGGCGCTGAACAGCTCGATTCCGACCGACTCGCCCATCGCGGAGCGGACGGGCACGTGCTTGCCGATCGCGAGCACGCGATCCTCGTTGTCGGCGGTGACCTTCACCTCCTCGAGACCGATCTCGCCGACCGAACGAACCGCGAGGCAATCCGGACCGCGCTCGACAAGCTCCTCGAGGACATCGAGGTCGAACACCACGTCGCCATCCAACAGGATGAAGACATCGTCCTCGACGTGCTCGCGGGCGAGCAGGAGCGAGTACGCGTTGTTGGTGGTGCGGAAGTCGGGGTTGAAGACGAAGGCCACGTCGAGGCCGGGGAACCAGCTGGCGACCGCATCGCGAACCATCTGCTCGAGGTAGCCGGTGCCGATGACGAACTGGTCGAAGCCAACCCGCAGCAGGCTGGTGATCGTGCGCCGCAGGATCGGCACCCCCCCGACCGGCAACAGCGTCTTCGGCGTGTCGTCGGAGTAGGGGCGAAGCCGAGTCGCACACCCGGCGGCGAGAATGACGGCCTTCATCTACCGCGCGGATATGCAAATGCCATACACGCAGCATCTCGGGCAGTTGGCTTGCACTACGTGGTGAAACTTGAACAGATCACGCGCTGGTCCGGGTCCGATCGACCGAAACCTGTCACCGAGCCGTCGTCGAGCTGTCGTCGGTGCGATTCGGATCTGGGCCCGTGCTAGTAGACGTAAGGCGTGGCTGGTGTCCCCGAGCTCGACGCGATCGTCCTCGCCGACGGTCCGCTGGCGTCCGTGCGAATTGCCGGATTGTCGGTCGTAGAGCGCGCGAGGCGAGTAGCCACCCGGGTCGGCGCGACACGCGTGCTCGTGCTCGATGGTCCGCGCGATGGCGTGGTCGCGTGGCGCGACGGCCGCACGTCCCCGCTGCTGGTGATCCGCGCCGATCAGCTCGTGCACACGCCACTGGTCGCACCGCTGGTCGCAGCGATCCCTAGCGAGGGTGTGGTCGTCGCGGTCGGTCCGTCGGACGCGTATGCCGGCGCGTACCTCGCGGCCGGAGCCGCCGCGCGCAGTGCGATCGTGGCGATCGCGGCCGGGGACAACACCACCGCGTTCGCGCGGACCACCACGAGGGTCCCGCACGGCGCGATCGCTCGTCACGCGATCGCGACCCTCGAAGATCGGGCCGCAGCGCACGAGCTGTTGTACCGGCTGATGATCAAGCCGCAGGACAACGCGATCTCCCGCTACATCTTCCGGCCGGTCGCGCGGCGGCTCAGCAAGCTGCTCGTCCACACGCCGATCACGCCGAACATGCTGTCGCTCACCGTCGGCGCGATGATCGCGGTGGCCTGCGTGCTCACGGCCACGGCCGACATCAACCTGGTGATCCTCGGCGCGGTGATCCAGACCAGCTCGTGCTTCATCGACTGCTGCGATGGCGAGATCGCCCGGCTCAAGCTGATGTCGTCGAAGCTCGGCGCGTGGCTCGACACGATCGTCGACGAGCTCTCGACCCTCGGCTACATGGGCGCGATCGGCTGGCATTGCCACCTGTACTGGGGACATCCCGGATGGGACCTGTGGACCGCCGGCATCGTGATCGGCCTGTCGACCTGCGGCTGGTCGATCTACTGCATCTACTACAACATCATCGTTGGCGTCGGCTCCGCGAACTCGCAGGACTACGCCGGGAAGTTCGAGGTCGTTCCCGCCGAGGAACCCGGCGCGGTCCGGCTTCGCCCGGTGGCCAAGGCGATCGTGCCATCGAAGCCGTTGCCGCCGCTGCTCGACGCGTTCGTGAAGTTCGCCCCGAATGTCGTGCGCCGCGACTTCATCGTGTGGGCCGCGCTCGCCCTCGCTGTGCTCCGCCTCACGCAGGTCTCGTTCCTCCTGCAGGTCGCCGGTGCGGTGGCCAGCGCGCTGATCACCACCAACGATCACGTGAACCTGCGGCTGCTGCGACGCTCGGTCGCACGCGCCGGTCAGCGGCTGCTGTCGCCATCGGCCTGACCGCCGTTGCGTCCCCTGCGGGACCGCCCTACAACTAGCTGTGGCCCCGCGTGCAGTGACCGCGCTGACGACCTTCCTGGTCGCGCTCGTGCTGGCGCTCTCGCTGCCGGTCTCGCAGCTGCGCACCGTGCGGGTCGAGCAGTCGTGTTGCTGCCCGGATCCGATGAGGTGCCGGTGCCCGGACCATCGCGATGACAAGCCGACCCAGCCCGAGCTGCGCGCCTGTCATCAGACCACGCACGAGCACATCGCCCCGACCTTGCCCATGTTCGCTGCGCCCGCGGTTGCGCTCGACGTGGCCGCGGCGGTGACGGTCGCTGCTCCGAGCTTCGCGCACCCCGCTCCGCACTCCGCTCCGCCGCCGATCCGGCCCGACGCTCCGTCGTAACGGTCCCGCACGGCCGGGGTCTCGTGAGCTCGCGCGGGCCGTTCGACCCGCTCGGGTATGTGGCTCGTACGATGAGAGTGCCGATCTGGATCACCGCGTTGTCCGCGCTGGGGCTGCTCGCCTCGGGGGACGCGCGCGCCGAGCACGACCACGGCGGCGGGCACCACCACGCGGCCAGCACACCCTCGAGCCTCGGCGCGGGCGTCGGTCTGGTCGCAGCTCGGTACGACACCGAGGTGTTCGTCGGCGACTACCAGGGCGTGCTCCCGAGCGTGACGTGGATGCGCGGCAGGTTCGGCGCCTCCGCGAACGTCGGGCTCTACCGGCTGACCGAGAACGGCGCGCGGCGCTACGGCGTCAGTGATGTCGTGCTGTCGGCCCAGGTCACGCTGCTCGAGCACGCGGCCTCGCTGCTCGGCGTGGCGCTGCCGGTCTCGTTGCCAAGCGGTGATCCCGCGACCGGGTTCGGCATGGGCCACGTGATGGTGATGCCGGCGGTGTGGGCGGCCACGGCAGCTCGCCAGGTGCGGATCGGTGGGTCCGTTGGCTACGCGCGCGCGATCGGTGGAGAGACCGATCACGATCACGGGTCGTGGCCGCTCGTCGATCCGATGAACCTGCAGGAGGTGACGTGGACCGCGAGCGCCTATGCGCCACTCGGCAGCGAGCTGCTTCATGCAGGCGTGCGAATGAGCGGCGGTATTCCGATCGGCAGCGGACGCGAGCGCGTCACCGGCGGCGTGCGAGCGATCTGGACGGCGCGTTCCGTCGAGACCGCGTTCGAGATCCAGGCCGGCATCGCCGGCGATCCCTTCATCCTGCGCGGGCTCGTCGAGTCCGCGGTGCACTTCTAGGAGTACCCCATGCGCCCTGTCCTCATCCTCATCCTCGTCGTCGTCTTGGCCGCGTGCGGAGCCAAGCCCGCGCCAACCGGAACCGTGTGCCCCGACCCGGATCCGGGAACGCTGACCTACGAGAACTTTGGCAAGCCGTTCATGGAGAACTACTGCACGTGGTGCCACGCCGCGGACATCCCTCGCTCGCAGCGCAACGGCGCGCCGATCTATCACGACTTCGACACGCTGCGCGGCGTGCTCGAGGTCCCCGATCACATCGAAGAGCAGACCGGCATCGGGCCCGACGCGTCGAACGACTTCATGCCGCCGGGCCGCTGCCCGAGCGTCGCGGGCGATCCGGCGAACACCAGCTGCGCGGTACCTACCGACGAGGAGCGCCGCCAGCTCGCCGAGTGGATCGCGTGCGAGCGCGCTCGCCCGCACACGTTCTAGAGCACCAGCGTTCGATCCGCGGTCGGAACCCGCGCCCAGTCGAGCACGAGCTCTGCGGCGCGGACCGGCGCCGGCGTAGGCACGAGGTTCGCCACGTACGCGAGCTGCCCGAGGATCGCCTCGGGCGAGAGCCGGGTGCGGATCTCCGAGTACGGCAGCGAGCCGTGCAGCTTCGAGAGCTTGCCGCTGCGATCGGTCTCCAGCAGGAGCAGGTGATGCCGGTAGCGCGGCGTGGGCAGCCCGAGCGCGCGCTGGACCAGTACCTGGGTCGCCGTCGACGGGGCGATGTCCTTGCCGCGGATGACGTCGGTGATCTGCGCGCTCGCATCATCGACCACTACGGCGAGGTGATAGGCGACCACGCCATCGCGCCGGCGCACCACCGGATCGCCCAGGTCGCGTGCGGGGGTCTGCGACAGATCCATCCCGCCATCGTCGACGAGATCCACTCGAACGTCGTCGAGCAAGAGCCGGATCGGATCGATCTGTGCGCGCCAGCCTCCCGGCAGCGGCCTGCCGCGGCAGGTGTTGTCGTAGGCCCAGCCACCGTCGGGCGCGCGGCGACCTCCGGTTCGATCGGCGCGGCTGCAGCGGCACGGATACAGCCGACCCGCCGCCTGGAGCTGATCGAGCGCGGCCTCGTGCGCGGCGTGCCGAGCGGACTGCAGCACGGTGGCATCCCACGTCAGCCCGAGCTCCGCGCAGGCCCAGACCAGCTGCGCGGCCCACCCGGCCTTGACCCGCATCACGTCGAGATCCTCGAGCCGCAGCAGCGCATGGCCCGCGCACCGCCGCGCCTCGAGCCAGACCAGCAGCGCGGAGAGCAGCGTCCCCGGGTGCGCCTCCCCCGTGGTCGACGGCGCGAACCGTGTGATCACATCGCGAGTCTACACGCCGCCGCGACGAGCTTGCATGACCGGCTGCGCCTGCTGGCGCGCCAGCTCCGACCAGTACGGGTTGTAGCGATTCTTGCCCTTGAGGAACGTCCACGCGGTGTCGTGCAGCGTCGGGCGTGTATCCATGTGAATGAACTGCTCGCTCGGATACCAGCCGACGCCGACCTCGGTGTACTTGGTCCACAGATAGTCGCGGATCTCGCGCAGCTGGACGCCGCGGATCCGGAAGTCGATGGCGCGGCCATCACGGTGCGGCGAGGTCAGGGATTCGCCGCGCTGGACGCGGTAGACGCTGACGAACTCGATCGTCTTGCCCTCGTACATCTCGGCGACGTCGGCGAGCATCGCGAGGGTCTTGCGGGCGATCGGCCGTTCGCGGTTGGTGACCCGGCAGCGGAACATGTGATGGAGCTGCTTGGTGGTCGCCTCGTCGCTGTCGCCGAGGTGGTCGATCACCACGCTGGCGTGGACGTTGAGGTTCTCGTCGAACAGCTTGACCTCGACCGGGGTGGCCGCGCGGGCCTGGTAGGTCATCGCGACGCTATCGAGCGGCATCGGAACCGGCGCGGCGGCCGCGGTCCACCCAGCCATCGCCATGGTCGTCAGCCGGATCTTCAAGAGGATCGGCAACATCGGAGACCAGGCTCACACGGTTCGGGAGTCGATCGACAGTGAAAAGATCTGTACGGATCTCGGACAGTTCACGGATGTGGCATTGGTGTACGTTTCGTACACATGCGCTTCACGGATGAACACAACCAGCTCCGCCGCACCGTCCGGGACTTCGTCGAGAAGGAGATCAATCCCCACATCGACGAGTGGGAGCGCGCGGGGGCATTTCCGGCGCATCAGCTGTTTAAGAAGGCGGGCAGCCTCGGGCTGCTCGGCATCAACAAGCCCGAGGCCTACGGCGGCATGGGCCTCGATTACTCGTACCAGATGTGCGCCACCGAGGAGCTCGGGAACTGCCGGGGCGGCTCGATCCCGATGGCCCTCGGCGTCCAGACCGACATGGCCACGCCGGCGCTCGCGCGGTGGGGCAGCGACGAGCTGCGCAAGGAGTTCCTCGCCCCGGCGATCAGCGGCGACATGGTCACCTCGATCGCGGTGAGCGAAGCCGGCGGTGGCTCCGATGTCGCGGCGATCAAGACCGTCGCGAAGAAGGACGGCAGCGACTATCTGATCAGCGGCTCGAAGATGTGGATTACCAACGCCGCGCAGGCCGACTGGCTGTGCCTGCTGGTGAACACCGGCGAGGGCCCGGTCCACCAGAACAAGACGCTCGTGATCGTGCCGACCAAGGTCAAGGGCGTCGAGGTCGGTCCGAAGATCGCGAAGCTCGGCATGCTCGCCTCCGATACCTGCCCGGTGTTCTTCGACAACGTCCGCGTGCCGCAGAAGCACCGGATCGGTGAGGAAGGCATGGGCTTCATGATGCAGATGGTCCAGTTCCAGGAGGAGCGGCTTTGCGGCGCGATCGGCTCGGTGCGCGGCATGGATCGCACGATCGACGCCACCATCGCGTACTGCCGCGAGCGCGAGACCTTCGGCCAGCCGCTGATCAACAACCAGTCGATCCACTTCCGGTTCGCCGAGCTGAAGACCGAGGTCGAGTCGCTGCGCTCGCTGGTCTACCGCGCGGTCGAGGACTACATCGGCGGTACCGACGTCACGATGATGGCGTCGATGGCCAAGCTCAAGGCCGGCCGGCTGTCGCGCGAGGTCGCGGACTCCTGCCTCCAGTACTGGGGCGGCATGGGCTTCACCTGGGACAACCCGGTGGCGCGCGCCTACCGCGATACCCGGCTGCTTTCGATCGGCGGCGGCACCGACGAGATCATGCTCGGCATCATCGCGAAGCTGATGGGCATCCTCCCCAGCAAGAAGAAGAAGTAACCTCGCCAGGTGCGAGCCGTTGTTGTTGTCGTGCTCGCCTGGGCATCGCTCGCATCCGCACAAGAGGCGCCCCGCCCGATCGTCGCCTTCGGGGTGCGCGGTCCCTCGAAGCTGACCGACGAGACTGCCGGGTACCTCGCGCACGTGGCCGTCGGTGAGCGGATCACCTCGCGCGATCTCCCGCGGATCACCGAGGCGCTGCTCTCGAGCGAGCTGTTCGAGCAGGTCACCGTGACGCTGGAGCCGGTCGCCGACGCCGTGGTCGTGGTGTGCACGCTCCTGCTCGGCTTCGACGTCGGCTATGGCATCGGGGACAAGAGCCCGGCCATGTACTTCGAGCTCGGGCTGACGGATTTTTCAGCGGGTTACCGGGTCTACGGGAGCAAGCGGCTGCGCGGCGAGAACTTCACCGACTGACTGGCCTCCATCGCGAGCAGCGAGGTCAACGCCATGACGCCGATCGTGGCGAGCATGTTGCCGGTGCCGACGATGCTGACCGCGCGCTCGAGCGCCGGGGACACCCGGGGCTCGAGCGCCCGTCCCGCGCGGGACTGATCCGGGCCCTCGCCGCGACGCGTCCGCTTGCCGAGGATCTTGCCGATCACAAAGCTCGCGACGCCGGTGGCGAGGCTCACGCCGACCAGCACGTCCTTGGCGAGCGTGAGTGTGCGCGCGTGACCGCTCACCTCGCGCCCCGACAGCATCGTGCGACCGACGATCCACGGCACCGCGAACGCGGCATGGGATGCGAGGTTCACCCACGAGAACCGATTCCAGGCCTTCTCGGAGAGGTCGTCACGCTCCTTCGGGCTCGATACCTCCTCGAGCGAGGGCTCGAGGGCGAGCTGCCCGAACATCACACCACCGATCGAGGCGGCAAGGCCCACGTCGTGAACGATCCAGCCTGCAGAAGAGAGAGTCGTCATGAAAGTTTCCTCCTGCCGGTGCAGGATGCAACGCACGCTCCACGACAACTCATCCGTTACCTCAGCGGCGAAGGCTTACACCAGCCGTTTTGAACGAGGCTCATCCCCGCACAGATCTCGTGCATGGCTCGCGATCACACGCGTAGATCGCAGAGAGTTGCCGGATGCGAGCGCTCGCCATCTCGATCCTCGTCGCCTGCCACGCGCTACCGCTACCACTACCGCCGCCGTGCCGTACGCGTTCCCGCGGTTCAGCGCGCACCACGACGGCGAGCCCGCGACCGAACACGAGAACGAGCTGCCGACCGAGAACGAGCTGGTGACGTTTCCGTGAGCCACACTTGGATCAGTGCTCGGGAACCACGCCGCTGATCGGCACCCAGATCGTCTGCCCCGAGCTGCCGACCTCGAGCTCGTAGTAGCCCTGCAGCAGCTGGCGCACGGTCGCGGACTGCAGGAGGCCGTTGGGCCCTGGCACCAGCACGCGACCACCGACCGGGACCTTGAGCTGGATCTCACCGGACATCTGGCTGCCCGATCCGATCGAGCCCATGCCGATGCCGAGAATCGACCCGCGCGGCTCAAACTTCGCCGGCTGCGGCGTAGGTGCTCGCATCGATCCCGGCACGGAGGTGATCAGCTTCTGATCGATGCGGGGCTGGGTGATCTCGTCCGGAGACTGCGGCACCTCGATCGGCTGCGCGCGGCGGTGCATCGGCGGTAGCGACGGCAGCAGCGGCGGAACGGACGCGGCCTTCAGCCGCGGCGTGGTGTCCTTCTTCTTGCCGCCGAGCTCGCCCGAGACGGTGGACTGCGGCGGACCGGGCTTCTTCGTGCCCCCGAGCTCGCCCGAAACGGTGGACTGCGGCGGACCACCGTACGGCTTTGCGATCGGCTGCTGCGCCTCGGTGGGGCGCTCGTGCGGCAGCATGGACGCGGGACCCACCGCGGGCATGCCGCGGATCGTATCGAGCTGCGGTGTCATGGGCCGCGCGTATGGATCGGGCGAGCCCTCCGGTGCAGGCTGCTCGTGCGGGATCTGGCCGTTGCCGTTGGTGCCATTGTGCGCCGGCGCGAGCGCGTTGGAGTGCGGATCCTGGTCCCACTCGCGCAGGTTGTGCTGAGGGAGCGGCAGGTACGGCGCGCTGCCGTCATCGGCGACCACGACGAGGTGCCCGATGCGGTTCAACTCGACGCCGAACACCGCACCGGCGGTGGGGTTGTACGCGACCAGCTCTTCGACGATGCCCGGCAGCATCCCCGGGTCGGTGACCGCGTACGGCGTGCCTGCCATCACCACGCGACGCGTGAGCAGGCGCGCGAGCATGCGCTCGATGCTGCGCGAGACGCTGCGCAGCACGCCATCGTTGACCGAATCGAACGGCAGCCCGACGAACTGCGCGACCAAGAGGCCCGGATCGCCGCAGCGCACTTGCAGCGAGCCGCTCGCGCGCAGCCGGATCGGCTGACCCGTGGTCGGGATCATGAAGCTCGTGATCAGGTCGAACGAGACCTCGACCGGGGCCGTCAGCACGAAGAACGCGCTGACCGGGCGGGTGGGATCCGGAGTCCGCCAGCGGTGATGGCCGGGGCCAAGACGATCGCCGACCATCCACGCGGGGCACATCACGACCTGCTCGTCCTCCGAGCAAGCCACCTCGCACTCCGGGCCGATCGGAAACGGCCAGGCGTACACCAGGTGGTCAGACGCGACCGCGTCGCGCGCGATGACCGTCATCAACTTCGAATAGTACAGGATCAGGGAAGGTCGAGGATCGGCTGCCGTACCAGGTTTCGGGCGGTCAATCCTCGGCTGTGCCGCTGGCGTCCTCGTCGGTCATCGCGACCGGGTGGATCCGTATGCGCCGAACGCGCCTCGGTGACGCCTCGATCACCTCGAGGACAGTCCCGTTATCCGTTGTCAGGCGCTCACCCGCCTGCGGAATGGCCTGTGCGAGCGACATGCAGAGGCCCGCGACGGTCGTGCGATCCTTGCCGACCGGTAGGTCCAGGTGGAGGTCCCGGTTCACCTTGCGGACCGACGCCCAGCCCTGGACCAGGATCGTCCCCGACGGCTCGCGGGTGAAGAACACCTCGGGGACATCGTCCTCGCTCATGATGTCGCCGACCAGCTCCTCGATCAGGTCCTCCGTGGTGACCAGACCCGAGAGCCCACCGTGGTCATCGACCACCACCGCCATCTGCGTGCGTCGACGCTGCATCTCGCGCAGCAGGTCGAGCGCGCGGGTGGACTCGGGCACCTTGTGCGGCGGCCGCAGAATGTCCTCGAGCACGATCAGCCCCTTCTCCCACGCCAGAGCGAGCACGTCGCGCGCGACGACGTAGCCGACGATGTTGTCGATGCTGCCGTCGTAGACCGGCATGCGGCTGTGGCCTTCTTCGAGGATCGCGCGCTGAACTTCTTCGGGCGCGGCCTCGCGACGGATCGCGACCACACGCGTGCGCGGCACCATCACCTCGGCCACCGTGACCTCGCCGAACCCGAGCGCGCGCGAGGCGATCTCGCTGGCGCGCGGATCGACCGAGCCGGTCTTCGCAGCTTCCTCCACGAGCTGCTGGAGCTCGTCGCGAGACAGCCGCGCCTCGGTGAACGTAGTTTTGTCGCCGAAGAACCGCAGGAACAGGTTCGAGACCGCGGTCAGCGACCAGATCACCGGCCGCAGCATCATGGCGATGATGAGGAGCGGCCTCGCCATGACGAACGAGTAGCGATCGGCGTAACGCAGCGCGAGCGACTTCGGGACCAGCTCGCCGATCACGACCTCGAGGAACGTGATCATCACGATCACCACCACGAGCGCGGTGACCGTGCCGAGGCCGACCGACTGGAAGAATGGCAGCATGTCGTGCTCGAGCCGGGCGCCGCCGAGAGCTGCCGCGGCGGTCCCGGCCGTGGTGATGCAAATCTGGACCGTGGACAGAAACCGCTCCGGGTTATCCCGCAGCGACTTCACGGCGAGCGCCCGCTTGTCGCGCCGGCGGATGAACTCCGCGAGCCGCGTCTTGCGCACGCTGAGGATCGCGATCTCCGCCCCCGCGAACACGCCGTTGCACGTCAGCAGCGCCACCACGATCAGCAAGTCGAGCCCCATGCGTGCTGCCGCGGAGCATACCGGATATGCTGCGGGCGATGTCGACGCGGGACGGCGACGGCGACGAGCCGAAGCAACCGGCGACGCGGGTCGCATACATCACGCCCGAGGGTGCGAAGCGGCTTCGGGCCGAGCTCGACGAGCTGTGGCTCAAGGAGCGCCCACGCGTCACCCAGCAGGTTCATGACGCGGCCGCTCTGGGAGACCGCAGCGAGAACGCCGACTACATCTACGGCAAGCGCAGGCTGCGTGAGATCGATCGCCGAGTGCGATTTCTGTCGAAGCGCCTGGACGTGATCCGGATCGTGTCGGAGCCGCCGAGCGATTCGAAGCGGGTGTTCTTCGGCGCGTGGGTCACGGTCGAAGACGAGGATGGCGCGGAGAAGACCTACCGGATCGTCGGAGCCGACGAGTCCGACCTCGACCGCGGGTTCATCAGCATGGACTCGCCGGTTGCGCGTGCGCTGCTCGGCAAGCGGGAGGGCGATGAGGTAACGGTCAAGGTGCCGCGCGGGGACGTCGTATATACGGTCCTCGCCGTGAAGTACGCCGCATGAGCATGCCGGAGCTGGACTCGATCCCGCAGCCGATCGTCGACCAGCCGTCGCGCGCGATCGTCGTCTCGCTGCCGCGGGATCTCGCTCGCTATGCGCGCAGTCAGCAGCGCTGGCGACACGGTTGCGCGCTCAGCGTGCTCCGCGACGGCGGTGAGGCATTCCCGGCGATGCTCGAGGCGATCGCCGCCGCCAGGCAGTCCGTGCTGATGGAGACCTACATCCTCGCGGCCGACACGACGGGCAATCGGTTCAAGGCGGCGCTGATCGAGCGTGCGCGCGCAGGCACCAAGGTCCGGCTGA
Source organism: Myxococcales bacterium (assembly GCA_043753855.1). Lineage (GTDB taxonomy): Bacteria > Myxococcota_A > Polyangia > Haliangiales > Haliangiaceae > JABFXX01. The sequence continues at coordinate 22,827 of JAYUVX010000034.1, read as the reverse complement.
TCTACGACGCGGTCGGCTCGTTCGGCCTGCCCGCGAGCTACGCGGACGAGCTGCGCGCCGCCGGCGCCGAGGTGGTCGACTTCAACCCGATCGCTCCGTGGCGGCGGCGGTTCCGGCTCAGCCACCGCGATCATCGGAAGGTGGTCGTCGTCGACAACGTCGTGGCGTTCACCGGTGGGCTCAACATCGCCGACGAATACGACGCCACCGCGAACGGCGGCGGTGGCTGGCACGACATGCACTGCCGCGTGACCGGGCCGATCGTCCTCGATCTCGCGCGGATGTTCCGCCGAACCTGGCTGCGTGCCGGCGGCGGCGAGTTCGTACCGATCAAGCCGGGCTTCATCGCGCCCCCGGGCGACGGCACTGCGTACGTTCGCCTGCTCGACAACACGCTGCGCCGGCAGCGTGGCACCGTACGGCGCACATATCTCCACGTGATCCGCTCGGCGCGGAACCATGTGCTGATCGAGAACGCGTATTTCCTCCCCGACCGCGGGATCCGGCGCGCGCTCAGCCGGGCGGTGCGCCGCGGCGTCGACGTGCGCGTGATCGTACCGAGCAGCTCGGATGTCCGCGTGATCGAGTGGGCCGGGCTCTATGTGATGCGCGGCATGGCGAAGAGCGGCGTCAAGATCTTCCGCTGGCGCGGTCCGATGCTGCACGCGAAGACTGCGACCATCGACAGCACGTGGTCGACGATCGGCAGCTACAACTTCGATGCGCAGAGCCGGTTCTCGAACCTCGAGGTCACCGTCGAGGTCCTCGATCCCGCGGTCGCGCACTCGCTGTCGCGTAACTTCGAGCTGACGCTCGTCGACTGCGATCCCTACAACGAGGCCGCTTGGAAGCGGCTCCCGGTCTGGAAGAAGGCGCTGGCATGGCTGTCATTCCGGTTCCGACGCTGGCTGTAGGGCTCCGACGCCCCGTGCGCGGGCGCCACAGCGAGAACCACCGAGGCTCCGGCAGGCAGGCTGCACTCTCTGGGGCCGACCATGTCTCTTGCGAACAGGGCTGCGCGCGGTGGGCGTTCTCGGGACGCTCATCATGACCCGCTTCCTCGCGCCCGAGGTGATCGGCGAGGTCTCCGACGCGACGATCCTGTGCATGACCGCCAACTGGCTCACGATCTGGGGGTTCAGCCAGTACTCGGTGGTCAAGGGCCGCGGCGCCGATGCCCGCGAGGTCACCTGGCACGCCACCGTCGCCTACGTCGTGCTCGGAATGATCTCGCTCGGGCTGGTCGCGCTGCTCGGTGGCCGGCTCACGCCGCTGCTCAATGCACCCCACGCCGCGCTCTACGGTCCGCGCCACTCGACGATCCTGCTCTCGCACCTGCACTGGGATCACGTGGCCGGGCTGCCGTTCTTCACGCCGATCTACGTGCCAGGCCAACGCGTCGAGATCGTTAGTGGACCGAACGGCGTGATGCCGCACGACCAGGCGATCCGGTCGCTGTTTCGCGCGCCGTTCTTTCCCGTCGACTACGCGCAGCTCGCGGACCAGGTGTCGACGCGCGAGCTGCGCGCGAACGAGAAGTTCACGATCGGCGACATCACGATCACGCGATCCGGGATGCGGTGACGTCATCGAGCCTGTCGCTCTACGTCGAGAACGCCGATGCATGGTGGCAGCGCGCCGTTGACGCCGGCCTCGAGGTCGTGATGCCGCTCCAGGACATGTCTGGGGGATCGGTTCGGCGCCGTTCGCGATCCGTTCGGCTCGACGTGGTCGATCGCGACGCACATCGAGGATGTGTCGCACGAGGAGGGCGTGCGGCGCGCCGCGGCCCACGCCCTGAAGTCCAGGTAGCCGCGCGCTACTGGATCTCGCCGACGCCGGCGCCGGCGAACGTGACGTGCTCCCACTGTCCGACCATGGCGGATGCGGGGCCCAGCGGAAGCGGCAAGGCCTGGAGCGCGGTGCCGGTCCACTGCAGGCGGAACAACCCGCTGGTGCCGGGGACCACGTTCTCCTGCGTCAGCAGGATGTCGCCGATCAACGGCTCGACGTTCTTCGCGGTGGTCCCGAGCAACCGGCTCGTGCCGTAGTTGATGCCGAAGAAGTTCTCCCTCGGCGTCACCAGATCGATGTCCTCGACCGCAACACCCAGGTTGTACGTCGTCTTGCCGCCCGCGGCATCGAACGCCCACAGCAGGCCCTGCTCCTCGGCGCCGGCGATGATCTTGCCCGACAGCGGCCCGTAGCGGACCGGCACGTTCGGCACGACGATCACACCCTCGAGGTGCACGCCGACCGCCGCGAGCCGGGTCGGCACGCCCGCCGGCGTCACGCGCCAGACCTCACCGGTGGTGGTCACGACGATGAGGTCGCCGTTGTAGATGCCGGTGCGATCGACATACAGCGAGCCGCGCATCAGCCCGTTCCCGGTGCCGGGCAGCGTGACCCACGGGTTATCGATCGTCGCACCATCCGGCGAGATCCGCACGATCTCGCCATCGAGGCCGTTGCCGGTGAACAGCGTGCCGACCGGGATGTTCCCCGGGTTGCCCGCGCGCGCGGTGGCGATCTTCACCTCGTCGGTGAGCCCCGAGTAGGTCGAGAACGCGGCGTGCGTGCCGTCGAGCAGGATCCGCTCGAAGTTCTGCGGCACGCCGCCAGTGCCGTAGTTCACCGACATCACGAGCGAATGCGTGGGCTCGTGGAAGTCGATCCCGATCGGCGTGTTGAACGGTGTGGAGATCGCGACCAGCGTGAACGCCGGCGGTGGACCGTCGTTGCGCGGATCGATGTAGTTTGGAACACCGTCGCCGTCCCAGTCTGCAACGCCTTCCTCGGCGTCGGTCAGCCCGTCGTTGTCGCTATCGGTGTCCTTGGCATCGGGCACACCATCGCCATCGGTATCGCGCGGCGGCATGTCGAAGCGGCCCTCGACGATGTCGGGGATGCCATCCCCGTCTTGGTCCTCGAACGCGCTGTCAGCGACCGGGAGGTTGCCGTCGGTGCCGCCGTCACCGTTGTCATCGACATTGCGCTTGCAACCAACGAGCCCAGCGAACAAGGCGAGCCCCAGCCAGATCTTCATGTGCTGACGATTGCTGCGCCCGACGAGAAAGGCAAGAACAAGCGCACGCCTGACCGCATGTCCTACATCTGCCGGAGATTTGCTTCATGGCGGACCGGCGGGCTAGCGTCCCCCCCCATGAAGGCCGCCCTCGCGCTGACGCTGATTGCCTGCACGACCGTGAGCGCCACGGCGTTCGCGGAGGAGGCAGAGACCTCGCGCGCGGACAAGGGCACGCTTGGCATCGGCATCATCCTCGGCGAGCCCACCGGGATCTCCGCGAAGCTGTACCTGAAGGACGACCAGGCGATCCAGGCGGCGGCCGGCTTCGCGTTCTACGGCGGCGGGATCCACGTCCACGCCGACTACGTGTTTCATCCGTTCATCTTGCAGTCGAAGGAAAGCTTCGTGCTGGCGTTCTACGTCGGACCCGGCATCCGCGTGATCGATTATCGCTCGGGGCGCGATAACAACTACATCGCCGTTGGTGTGCGCGGTGTCGGCGGCCTGCTGTTCGACTTCAAGAGCGTCCCGCTCGATGCGTTCGTCGAGGTCGCCGGCGTGCTCGAGTACGGCTTCGGTGCTGGCAACGGTGCGGATATCGCGCTCAACGTCGCAGCGGGCGTCCGCTACTACTTCTGATGCCGGTGCTCGAGGAGCTCGCCACCCGCACCGCCGATGGCGTGACGCTGCGCATCGATCGGCTGCGTGCAGCGGGGAGCCGGCGCGGCGTGGTCGTGTGCCTGCACGCGATGATGACCGACGGTCGCTACTTCGGTGCGCGCCGCGAGGACTCGTTCGCCGCCACGCTCGCCGCGGGCGGCTTCGATGTCCTGGTCGCCGACTTCCGCGGTCACGGCCGATCGCGCCCTCCGAGCGCCGGGGCCGATGACTGGAGCTTCGACGATCTGGTGGAGCTCGACCTCCCGGCGATCGTCGCCGAGGCCGCGCGGGCGTCGGCGTGTTCGCCCGACCAGCTGATCCTGCTCGGCCACTCCCTCGGTGGTCTGGTCGCCACCGCGGCGCTCGGCACCGGCCGGATCACCTCGCCCCGGCTGCTCGTGCTCCCGGCGACCACCGTCTGGATGCTCGGGCCCGGCAGCTCACTGCGCCGGCGCGCGGTGATGGCCGCATATCGCCACGTCACCGCGATGATCGGCAAGGCTCCGATCCGCGCACTGCGCGCGGGCACCGCCGACGAGGCCAAGACCTACGTGCACCAGCTCACCGGCTGGACCCACGCGTTGCGGTGGACCAGCCTGCGCGGCATCGACTACACGCACGCCGCGGAGACGATCGCGACGCCGGTGCTGCCGTTGGTCGGCGCCGGCGACTGGATGTGCACGCCGGCGGACGCGCTGCGGTTCGCCGGCCACCTGACCGCCGCCGCGCCGATGCGGATCGTCGGCCGCGCGCACGGTGACGCGATCGATCCGGATCACTTCGAGCTGTTCACGCGCCCCGAGCTGCGCTCTGTGTGGACCGAGCTCGTCGACCGCATGGGGTGACGGAGCTACTGCGCCGGACCCGGCGGCGGCGGCGGCGCCTCGAAGCTCACGAACGCCGCGATCTTGCTCTCGGTCGCATCCTCGACGTGATCGCGACCCGCGGTGACGCTGCGCGCCTTGTCGAGGTTGGTGACCACGAGGTCGGCGCCGATCATCGTCAGGATCAGCACGTTGGTCTCGAACTTCATCACGGCGAGGATCACGTCGGTGGCGCGTAGGTTCAGCTTCGCGACCAGGCTACCGAGCGCGATGATGATGAAGACGCCCGAGGTGATCATCACGGTGATGTAGAGCTTGCGGACCTTCTTGATGTGCCGCAGCGCCTCTTCATCATCCATCGGCTTCGCCAGCCCGAAGCCAGCGCGCGCGAGCAGGCCCTGCCCGATCATCACGCCGAGCACGCCGCCGATGAACCAGCCGCTGCCGGTGAACTGATACGGGATGATCAGGATGACGTACGCGAGCAGTGCGTAGAGCGGCGCCGCCATCACGATCAGCCAGCCCGGTGCCGAGACGCCCGGGAACAGCAGCTTGATCACGAGGGATGCGCGCACGAGGCCCGGCATCAGCGAGATCGCCTTCGGTGCGAGCTGGAGCATCGCCAGCATCGCGAACATGAAGGGCATCAGGACCTGCTTGTAGACCCCCTCGAAGCCGAGCGCGACCATCGCATCGCGATCCATGTGGCCGATGCCCTCGAACACCGAGCGCAGCGGATACAGGAACACGAAGAACGGCGTGATCATGAACAGCAGCCAGCCCCAGAACAGGCGGCGGCGCTGTCTGCGCCAGTTCGCCCAGTCCTTCAGCTGCGTCCAGCACACGTAGCAGAACACGCCTTCCGAGAACGCCGGCGCGAACTTCACGAAGAAGATCGGCATCCATCGCGTGGACCGCAACGAATCGATCACGCCGACCACGGTCAGCGGGACCAGCATGCACGCGACGAGGAACAGCACCGATCGCCGCCATGCGAGGAACGCCTGCAGCGTGGCGTCCTGCACCGGCGGCGACGCCTCGGCGAGCGCCACGCGCTCGTCGGGCAGCACCTCGTCGGGCTCGATGCGCAGGCGAAACGCACGGCGCGCGGAGATCTTGAGGAACGCGACGAACAGCGACGGCTCCTTCAGCGGCGAGTCCGCCAACCACGCGGGCGGCAGCTGCGTCCCACCCGACGCGGTGTACTGGCTCGGACCGGAGGGAATCGGACCCGACGGCATCGTCGGCATGCCGCCGACCGGACCGCTCGACACCGGCCCCGTGGCCGGCGGTGGCGCGAGCGGAAGCCGGGGTGCATACGGCGAGGGCGAGGGCGGTTCCGGCGGCGGCGAGTACGCTCCCGCCTGCGGTGCATACGGCGACGGCTGCAATGGTGCGCGCACCGGCTCGGGAATCGGCGCATCGGGCTGCGGGACCAGCGGCCCCGAGGGACGCGCGGGACGCTGGCTCGCGGTCGGCGGTGGCAGCGTCGACCGCGTACGCGGGACCGGCACGCCTGCGAGCGTGGTCGGCGGCGTCGGACCGGCGGGCGGCTTGCCCGGCGGACGATCTCCACCTTCCGAGGACATGTGCACATCGTACTGAAATCGGGGCCGCAGATCGCGCCGCCCGGCGCATGACGCTTCCGCTTTCGATTTTGGTGGGCGTGCGCTAGAACGGGCGACGTGCCGACCAAGCCGAGCAAGGGGAAGGGCGATGACGCGGGGAGCCGCGGCGATCGCAGCAAGCGCCTGCTCGACATGGTGATGATCCTGCTCGGCGCGCGTACTCCCGTGACCTATCGCGACATCCGCGAGCAGTTCGCCGCGTACCAGACGTTGAACGTCGAGGCGGGCCTGCGCGCGTTCGAGCGCGACAAGGCCGATCTGCTCGAGCTCGGCGTTCCGATCCGCTACATCACGCCCGACGAGGACGACTCGCTCGAGGACGGCGGGTACGTGATCGATCTCAAGCGGTTCAAGATGCCGGAGGTCCGGCTGACCCCCGACGAGATCTCCGCACTCGTGCTCGCGGCGTCGGTCGCACACGCGATGCCGGGCGGCACGTATCCGAAGATCGTGGATCTCGCGCTGAAGAAGCTGGCGTTCGATCTCCCCGAGCTTCCCGACACGCCGACGGTGTTCCCGCGCCCCTCGGCGCCCGCACCGGTGCTCGTGCACTTTCCCGAGCGTCGCTCGGTCGGCGTGGATCGCCCGGACCTCGGCGAGATCTACGCAACGCTCGAGTCCGCTACGCGGCTGCGCAAGCGGGTCACGATGAAGTACCAGGCCGCCACCAACGGCATGCTCACCGCGCGCGACCTCGATCCCTACGCCCTGGTCTACCGCGAGGGTGCGTGGCTCGCCGTCGGCTGGTGCCATCTCCGCAAGGAGATCCGCTCGTTCCGCGTGGATCGCATGCACGAGGCCGTGCAGGCACCGAAGCCGAAGTCGCCCGACTTCGAGCGGCCGGCGGAGTTCGACGTCAAGGCCTTCGCGCAGCGCTCGCCGTGGACGTTCACCACCGATTTGCCTGAGGAGGTGCAGCTCGAGCTGTCGCCAGGCGCGGCCGAGGTCGGCAACGAAAATTTCGGGCTCGCCGCGGTCAAGCGCCACGATGGCGACCGCCTGTTGATCACGTTCGACTGCGGCAACTTCGAGTTCGCCGCCACCCGGATCCTCGCCGCCAAGGGTGCGATCCGGATCGTGCGCGGCGATCGGCTGCGCGCGCGTGTGGGTGAAGAGCTCGCGGCGATCGCCCTCCACTACGGGGAGCGCGCAGATGCGTGATGTCTCGCAGAAGCTGCGCCGCTTGCTCTACATCGTGCCGTACGTCGCGAAGCACCCGGAGGGCGTCTCCGTGGATGCGCTCGCGAAGATGCTCGGCGCCGAGCGCGACGAGATGCTCGCGGATCTCGAGCTGCTCTCGCAGGTCGGCCCGCCCGACGGCGATCCGGGCGAGTACCTGCTGGTCTCGGTGGACGAGGGCCGCGTGTTCGTCGACCTCGCGCACCGCCTCACCCGCCCGCTGCGGCTCACGCCCGCCGAAGGTGCCGCGCTGCTGCTCGGGATCCGCGCGCTGCGCGAGAGCGGCATCGCTCCGTTCGACGACGCCATGCAGAGTGCCGAGAAGAAGCTGCTGATCGCGCTCGGCCGCGATGCGCGTGAGGCCGAGAACCTCGCCACCAGCACGATCGTCGCCGAGCCCGATGCCGCCGTCGCGAGCCACCTGCGCACGCTGGTGACCGCCGCGCGCCGCAACGAGCGCGTCGAGATCGAGTACGCCGCCGCATCGCGTGCTCAGGCCGAGCGTCGTCCGATCGATCCGTTCGGCATCGTCCACCACGCCGGCGAGTGGTACGTGGTGGCGCACTGCCACAAGCGCGGGGACGTCCGCACGTTCCGCATCGATCGGATCTCGGCGCTGCACGCCACCGGTCAGCCGTTCGAGCGACCGGCGGGCTTCGACCTCGAGGCTTATCGCCGCGATCGGCTCTACGTACCGTCGGCTGACTCGGTCAACGTCAAGGTCGAGCTCGATGCGCTCGCGGTGACCCGGATCGGCGCCAACTGGCCCGTCGGCGAGATCACGATGGGCGACGACGGATCCGCCGTGCTCGAGGTCGATTGCGACGGCTTCGAGTGGGTCACCCAGTGGGTGCTCGGCCTCGGCCGCCACGCGGCGATCCTGGGGCCCGACGAGGCACGGCAGGCGATGCGCGAGCGGATCATCCGCCTGCGCACCGAGCTCGCGGTCTGATCACTTCTTCGGAGTGACCGAGCCGCCGACCTTGAGGGCGAACTGCAGCTGCCCCTCCTTCGGGTTGGTCGCCGTAAACTGGGTCTCGAGCGACGCCTTCGTGGTCGGATACAGCGAGCCATCGGCGAGCGTGGCCTCGGTGGTGCCGGAGCCCTTGATGCCGGTGATCTTCGCGCCATCCCCGACGTCCTGATCGGTACCAACCACCTTGGTGGTGCCCTTGATCGTCCAGGTCGTGCCCTTGTGGCCGACCAGCTCGTAGTCGGTCACCTGCGTGACATCGAGCCTGTCCGCCAGCTTCGCGGTGGTGGTCGCCTGCCACTTCGCACCGACGCCGATCGGCTCGGTGGGGAGCAGGGGGAACGTCGGCAACGTCATCTTGATCAGCTCGAGCGCACCGGCGGTCATCTCGGAGGGCTTGTCGATCCGCATCGTCACGTCGCCAGCCGCGCCGTTCGGATTCAGGGTCGAGCTGATCACGAGGCCCGCCAGTGAGCCGAGGACGATCTTGAACTTATCCGCCGGCAGCTGGGAGCCGGCCACGTCGCGCGCATCGGTGGAGCTCACGGTCAGCGCGTACGAGACGTTGCCGTCCTTGTCGATCGACTTGGTCTCGGCCTCGCCGGCGAGCACGATGGTCGGGATGATCTGATCGGCCGGCGGTTTACCGGTCTCGGTCTGCTTCGCGGCGAAGTCCATCGCGACCTCGATCGACTGCTTGTCGCCAGCCTTGGTCGTGTAGCGAAGCGCCGTGCGCTTGCCCTTGCCGGGAGCGACCAGCTTGACGGTGACCTTGTTCGCAGGGACGGTGACCTCGGCGGGACCTGCCGGCTTCGGCGGCTCGGGTTCGGCGGGCTTGGCCGCTGCGACCGGGGGAGCGGGCTGCGCGGGCTTGTCCTCCGGAAGCGGCGCGGTCTGCACCGGCTTGGGCGAACCACCGCATGCGGCCACGACGACGAACATCAAGATCGACAGGCGAGACATGCCGGGACGCTACACCGGCGATCCCGGTGTAGTCGAGGCGCGTGGCCGCGCCCCGCCGGGCGAGCCCGCTCGGCGCTGGTGGCGCGAACCTCGGCTTCGGCGAGCGGCTGGGTGATCGATGCCGAATCGTCGTCAACGCCGGGAGGCTGTGTGGCGCAGGCCTGGGGGCCGCCGAGCTGCTGCGCTGCGTGCTGCTCACGTCCGGCGCGTCGACTACTCCGTGACCGTGACCTTGAGCATCTTGATTGGCGTGCGCGGGCGGTCCGAGCCGTCGATCTGCGTGGTCTCGATCTTCTTCACGACGTCCATGCCCTGCGTGATCTTGCCGAACACCGGGTGCTTCGACGGACCGGGCGAGAACCAGTCGAGGCGATCGTTGTGAACCGTGTTGATGAAGAACTGCGCGCCACCCGAGTTCGGGCGGCCGGTGTTCGCCATCGACAGCGTGCCCGGCTCGTTCGAGACCTTGTGCGCGGGGGGGTGCTCGTCCTGCACGTTGCCGAGCGGCGAGTTACCGGTGCCGCAGCGCGGGCTGTTCGGATCCTTCGAGAACTCGCATCCAAACTGGATCATGAAGTTCTGGATCACGCGGTGGAAGTGGAGCCCATCGTAGAAGCCCTGCTTCACCAGCTTGACGAAGTTGCCGGCAGTGACCGGCATCTTGTCCTGATAGATCTCGGCGGAGAACGAACCGAGCGAGGTCTCGAAAGTCGCAACAGGATTGGCCATGGCGGAGTCGTATCACACGACTCGGGCGCGCCGCCTCACTCCCGCGCGGCCTCTGCGGCCTCGATCGCGGCCTCGCCATCCCGATACGTCGGATAGCTCAGCTCGATCCCGAGCGTCTCCTTGAGCTTCGTATTGCGGATCTTCCGGTTGCGATGCGCCACCCGCGGCGCGCCCGGCTCGTACATCGAGCGCGACGGCGGCATCGGCACGCCCATCCGCTCCGAAAGCCACTTCGCATACGCGCCCTGCGTGGTCGGCTCGTCGTCGGCGACCAGCAGCAGCGAGCGCGTCGGCGCTAGGTCCTCGGCCGCGAACACCACCTTCGCCACGTCGTCGATGTGGATCCGCGAGATCGCGTGCTGACCCTCGTCGAGGATCTTGTAGTCGCCCTTGCGCAGCCGCTGGCGAACGCCCTTGCCCGGGCCATAGACCGGCGCGAGCCGGAGCACCACGGTGCGCAGCGACTGGAACTGGTTCTGCGTGATCATCAGCTCGTCGGTCTGCACGCCCTGCATCGGCGGATCGTCGTGGGTGACCGGAGAATCCTCGTCGATCCAGGTGTCGTCGTCGGGCGAAGGCCCGTACATCCCGCACGAGCTCAGATAGATGAAACAGCGCGCCGCCACGCCGTACGCGGCCTGCAGCGCGTTGCGCACCGCCTGTCCCGGCGGCCCCGACGAGGCCGGAGGGATCGAGTAGAGGACGGTGCAGCCGTGGAGGCTCGCTAGCGCCCCGGCGAGCTGCTTCGGCATGTTGATGTCGAGGTACTTCACCTCCACCCCGATCTCGGCCAGCGGTGCGAGGCGTCCCGTCGAGCGACCACACGCGCGCACGGTGCGGCCGGCAGCTCGAGCGAGCCGCGCGAGGTGCGTGCCGACGTACCCGCAGCCGAGGATGACGAGCGGTGCGTCGCTCACTAGGACATGCCGTCGATCGCGAGTGCGATCATCGCGATCAGCTTCTGCGCTTCTTCGTTCTCGACGTTTGCCTTGATGAACTCGTGGAGTGGCAGCTGCGCCTTCTCGAGCCGGATCAAGGGCTCGCCGCGCGCGGCGCCATCGAGATCCTCGTACGACAGCGTGCGCACCTTGCCGCCACTGCGTTGGAAGCACTGCGCGACCAGCGCACAGTGGAAGATCACGCCGACGATCGCCTCGGCACCACCGAGCTCGCGCTCGTGCGCGCTGATGAACTGCGCGACCGGCGTCTGACTCTGCACGAACCCACCGACCAGGACCGCGGAGTAGTTCGGATCGTTCATCTTCTGCGACGCCTCGGTGACGACCGCGGCGACCTGTTCCTTCGTTAACTTCATCAGCGCTCCAGCCTGGTGATCTCGGGACGCACCGTGGCGAACCGACATAACGCCTCGGCGGTCAGTGCCGCAACGTCCGCCGCCAGGTTGGTGCAGAACGCCTTGCGCGCCGGTCCCATGAAGTCCCCGTGGGGACGGACTAACGTATCGCAGACCACGTCGGGCGCGGCCTGGGCCGCGAACATCCGGACGCGCCACGCTTCCTGGTACCAGCTGACGGCCGAGCGCAGCTCCGCGGTCACCGCGCCCGTCGGGCTCGGATCTCCGAGCAGCTCGCCGAGCACCTGCTCGCCCGCGCGGATCGCACCGCACGCTCCCTTGCCGGTGATGCCACCTCGCCGCAGCGACTGATATGCAGGCGTCGGCATGCCGAAGGTCTCGGCGAGTGCGATGCCGCAGCTTCGATGCGGCGTACGTACGCCCTCGTAAAGGACGAATGCCGTCTCGCGCGCCGCGGCGACGTACGCGGCCTCGTCGGGCGTGAGCGTGCGTTCGCTGGACTCGGCCATGGCGGAATGCTACTGCCGTGTTGGTCGGTCGTCGAGAATCGTGCAGGCTCCTCTGATCCCTACCGATCTGCCGGCTGTCCGTCGCGCGTTGGCGGTGGCGGTGCTGATCCACGTGATGCTCGGTGCCGCGGCGGTGCTGCTGGTGAAGCCGGCCACGCATGTGGAGACCGAGCTGGTCGACATCGAGGTCGCACCGCTGCCGCCGATCGCCGAGGCGCTTCCGGCGGAGGTCGCGAGGCCACCCGAGGAGCCGCCGCCGCCGGGGGCAGACCAGATCGATCCTGCGAGCGCGGTTCCGACGCCGCCGCCCGAGGCGTTCGCGATCGATGCCGGGATCGATGCGCCGCCGGATGCTGCGGTCGATGCGGCGATCGATGCCACGCCGAAGCGCCCACGCGATGCGGCGCCCGATGTTGCGGAGCCGATGATCGCCATCGCCGACGCGATGGATCCCGATGCCGTGAACGTCGCGATCGACGATGCCGGGACTGGCGATGCCGGCGTGATCGCCGAGCTTGGCGATGCGGGCACGAGTGGCGATGCGAACATCGTCGGCACCGCGGGATCTGGCGAGGGGTCGGGTTCCGGATCCGGCGAAGGTTCCGGCTCTGGATCGGGGGCCACTTCGATCGCCGCCGCTGCCGGGTCCGGATCGGGATCTGCGGGGATGACCGACGAGCCTGCCGTGGAAGGGCCGCCCACGACCGCCGGGACCGCTGCAAACCTACTGACCTATTTTCCGAAGGGTCATGTCGTCACCGCGCTGATCCGGTTCGATCGGCTGCGCGGCACCGAGTGGGCGGCGCAGACCGAGCGGCTGCTGCAGCCGATGCCGGACTACCAGCTCCTGTTCGGCGGCGCCGACGCCAAGATCACCGAGAAGCTCGAGACCCTCGTGATCTCGTCGCCATCGCCGCGCGACATCAGCGCGACCACGCTGGTCGGTCGCACGCTGCTCGGCCGCTCCGGGCTGCGCGACATGCTCGCCGCCGCATCACCGGTGACGTGGTCGACCGCGAAGGGCGGGCTGCTCGGCAAGCGCACGCGCGCCTACCGCGGCGATCCGCGCGTGTTCCTGTCGCCGTTCAAGGGTTGGTTCCTGCTCGCACAGCCGAAGGACCTCGGCTCGCTGACCACGCCCGCGCCCGGCGATCTCGATGCGATCCAGGCCACCGGCAAGCTCCCGGCCTGGCTCGCGGGGATCCACAAGATCGAGAGCGAGTCCGGCACCGACACGCGTGGCCCGGCGCTCGTCCTGACGATCTCGCTGGGCGGCAAGCGGTTCGATCTCGCGGACGGCGACTACGGGCTCGGAATCCAGACGCTGCCGACGCCTGACCGGATCTCGCTCGCGATGGAGCTGGTCAAGCAGGGCTGGCTGGTGCGCGGCAACATGCGGTTCCTCAGCGAGAAGAACGCGATCGAGTTCGTCGGCGCCGCCGAGGCAGTGCGCGACCGCGTCGGGGATTCGACCGCGATCCAGATGATCATCGGCAAGCCACTCGGGCGCGTCGTCAAGAACCTGTCGTTCGCGCGCACGGGTGGTCGCGTGTCGTACGCCACCTCGATCTCGATCGCCGATGCCCGCGCCATCCTGGCGGTCGTGGCGCAGCAGCTGGACGGCTACTTCCGACCGTGATTGTCGGATCGCGGTCGACGATGCATGCTGGTGGCATGTCGTCGTGCTGGGCCCTGCTGCCGGTGATCACCGCGATCGCCTGCGGCGGCGCCTCGCAGCAGCAACCGATCTATGCGGCCGGGACCGAGCGCGATGAAGGCCACGGTCTGCTCGCGCGTGCGTCATCGCGGATGCTGACGAGCGACAATGGCGACAACGAGGCGTTGCCTCAGCCGACGAAGCTTCGGAGCCGGTACGACGAGAGCTATGGCGGCGACGCGTACGGCGGTACCGAGTACGGCGGGGCGACCTACGGGACCTACAACCCGCCGCCATGGGGCTATCCGAGTGTGAATCGGATGCCGCACTACCAGCAGCAGATCGGGCTGTCGGCAGCGGTCGAGGGGACGATCAGCTGGCGGGGCGCGGTCCCCAAGGTGACCACCGCGTGCGGCACGATCGATCCGCTGGCGATCAGCCGCGAGCGCGGCGTCTCGGGGATCCTCGTCTACATCGAGAAGTTCAACGTCGGTCGCGTGCTCCCCAACACGATGGGGGAGCAGCGGCCGTCGCTGGTCGGCGGCGTGATCGTCAAGCGCGGATGCATGCTCGCGCCGATCGCGCAGGTCGTGAACCCGGTGCCGGCGCAGCTCGCGATCCACGGAGATGGTGCACGCACGCGACTCCGGGTGATCACGCCGGGCGGGATCGCGAAGGACGGCGAGCTCGAAGCTGCCGGACGGATCGCGTTGCAGTTGAAGCCCGGTGTTACACGGGTCGAGGCCGAGGACGGATCGGTCGGCGCCGCGTGGGTGGTCGGCGTCGATACGCCGTACTTCGCGATGACCGACGAGGCCGGCAGGTTCCGGATCGACGAGCTGGCGCCCGGTACCTACGAGCTCACGATCTGGCAGCCGCCTGTCCCGACCGTCTCCGCGGGCAAGCTCGTCTATGGTCCGCCCGTGATCGTCCGGCGTTCGGTGCGCGTCGATGCCGCGAAGACCTCGCGCGTCGACATCGGTCTCGGCAAGTAGGCGCTGTCCGGTCTGCGTCCCGTCCCCGTCCAGATCGTCCGCGATCCGGACGTTACGGACAAGCGGTGCGCGTCATCTCGCGCAGTTGCAGCTGGCATCGCGGTTGCTTTGCACTCCTCACGACGCGCCGTTCCCGTGCGCGCCGGAAGGAGACTGACGTGACCGAGACAAAGAAGATGTTCAAGGTGCTCGCGGCCGTGCAGAAGGGCGATGGAAGTGGTGAGTGGTGGGCGCGCTGCGGCAGGGCGTTCGAGAATCGAGACGGCTCGTTCAACCTCTACCTCGACCTGCTCCCCGCGGGCAGCAATCCCAAGGGTGGCGTCAAGCTGCAGCTTCGCGAGCTCGACGCGCGCGATCTCGAGCAGATCGAGACGCATCGCGCGAATGCCGCGAGCCGTACGGCCGCCGCCCCTGCAAATCGGAGTGCGGCCAGCGAGTCGCTCCCCTTCTAACCCGCGTGATCGCTGACCTCGAAAGGAACCACACCGCATGACCCCGATCTCCAGGCTCCTCCAGCGCACTCCGCTGATGCTCGCGCTTGTCGCACTCGTCCTCGCGATGGGCGGTTCGTGGACAACGTCCGCCACCGCCGCCCCCACGCTGGTCGCGAAGTCCACCTCGCCGCCGTCGGTCTCGTCGGCTGCGGACGGGGCCGGCGGCCGCCCGGTGAAGAAGACACCCAGCGGCCGGATCAACCTCAACACCGCCACCGAGGAGCAGCTGATGCTGCTACCGACCGTGGGCCCTTCAAAGGCCGAACGGATCGTCGCCTGGCGGAAGAAGAACGGTGGATTCCGGCGCGTCGCCGATCTCCGTCGTGTGAAGGGCTTCGGCTACAAGACCTTCAAGCGCCTCGAGTCGCTGCTCGATGTGAAGGGCGACACAACGCTCGCGCAGAAGTAGCGCAAACGCTTGTGCCGGCGCGGTGGTCTGCCCTCCCTCGGGCTGCCGTGCCGGCCCCTCTCTGATGCCCCGTTGTACCCACGTGGGTAGACAAGGCAGCGGGCGGGCCGAGGACGCGCGCGATGCGAGACGCGTTCGCACAATGACGGCGTACGTACCGGTAACCGCGCGGTGGCCTCCCGCGCCGGCCGGGTTTTGCCCGTTGCACGCCGCATCGACGTTGTTGCCGTCGGGATCGAGGAAGGAACGCGGCGCAGTAGGTCGGGCTGTGGTCCTTGCCCAGGCCGGGCTTGCCGTGATCGCGGCCACCGGCCTCGACGCGCGTTCGTCGTGGCGATCGCGGTGCGCCGGGAGACCCGAAGTCCGCCGAGATCGCGTCCTGCGAACCCAGCAGGTGACCGAACGGGGCGACCGCGGCCGTGTAGAGCTCGATGCTCGCCTGGCGATCGCGAACCTGCAGACCGTTGTGATCGGACGAGTGACTCCGTTGTGAAGTCACCGTGCGCCTCGCGCGGCCGCGCGATGAAACGTCCGCACGAAGTTCGACAGATCTGTGGACCCGACCTCGAGCGCGATTGCGATGACCGAGCGCGCCAGATCGTCGAGCAAGCGCGCCGCGCGGCGAAGCCGGGCACGCACGAGGTACTTGGTGCGGCGTCACGCCGACTACGCTGCAGAACACGCGCAGGGGGTGGGGCGGCGACAGCCCGTCTGGTCCGCGGCCTCCGCGAGATCGATGTCCTCGTCGGCGTGCACAGCGAGCCACTTTGCCACGTCGACCGCGCGCCAGCGATCCGGCGCGCTCGCGTGGGTCGCCTGCGCGCCGCGGCCCGCGTCCTCGATGAACCTGCCGACGAACATCACGTCGCGTCGAAACCGATGACACTGGCGCCATCCGCCATGGCCTGCGCCTACTCGCCGAGGACCATCAGCTGCGGCAGCCCACCCGCCGTGCACGATGCTGGCCACCAAGCGCATCGGCGACCTCGGCGGACAGCTGAACCGACAGATACCCGACGCCCGGCCGATCGAGGAGGACCGGCCCGGGTAGCGTGCACCGTCGGCCGAAGCTGCCGCGCCGTACATACGATACGCAGTGAGCGCCGTGATGCTCCTCGAACGCGCGTCGCCCGGACCGGTGGTGCAGCGGTCGTCGATCACTGCGATCGGACCGGAGGAAGAGCATCGCGCGCGAAGCGGTCTCGACTTGGAGGATGTTGCGGTCGGCATACCCATGTGGGCGTCGAGCTGTCATCGACCTGCACGCGCGTGGGTGTCGAGACGAGGCGTCGCACCCACGTGGGGATCGCAGATCGATCCGTACCCACGTGGGTATCGAAGTCGCCCGTGGGTATCGCGCTCAACGATCCGCACCACCGTATGTACGTGGGTATCGACGCCCGCCCGCGTACCCACGTGGGTATCGACACCCGCCCCCGTACCCACGAACAGCGCCATCACGCACAGCCACACCAGCACCGTTCCGCGACGCGCCATCCGGCAGCGGGATGCGGCACGCGTGCGATGGGGACCATCGGCGACTGACCGCACGACGTGCGATGAGTTAGCCTGTGCGGCGATGTCGCTGCCATCGCTTGCCGAGGATGCCCGGCGCCTGTGTCAGTCCCTGCTGCGGATGGACACCACCAACCCGCCGGGCAACGAGCGGATCTGCGCTCAGTTGCTCGAGCGCGAGCTGCGCGAGGTCGGCCTCGAGCCGGTCCTCATCGAGGCCGAGCCGGCACGGACGAACCTGGTAGTCCGCCACCGCGGCACCGGAAAGCTGCCACCGCTGCTGCTGACGGCGCACCTCGATGTCGTCGAGGCGGATCCCACGAAGTGGCGAGTTCCGCCGTTCTCCGGCGAGGAGCGCGACGGATGTCTGTGGGGACGCGGCGCGATCGACATGAAGAACATGGCGGCGATGTGCACCGCGATCATGCGCAGGCTCGCGAGCACGCGCATGCGTCTCGATCGCGATGTGATCTTCGCGGCGGTTGCCGACGAGGAGGCCGGCTGCGACCTCGGCTCGCGGTTCCTCGTCGAGCAACACCGCGCGCTGGTCGAGGCGGAGTACGCGATCGGCGAGTCGGGAGGGTTCTCGCTCCACCTCGGCGACACCACGTTCTATCCGGTGCAGGTCGCCGAGAAGGGCTTCTGCTGGGTGCGCGCGCGGATCACCGGCGAGCCCGGCCACGGCTCGATGCCGCGCCACGACAGCGTGATCACGCGTCTGGGTGAAGCACTCTCGAAGCTCGGCGGCACCCAGCTCCCTCTTCACGCCACGAGACAAGTCACCGAGTTTCTCGATGCACTGCGCGCGCGCCAGCCGAAGCTGATCCAGCCGCTGATGAAGCTGCTCGCGAGGCCGCAGCTGCTCGCACGGGTGGCGCGGCTCGTCCCGGGTGCGTCGCTGTCGCGCAGCTTCTCCGCGCTGCTCGCGAATACCGCTGCCGCGACGGTCGTGCGGGCGGGCGCGAAGACCAACGTGATCCCGGGCGTCGCCGAGTTCGAGATCGATGGCCGCACCCTGCCCGGTCAGACCGACGAGGATCTGCTGCGCGAGCTGCGCGCCGTGCTCGGCCCCGAGGTCGAACTCGAGGTGATCAAGTCGGCGCCGCCTATCGTGACCGAGCCAGTCGCCTCGCCGGTCTACGACAGCATCAAGCGCCAGATCGAAGCACGTGAGCCCGCGGGCGTGGTGGTGCCGTACCTGATCCCGGGCTTCACCGATGCGAAGTACTTCACGCGAATGGGCGCTCGCTGGTACGGCTTCTCGCCGGTGAAGATCGAGAAGGACTCCGGCATCAAGTTCGCCGACATGTTCCATGGCCACAACGAGCGGGTCCCGGTCGCCGGCCTCGCGTGGGGCACCGAGGTGCTCGACGCCGTGGTTCGCGAGATCTCCGTGGTCTAGAGCACCGACCGGATTGAAACCAGGCGATCAGGCAGCCCTGGCCATAGTCATGGCGGCGGCGACTGATGCGTCGGGCCGACGCTGACTGACCTCGAGATTGCTGATTGCGCTGGCGCGTCGTAGATCGGTTCGTTGCTCGACGCGGGTGCGGTTTGGCCTGGCGCCAGCGGCGCACACCGAGCTCGCGGCGTTCGAGAACTTCGTCTACAAGGCCGAGAACGATGATGGCGATGCCGTCATCCTGCGGCTCTCGCACAGCTCGCCGCGAACCGTAGACTACACGCTCGGCGAGCGTCGAGTTCGTCCGCTACCTCGTCGAAGGCCGGGATCCCGGAGGTTCGTAGCCATGCCCATCCCGAGATGGTGACCTTCGCGTCCTTCGATAGCGTGAGGTGAAGGTACGTCGTGACGACGACAGAAACCTCGCCGGGAAATCTGGCGTCACGCGGTGATGATCTACCGGGTGCAAGTCCCGGCTCGGAAACCGCCGGAACGCCGAGTAGCAGGCCCACAGCAGGGGGGAGACCCCGACGGCTGAAGCTGGGTATCGAGGGCGAGCGAGTCAGCGCGAGCTGGTCAGCGAGAAGCAAGCACGCGGGCGCCGACTACGATCACCGCGACCTATCCATCGCCAGGATCAACGACGTCGAAGCACGGAGGCCTCAGCGTCGTGCATGGCGCGTGGTCCCACGACGATCACTTCCTCGGGTACACGGTGAAGAAGACGCTCGAGAAGCTTTCGCACCACCTCTACATCGCCGGCGTGAGCAGCACGCCGCAGCGGGTCGAGGTCACGACGGTCCGCACGAACAACGTACAGTGGCGCCCCGTCGCGAGCACGCGCAACGTGGCCTACACCGAGTACCCACAAGTCGAGGCGCAACAGCGAGTCATGCTCGGTACCGTGGAGACCAACCCACTCCACGTCACCACGCGTCCGATCACCGAGTACGCACCGAGCGACATCTACGGAAATCGACTACGAATGGAGTGCCGACGGCACGGCCATCCTTCACCACGGCGGCGCGACCGGCGAATACGTGGTCACGTTCATCGACGCGGCTGGCGCTCCCACAAGAGTCCCGCTCGGCCTGTTCTTCTGCGACGCGGACGCGACTCGGTGGACTGCTCCGATCGAACTCCCGAACAACATCGACTTCGCGTGGTGGGGCCGCCGTAGCGTACGTTGAAAGTTCAAAGCGTCCCCTACTTGGGCGACACGATGAGGTGATGCAGCTGCCCGAAGCGATGCGACCGCCGTCTACGGTGACGCCGGAATTGTTCACGGAGTGGCGCGCAGCGCGAACCGGCACCGGTAATCCCGAGCGGATGACCAACCCGGTCTGGGTGTGGCTCGCGCGTCAGCCCGAGATCAGCGCGTATCTGGCCAGCAAGCATTTCGGCGGCGACGGGACTGGACGCAGCGCGGGATGGACGAACCAGCGGTTCGGGCAGACGGTCACGGTGTTGCCCGACGGGCGCACGCTCGCGATCGCCGGCGAACACGAGGACAGCTACGACCCAGACTTCTGGATCTACAACGACGTCATCGTCACCGCACCGAACGGCGACGTGGAGATCTATGGCTACCCTCGCAACGCGTTTCCCCCCACCGACTTCCACAGCGCTACGCTCGTCGATGATCACATCTACATCGTCGGCAACCTCGGGTACGCTACTACGCGCAAGCGGCGAACGCAGGTGCTGCGCATGCACACGGGCACGTTCGCCGTCGAGCAACTCGAGACGACCGGCGAGGATCCAGGATGGCTATCCGATCATGAAGCTACACGGAGCGGCGATGGCTCGTGCATCACCGTGAGTCGCGGACAGTGCGAGAAAAAACGTGACGAGCGCCACTTCCTTCGCGAGACCATCGATGACTACGTGCTCGACCTCAAGACGTTGGGCTGGACGCGGTTGACCGACCGCCGCTGGCAGCAGTTCGAGCTCGCCCGCAGCGACGAGCGGGTGGGTAACCTGTGGGACATCTCGCAGCTGGCGGATTACGTCGAGCGGCCGGATGACGAGTTCTCCGTGCAGCAGGCGGCGCACTACCGCGAGCGGCTGGGGCGCGAGCCCGACCTCGGAGGGTGGCGCAGCCGGTTTCAGCCACCCGTGCCGCACGAACAGGTGCCACGCAACGATGACAACTGGCGGGTCCATCGTATCCGCGTCGACGGGACGATCGTGCGCTACGTCGATAACCACCGAGGCGCGCGGGTCGTGATCGAAGGAGCCGTGCCCGCTACGGTCGTCATCGCGATCGTCGATGATCTGCGCACGAAGCTGTCTCGGGCCGATGCCAGTCCGTACGTAGCGGTGTCTCTCGACGATGCGTGAGGCATGACGAGCGCCTGCGCACGTTGAACCGCCCCTACGTGGGCGCCGAGCTCGTCTTGCTGATCTCGAGCTACTTCGCCGCGAGCCCGGTCCACACCTCGGTGCCGGTCGAGTCCGTGGCGGCTGGGGGCACCGTGATCGTGCCGTTGCCGGTCATTCCGGCGAGCGAACCGGTGCTGCCCGTGATCTTGAACGCGTAGGCCGCGGTGCCCGCGACGACGCAGTAGCTGCCGGCGCCCACGAAGCTCAGCGTGTCGCCGTTGCGCGCCGTCAGCGTGCCGCTCGTCGAGGCGGGCACGCAACCGTCGGCGAAGTCGCCGCCGATCATGACGGTGCACGCTCGATTCGCGCGGGTCAACGCACGCGGAGGCGCGTTTCAAGGGCGTCGCGGAACGTCTTGCCGACCGGGATGGCGGCGCCCGACCGCACCACCCGCTCGGCGTCGCGGCCCACGCCAGCGCGCAGCTCGCCGCGCGTGCATCGGAGTACGGGCGAAGGCGCCCGGCCACCAAACGAACGATGGCCGGGCGAGGGATCAGCCGTTGACCAGCTGCCAGGCGAGATCCTGGCGCTTCATCAAGCGATCAACCGCGAGGTCGAGGCTCCTGGTCTGGTTCTTCACGATCGACGCCGTGACCTGCCTGTACTGCTTGATCAGGCGCGCGTTCTCGGCAGCCCGCAGCTTCGGCTCGACGACGGGCTCCTCGCGGTAGACCGGCATGAACGGCTCCTGGATCGCCGCGATCTCGGCCTGGGTCAGACCCGAGGTCAGGATCCAGTCTATCAGCGGGCCCTGCTTCACATCCGCGAGTCGGATGAAGTTGCTCTGCTCGGCGACTCGCTGCACGAGGTCGGTCTTGCCGGATGCGTTGATGATCGTCGCGGCCGCACACAGGTGGCCATCGGCGTCCATCCACACGTTGAGCTTGCGTGTGTCGAACGTGTTGCTCGGGAACACGCCGGCCTGCTGGTACGCGCGAAATCGCGCGAGGTTCGCGGCGCGCTGCTCGGCGAGCTTGGAACGCACCGTTGCGCGATCGAGGATCACGCGCTGCTGGCGGAGCTGTACCGGCCGCTCTGCACGCGCACCGGCAACATCGGCCGGTGGTGCAGCAAACCGCTGCTCGGCGGCGAACGTGGAGGTGGCAAAGGCGGCGATCAACGAGGCGGCGATCAGCAGACGAGACATGACGGGTCCTTGCCCCCGCGGGATGAACAGTGACCGCTGCTTTCGAAGCGGCGATCACGTGTGAGTGCTGCAAGCATGCACTCGATGACGCGGTGGATAGATGTACAAACGCCCCTTCCTGCCCCCCGGTCTACGCGACGCGTAAGGGCGATGTAAGACGCGCTAACTACCCATACTCGCTCGGAAGCTTGCGCAGACCCCACAGCGGCAACAGCAGCAGCGGCGGGATGAATCCGATCGAGACGCCGACCCACATCGCGGAGCGGATCCCGATCGCCTCGGCGAGGAAGCCGGCGACCAGCGCGGAGATCGGAAGCAGGCTCGAGGTCACCACGTGGATCGCGGCATTCGCACGGCCGAGAACATGTTTCGGCAGCACCGTTTGCCGGAGCGTCACCGCCTGGATGATGAACGCCACCGCGAAGCCATCACTCAGCAGCTGGTGTGCCATCAGGAACGCCACGATCACCGCGAGCGGACCGGCCGCGAGCGGGATGAACACCGCGCAGGTCAGGCTCAGCGCTGATGCGATCACCAGCGTGCGCCCGAGGCCGAGCGTCCTGACCAGCCAGCGCGACATCAGCGCACCAGCGAGCGAGCCCACTCCGCCCATCGCGATGATCACGCCGAACAGCGCCTTCGACAGCGCGAGCTCGCGCAGACAGAACAGCGAGTACAACGACATGAAGAAGCCGCCGCAGATCGACCACACCATGTGACTGATCACGATCCACCGTACGTAGGGATGCCCGAACACCGCGCGCAGCCCGACGCGCAAATCCTCCCCACGCAGCCGCTTCGCCGGCGTCTGCGGCGCCGCGGGCTCCGAGCGCGTCTCGATCTTGCCGAGCCACAGCGCGGACCACACGTAGCTCAGCGCATCGATCACCACCGACAGCGGCGCACCGATCGCAGCGATCAATAGACCCGCAGTCGCCGGCCCCGTGATCTCCGCCACCGCCTCGGTGGACTCGAGCTTCGCGTTGCCCTCCGCGAGCTGGTCCTTGCCGATCAA